>JBBTFH010000258.1:0-9808 GCA_038041915.1 Myxococcota bacterium
CCGCCGCCGTCGACGGGTAGGTCACTTGCGTCATGTTCGAGTTCTTGTCGTAGGCAGTCCGCTTCGTACTTCGCCAGCACCAGCCGGCCGCGCGGGTTGGTGCAACCGCCGGCGACGGGACAGGTCTCGCCGGCGGGTGTCGCGTCGTAGAAGAGGAACTGGTCCGGGCCGGCCACGGCGGGCACGCGCAGGCAGGTGGCCCCGCCGACTTCTTTCACCGTCATGCGGCCGAGCGCGGTGTAGCGGCGCAGCAGCGTCTGCCGTTCTATGGCGTCGTAGCCTTGGTCGGTGCGCGAGCCCGCGGTCGGGTTGTCCTCGAACAAGGTCTTCGTGAGCGAGCCCAGGCCGTCGCGCGTGTACTCCTTGACCTTGGTCGCGTCGACGGGGTTTTCGCGCTGAAAGACGCGCCCGTCGGCGCCGTAGGTCATCGCCTGGCGGCGGACGACCAGGCCCGCCGGGTCGAGCCATTTCTGCTCCAAGAGATCGCCGTTGGCGTCGGTGGTGCGGTGTCCGCGAAGTAGGTGAAGACCAGCGCCTCGCCGCGGAAGTCCGTGACCACGGCGAGCTTGCCGGCGACGTACGTCAGTTGGCGTAGTGGCCCTGGGGAAATCGCCGTGACGCGCCGTTCGTCTTGACACTCCGGATCGCGGCGACTAAGTTCCGCCCGTCTTTCGCGGGAGCGTCATGACCAAGCTGACCAAAGCCGAGCTGATCGAGCGCATCTACCGCATCAAGGGACTACCGCCGCACCTGCACAAGAAGACGGTGACGACCATCGTCGAGTCGCTCTTCGGCGAGCTCGGCGCGTACTTCTTGCGCACCAAGATCAAGCGGCACCACACGCCCAAGTTCACCTACCCGGGGTTCGGCACGTTCACCAAGACGCGCCGCAAGGAGCGCCGTGGGCGCAACCCGCAGAACGGCCAGGAGATCATGATCCCGGCGGCGATGACGATCACCTTCACGCCCGGCCAGGAGTTCAAGGCCCTGCTCAACCGCCACCGCGGCACGCCCTGATCCCCTTCGATCTCGAGCTTTGCGACCTCCACATCCACGTGGGAGCCGCCGTCGCGCCACACATCCTCTGGTCGATAGCCCACCAGCAGGGCTTCAAGCTGCCGGTCAAGAGCTTCTGGGAGTTTCGCGAGCTGGTGACGGCCGATCCGCGGCACGTCCGCTCGCTCGACGATTACATCGCGATCCTCCACACGTGGACGGAGAAGATCCAGTCGTCGCCCGCGGCGATCGAGCGCTCCGTCTACGAGATCATCGGCAAGGAGTACCGCTCGAGCCGCGTCACGCAGATCGAGCTGCGCTTCAACCCGATGAAGCGCAACCTCGGCGGCGAGCGCGATCTCGACCACATCATCCACGCGGCGCTGCGCGGGATGGATCGCGCGTGCCTCGAGTACGGCTGCCGCGCGGGGCTGATCTTCTGCCTGGCGCGCGAGTTCGACGTGGCGTTAAACGAGATCATCCTCGACAAGGCGATCAAGTACCGCGACCGCGGCGTCGTCGGAATCGACCTCGCGGGGACGGAGCATTCGCGGCCGGAAACCGGCGCGGACGCGCCCCGCTACGCGCGCATCTTCGCGCGGGCGCGCGCCGAGGGCCTGGGCACGACCGTGCACTGCGGCGAGACGCGCGAGACCGGCGCCGAGGGCGTGCTCGCGGTGCTGCGCGAGCTGCGCCCCGACCGGCTCGGCCACGGCATCCGCGCCGTCGACTCGCCGCTCGCGCTCGCCGCGCTGGCCGAGCGCGGCACGGTGCTCGAGCTTTGCCCGTCCTCGAACCTGCGCACGCGCGCGGTCGCCGACGTCGCGGAGCTCGGCGCGACGATCGCGCGCCTGCGCGCCGCCGGCGTGCGCTTCACCATCAACACCGACGGGCCCTACCTCCTGATGACGCACCTGCGGCAGGAGTACGAGCTGCTGCTCCGCGAGGGCATCCTCGCCATAGACGACGTCGCCGCCTGCACCGCCGAAGCGCGGCGGGCGAGCTTCATCAGGGCGTAGCAGGACCCCCTTTTCGATCGCGCGCGTCCGCGGCGCCGATCGCGGCAAGCCCACGGGACACCATGATTTTACAAGTAGGGCGAGGTGCGGCGCTCTCCTACTTTGGTCAGTCCAAAATTCGCCGTGCGGCCGGCGGACGCGGCGCGGTCGCCCGCCGACCTTTGGGCGAGCCTGGGCCCCTTGCGGGGGCGGCTTGATTCGCGTCAAGACCCGGAGCATCCTTCCGCGGACCTGATCCACGTCCTCTGAGCGGCACCGAACAGCCGAAGGTGGTGCGCCGTGCTGACCGAACTCAAGACCGACATCGCGATCGACAAGCGCAAGTACGAGGCCGAGATGGAGCCGCTGATGATCCGGCTCCAGACGCTCGGTCGGGCCATCCACGAGGCGCGCATCCCCGTGCTGCTCGTGCTCGACGGGTGGGAGGGCGCAGGCAAGGGCGACGCCATCAACACGCTGCTCGCGCGGCTCGATCCGCGCAGCACGCGCGTCCAGTCGTTCTTCGCACCGACGGAAGACGAGTGGATGCGGCCGTTCCTGTGGCGCTACTGGCTGCGCCTGCCCGGCCGCGGCCAGGTCGGCGTGTTCGAGGAGGCCTGGTACCGGCAGCTCATCGAGGCGCGCGTCGAGGGCGAACTGAGTCGCAAGCGCTTCCTGCGGGCGCTCGACGCCGTCAACTCCTTCGAGCGGCTTCTCGCGGAGGACGGCACGCTCGTCGTCAAGTTCTGGCTGCACATCACCCGGCGCGAGCAGAAGAGCCGCCTGCGCCGCTGGGAGAAGGATCCGACGTTCGCCTTCCGCGTCAACCGTGTGGCGCGCCGGCAGCTCAAGCACTACGACGACTGGCTTGCGGCCGGCGAGGCGGCGCTCACACACACGAACACGCCCATCGCTCCCTGGACCGTCGTCGAGGCGGGAGACCGGCGGTTCCGGCGGCTCAAGATCGTCCGGCACGTGTGTGACGCGTTCGAGCGCGCGCTGGCGGCCAAGGCGGCCTCGGCGCCGCCGCCCGCGCCCAAGGCCGCCGCGCCGCCCGCGCCCAAGGCCGCCCCCGGATCGAGCGGCCGCATCACCGCCGGCGCCAGCCCTATCGACGGACTGAACCTGCGCGTGAAGCTGCGCCCCGACAAGTACCAGGCGGAGATGGACACGCTGACCGAGAAGATCCACCGCCTCGGCCACGACTGCTACCTCAAGCGCCTTCCGGTCGTGGTGGTGTTCGAAGGCATGGACGCGGCCGGCAAGGGCGGGGCCATCCGCCGGCTGGCGCGCGCGCTCGATCCGCGCGGCTACACGGCCATCCCGGTGGCCGCGCCCGAGGGCGACGAGAAGACGCGGCACTACCTGTGGCGTTTCTGGCGGCACCTGCCCAAGGCCGGTCACTGGGCCATCTTCGACCGCTCCTGGTACGGGCGCGTGCTGGTCGAGCGGGTCGAGGGCTTCTGCCGCCCGGAAGAGTGGGGACGCGCCTACGGGGAGATCCGCGACTTCGAGAGCCAGATCCTCCGCTCGGGCGCGGTGCTCCTCAAGTTCTGGCTGCACACCGGCCTCAAGGAGCAGCTCCGCCGCTTCCGCGAGCGCGAGCGCCTGGAGCACAAGCGCCACAAGATCACGGCCGAGGACTGGCGCAACCGCGAGAAGTGGCCGCAGTACCGCGACGCGGTGGCGGACATGCTGCTCGAATCGTCGACCCGCGAGGCGCCCTGGACCGTGGTGGAGGCCGAGGACAAGCTCTGGTCGCGCGTCAAGGTGATGCGCACCGTGGCCGAGACCGTCGAGGCGGCGC
Organism: Myxococcota bacterium; assembly: GCA_038041915.1. Lineage (GTDB taxonomy): Bacteria > Myxococcota_A > Polyangia > JBBTFH01 > JBBTFH01 > JBBTFH01. Next base: position 3,802 of record JBBTFH010000258.1, read on the forward strand.
TCAAGCGTGCCGACGGACCTGCCGGCGGGTTGCGCCTGTAGGCGGCCGCGCCGATGCCCGAGATCCTTGGCGAGGAGTTCGCGCCCTTCCACGTGCGCCTGGACCGCTCGCCGCGAGGGGTGCGCCCCCCGCGGCCACGCGTGCGTCCCCGGGACCGGCTGCTCAACCGCGATCTCGCCTGGCTGAACTTCAACGACCGCGTGCTGGCCGAGGCCGCGGATCCGACCGTGCCGCCACTCGAGCGGCTGCGGTTCGTCACCATCGTCAGCTCGAACCTGGATGAGTTCTTCATGGTCCGCGTGGCGGGCCTGGCCCGGCTGGCGCGGCGCGACCCGGGCTTTCGCCTCCCGGGGGGCCTGCCGGTGGGCGAGCTGATCACGCAGATCCGCGAGCACGTGCTGCGGCAAAAGGCGCGGCAGGCGGTGGTGCTCGGCGACATTATCGCGGCGCTCGGCGAGCGGGGCATCCGCATCCTGGTGGACTTCGGCGGCCGGCGGGACGCGCGGCTGGACGCCCAGATTCAGGCCCGCCTCCCGCCGATGAGTATCTGCATGCGCCGTTCGACGCAGAGCCCACCGCGCCTGGCGAGCGAGCGCATCCACGTGTTCGTGCGCTTCCCGGGCGAGTACGCCATCGTCACGCTCGAGGCGCGCGAGAGCCGGCTGCTGGAGCTGCCGCCCGAGGGCCGCACGCGGCGCTACGCGCTGATCGAGCGGTGGCTGGCGGCGAGCGCCGCGCGGGTGTTCCCCGACCGTGAGGTCATCGAGGCCTTCCCGTTCAAGCTGATCCGCGACGCCGACCTGCGCTACCGGCCCGACGACGAGGACACGCTGGAGGAGCAGATCGTGGAGGCCGTGCACCGGCGCCGGCGCGCCAAGGTGGTGCGCCTGGAGGTCGACGCGCCGTCTTACTCCGAGGGCGCGCTGCTGCTGGCCACGTCCTTCGGTCTCGAGTCGGGGGGCCTCTACCGCTTCGCGCTGCCGCTCGACCTGCGGACGCTGGCCCGCCTGCACGGCCTGCGGTCGGCCCGGCGCCTGCGCTACGTGCCGATTCGCCCGGTCGTGCCGGCGGCCCTGCGGCGCGCGCCGAGCGTCTTTGCCGCCGTGCGCGGCCGCGACGTGCTCCTGCACCACCCGTACGACTCATTCGCCGCCGTCGAACGGTTCCTGGCGGAGGCCGCGGCGGACCCGCAGGTCACGCGCATCTACCACGCGATGTATCGCACGACGCGCGACTCGCCCGTGATGAACGCCCTGACGCAGGCCGCGCGCCGCGGCAAGCAGGTGACGGCCTGCATCGAGATCAAGGCCCGGTTCGACGAGCTGAACAACGTGCGCTGGGCGGAGCAGTTGCGCGCCGCCGGCGTCGAGGTCGTCCGCCCGCTGGGGACGCACAAGGCGCACGGCAAGGCGACGCTGGTGGTGCGCCTCGAGGAGGAGGGCGAGGCGACGTACGTTCACCTCGCCACGGGCAACTACCACCCGGTGACCGCGCGCCAGTATACCGACCTGGGGCTGCTCACGTGCGATCGGGAGCTGGCGCACGACGTGGCGACCTACTTCGCGGCCCTGTCGGGCCAGATCCGGCATCCGGTCTTCCGCGAGCTGCTGGTCGCGCCCGGGAACCTGCACCAGCAGACGCTGCGCCTGATCCGCGAGGAGACGCGCATCCAGCGCTCGGGAGGGCAGGGCCGCATCGCCGCCAAGATGAACGCGCTGGTCGACCCGGACATCGCCGAGGCCCTCTACGAGGCCTCCTGCGCGGGCGTGCGCGTGGACCTGATCGTACGCGGGAGCTGCTGCCTCATCCCCGGCATCCAGGGCATGAGCGAGAACATCCGCGTCGTCAGCGTCATCGACCGGTTTCTCGAGCACAGCCGCGCCTACTACTTCCGCGCCGGCGGCGCGGAGCGGGTCTATCTGTCGAGCGCCGACTGGATGCCGCGCAATTTCTACTCCCGCTACGAAATCGCGTTCCCCGTCAAGGACGTCGCGCTCAAGCGCTACGTGCGCGACGTGGTGCTGGCCGCGGGGCTCGCCGACAACGTGAAGTCCTGGACGCTGCTCCCCGACGGCACGTACGCGCGCAGCCAGCGGTCGCCCGGCGCGCCCGCGCTGCGATCACAGTCGCTGTTCGAGGACCTGGCGCGGCGCCGCTACCTCCACACGACCCTGGCGGGGCGATGACGCGGGCGCCCGTGCGCGGCCGCGACCGGCAGCAGGAACGACGCCACGCGCGCTCGGCGCGCGGAGGGACGGCGTGAAGCTGCTCGTCATCCGTCACGCGGTAGCCGAGGACCGCGAGAGCTTCGCGCGCACCGGCGAGCCCGACGCGCTCAGGCCCCTGACGATCGAGGGGCGGCGCAAGATGCGCGCGGCGGCGCGCGGCCTGCGCAGGGTTGCGGGCCGCATCGACCTGCTGGCCGCGAGCCCGCTCGCACGCGCCGTGCAGACGGCCGAGATTGTCCGCGCGGCGTGGGGCGACGTTCGCACGGTCGTGCAGCCGGCGCTCTTGCCTGGGCGGGCGCCGGCGGCGCTGCTCGCGTGGCTCCGGGCGCGCCGGCCGTCGGCGACGATCGCCGTCGTCGGGCACGAGCCCGACCTCGGGCGGCTGGTCGGCTACCTGACCGCGGGCCTGCCGCGCCCCGTGGTCGAGCTGCGCAAGGGGCAGGCGTGCCTGCTCGAGTTCTCGCGCAAGCCCCGGGCCGGCGGCGCGCGGATCGTCTGGTCGCTGAAGTCCTCGCAGTTGCGGAGGATGGCGTGACGATGAAGCTGCCGAGCCGAGAAGAGCTCGTCGGCGACGTGTGGGGCGGTCTGGCCGCGATGCTCGTGGCCGTGCCCTCCGCGATCGCCTTCGGCGTCACGATCTTCGCGCCGCTCGGCGCCGGCTACGCCGCCGAGGGCGCGCTGGCGGGCATGATCGGCGCGACGGTGCTGGGGATCGTCAGCCCGCTGCTGGGCGGATCCCAGCGGCTGGTCACGACGCCGTGCGCGCCGGCCGCCGCGGTCATGGGGGCGCTGGCTGCCGAGCTGGTCAAGTCGGGTGACGCCACCAGCGCGCTCGGGATCATGGTGCTGGTGGCGGCGCTGTCCGGGCTGCTCCAACTGGCGTACGGCCTGCTCGGCGGGGGGCGGATCATCAAGTACATCCCGTACCCCGTCGTCTCGGGGTATCTGAGCGGCGTCGCGGTCCTCATCCTCCTCAAGCAGTTCCCGGGACTGCTGGGACTGCCGTCCGGCGCCCATTTCTGGGAGAGCCTCGCGTCGCCCGGGGCCTGGCAGGCGACCAGCGTGGCCGTCGGCGTGGTCACGATGGCCGCGACCGGGCTCGCGCCGCGCCTCACCAAGGCCGTGCCCGCGCCCATCATCGGCCTGGCGGCCGGTGTCGCGACGTACTTCGGCGCGGGGCTGCTGCGGCCGGAGCTGCTCCGCCTCGACGGCAACGCGTTCGTGATCGGACCCGTGGGAGGCGGAGGCGGGTCGCTGCTGGCCGGACTCGCCCAGAGGGGAGCCGCGCTCGGACGCGTCGGCCCCGGCGATCTCGCCGCGCTCATCGTGCCGGCGCTCACGCTCTCGGCGCTGCTGTCCATCGACACGCTCAAGACCTGCGTGATCGTCGACGCGCTCACGCGCACGCGTCACGATTCGAACCGCGTGCTGTGCGCGCAGGGTCTCGGCAACTTCGCCTCGGCGCTGGCGGGCGGCGTTCCCGGCGCCGGTCAGATGGGCGCGACGCTGGTCAACGTGAGCAGCGGCGGTCGGACGCGGCTCTCGGGCGTGCTGGTGGGCGTCTTCTCGCTCGCGACGATCGTGCTGCTCGGCCGGCTGATCGCGTGGATTCCCGTCGCGGCGCTGGCCGGCATCCTGCTGGTCGTGGCGTGGCGGATGTTCGACCGCTCGAGCTTCCATCTCGCCCGGCACCGCGCGACGCTGCTCGACTTCGCGGTGATCGCCGCGGTGGTGGCCGTCGCCGTGGGCGTCAGCCTCATCGCCGCCTCCGGCGTCGGGTTTGGCCTGGCGATCCTGCTGTTCGTGAGGGAGCAGATGCGCGCGTCCGTCGTCAGGCGCGAGACGCTCGGCAGCCGAATGTTCTCCAAGCAGCGGCGCTTGCCCGAGGAGATGGCGATCCTCGAGCGCGAAGGCATCCAGACCGACATCTGCGAGCTGCAGGGCAGTCTGTTCTTCGGCACGACGGACCAACTCCTGACCGAGCTCGACGACGACCTGAAGGTGCGGCGCTACATCATCCTGGACATGAAGCGCGTGCAGTCGGTCGACTACACCGCGGCGCACATGCTCGAGCAGATCGCGGCGCGCCTGTCGGAGCGCGGAGGGCACCTGCTGTTCGCGGGCCTCCCGCGCGACCTTCCGACCGGCCAGGACCTGCACTCCTACTTCGAACACCTGGGGGTGGGAAAGAGCTCGGGCACGCGCTTCTTCGGCGAGCTCGACGAGGCGCTCGAGTGGGTGGAGGAGCGGCTGCTGGCCGAGGCGCGACCGGGGCCGCCGGACGAGGAGAAGGTGCTCGAGCTCCACGAGATCGATCTGCTGCGCGAGTTCGAGGCCGACACGCTCGCGGCCGTGCGTGAGGGCGTGCGGGAGCGCTCGTGCGCCGCCGGAGAGAAGCTGTTCGCGACGGGCGACGCCGGGGACGAGATGTTCCTGATCCGGCGCGGCAAGGTGCGCATCGTGCTGCCGCTCGACGCTCGGACGGGCCACCACCTCGCCTCGTTCGGCCGCGGCGACTACTTCGGCGAGATGGCGTTCCTCGACCGGGGCGGCCGCTCCGCCGACGCCGTCGCGGTCGCGCCGACGGACCTCTACGTGCTCTCGCGCGCCCGCTTCGACGCCGTGTCGCACGCCCATCCCGTCGAAGGCGCGAAGATCTTCGCGCGCATCGCTCGCGCGCTGGCCTTGCGCCTGCGCCACACCGACGCCGAGGTCCGCGCACTCCAGGGCTCGTAGGCGTTCTACGGCCCTTCGATCGGCGACGTCGAGAAGTAGATCGCCGACTCGCCTTCGCGCGTGTCGGTCCACACCGCGTAGCGCATCGAGCCGCCCACGGCGATCGAGTTCATGTCGCCCAGCCATTGCTCAGGGGATCCGTCCTCGGTGAAGCTCGCGTCCGAGACGCGCTCGATGGGCGAGCGCGTGCCGTCGGGCCGGACGGTCGCCGCCCAGACCTCCCAGTCGCCCGAACGGTTGTCGAGCCAGATGAGGTGGCACCGGCCGTCGGCGTCCGCCGCGATCCAGGGCAGCGCTTGCGTGGACCCGACGCCGCTCTCGAACGTCTCGGGCGGGTCGAAGTCCTCGCCGTCGTCGGCGACCGCCACGTATAGATCGATGTCGCGCTCGAGCGCGTCGAGGTACGCGAAGCAGACACGCCCCGTCGGCGCCGCCGCGGCCATAGGGTAGGCGTTCAGCTTCAGGTCTCGCGAGTAGTACGTCTCGGCGATCTCGTCGCTGTCGAACTCGTCGCCCTCGAGACGGCCGAGGCGCACCGACGAGGCTAACGAGTTGCCGCTCTCGTACTCGAGGAATTGCTCGGACACGAGCACGTCGCCGTCGGCCGCGACCGCCAGCGCGTAGTTCGAGTAGGTGTAGTCGTCGTAGTTCGCGAGGTCCGAGACGTCGAACGCGTCGGGCGGGTCGAACGTCACGCCGCCGTCGCCGGAGCGCGTGTAGCCGATCCACATCTCTTCGTAGGTCCCGTTGTACACGTAAGACATCCACTTGACGTGGACCGTGCCGTCGGGGCCGACGGCCACCCACGGGCGGTCGACGAGGAGCTCGTCGTCGCCTTCGGCGACGCGCACCGGCTCGCCCCAGCTCTCGCCGTGGTCGTGCGTGGCGACCGCGTAGAGGTCGGAGACCGCCTCCGGGCGGCCGTAGTAGTCGATCCACACGAGGTAGGCGTCGCCCTCGTCGGTCGCGGCCAGCGCCACGTCGCCCGAGTAGCCGTCGTCGCTGGGATACTCGCCCGCGCGCTCGAACGTGGCGCCGCCGTC
>JBBTFH010000259.1:0-17808 GCA_038041915.1 Myxococcota bacterium
CGCCTTGCGCAGGATGTTCACGCCGAGCTGCTGGTCGCCTTCGAGCTTGAGCTTCTCGAGCGCCGGCAGGCAGCGCAGGTACGTGATGCCGCCGCCCGGGACGACACCCTCCTCGACGGCCGCCTTGGTCGCATGCACCGCATCGTCGAGGCGCGCCTTCTTCTCCTTCATCGAGCTCTCGGTGGGCGCGCCGACCTTGATGACCGCGACGCCGCCGACGAGCTTCGCGAGCCGCTCCTGCAGCTTCTCGCGGTCGTAGTCGGACGTCGTGTCCTCGATCTGCTGGCGGATCTGGCGCACGCGCGCCTCGATCTCGGTCTTCTTGCCGGCGCCGTCGACAATCGTCGTGTTGTCCTTGTCGACGACGATACGCTTGGCGCGGCCGAGGTCCTTGAGCGTGAGGTTCTCCAGCTTGAGCCCGAGATCCTCGGTGATGGCCTGCCCGCCCGTCAGGACCGAGATGTCCTTGAGCATCTCCTTGCGGCGATCGCCGAAGCCCGGCGCCTTGACGCCGCAGGTCGAGAGCGTTCCGCGCAGCTTGTTCACGACCAGCGTCGCCAGCGCCTCGCCGTCGACCTCTTCCGCGATCAGCAGCAGCGGTTTCCCGGCCTTGGCCACCTGCTCGAGCAGCGGCAGGAGATCCTTCATCGTCGAGATCTTCTTCTCGTGCGTGAGGATGTAGCAGTCCTCCAGCACGACCTCCATGCGCTCCGCGTCGGTCACGAAGTAGGGCGAGAGGTAGCCGCGGTCGAACCGCATGCCCTCGACCACATCGAGCGTCGTTTCCATCGTCTTGGATTCCTCGACGGTGATGACGCCTTCCTTGCCGACCTTGTCCATCGCCTCGGCGATGAGGTCGCCGAGGATCTTGTCGCCGTTCGCGCTGATCGTGCCGACCTGCGCGATCTCGTCCTTGCCCTTGCACTCCTTCTTGATCTTCTTGAGCTCCTCCACGACGGTCTCGCAGGCGCGGTCGAGACCGCGCTTGACGTCCATCGCGTTGGCGCCGGCGGCGACCATCTTCGAGCCGTGGTTATAGATGGCCTGCGCGAGCACGGTCGCGGTGGTCGTGCCGTCACCGGCGACGTCGGAGGTCTTCGAGGCGACCTCCTTCACCATCTGCGCGCCCATGTTGGCGAACCGGTCTTCGAGCTCGATCTCCTTGGCGACCGTCACGCCGTCCTTGGTGACGGTGGGCGAGCCCCAGGACTTTTCGAGGATGACGTTGCGGCCGCGAGGCCCGAGCGTCACCTTGACCGCGTCGGCGAGAATGTTCATGCCGCGCGCGATCTCGGCGCGAGCCCTCTGATTGTAGATGATCTCTTTTGCTGCCATGGCTTTTCGTCTCCTCTCGTTATTCGACGACCGCGAGGATGTCTTCCTCGCGGAGAATGAGATGGTCCACGTCGTTCAGCTTCACTTCGGAGCCGGAGTATTTCGCGAACAGCACGCGGTCGCCGGCCTTGACCTCGAGCTTGCGAAGCTTGCCGTCGTCGAGCACGCGACCGCTGCCGACGGCGACCACCTCGGCCTCGACGGGCTTCTCTTTCGCCGTGTCGGGGATGACGATGCCGCCCTTGGTGACTTCCTGCTCCTTGAGGCGCTTGACCAGAATCCGGTCGTAAAGTGGTCGAATCTTCATGTTTTCTCCTCTTTCGGGTGGATCCTTGTTTTCGGGCGGGAAGTTAAGCATCGCGCGGACCCTGTCAAGAGCCGCGGGGTACGGCGTCGTTATCGGGGAACTATCTAGCTTGAATCACGATGAAAAGAGGCGAATCGTCGCGAACGATCTTGAGCAGGACGTTCTGGCCGCTGCGGATCGTTGCGACCGCACGGGAGTATTCGGCAAGACTTCGCACGCGCTGTTGGTTGACGGCCACGACGACGTCGCCCTCCGAGAGCGCGCCTGCCGCGGGGCCGTCCTCGTCGAGGGCAAGGACCTCGACGCCGCCGCCGTACTTGGACACGCCCTCGAGCCGGGCGAGCCCCAGCGGATCGCCCGCCTGGGACGAAGACTTTCCCGGCGTCGCGTCGATAGCAAGGCCCTGCGCGCCGCCTTGGCCGGGCATCTCGCCGATGACGACGTCGAGCTCGCGGCGCGCCTTTTCGCGAAAGATCGTCAGCTTCGCCCCGCTGCCGGGCCGCGCCGTTCCGACGTATTTGGGCAGGTCGCCCAGCTTGGCGATGTGCTTGCCCCCCACCGCGAGCACCACGTCGCCGTCCCTGAGCCCCGCCTTTTGCGCCGGGCTTCCCTCGCGCACCTGCGCGACCAGCGCGCCTTCGGGGCGCGCCAGCCCCAGCGCCTTTGCCAGTTCCTCCGTGACGGGCTGGATGTCGACGCCGAGGTAGCCGCGCACGACGTGGCCGCCGGCGAGGATCGGCTCCATCACCGACTTGGCGAGGTTTGACGGGATGGCGAAGCCGATGCCGATGTTCGACTGCATGCCGGTCGGGTTGAGGATCGCCGCGTTGATGCCGACGACCTCGCCGCGCAGGTTGAAGAGCGGCCCGCCCGAGTTGCCCGGGTTGATCGCCGCGTCGGTCTGGATGAAGTCGTCGTACTTGCCGGCGCCGATCGATCGCTCCTTCGCGCTGACGATGCCGGTCGTGACCGTGTGTCCGAGGCGGAAGGGATTGCCGATGGCGATGACCCAATCGCCGACCTCGAGCTTGTCGGAGTCGCCGAGGACCACCGTCGGCAGGTCCTTGGGCGCGCCCTCCATGCGCAGGAGCGCCACGTCGGTCTCCGGATCGCGGCCGACGACCTTGGCCGAAAACTCGCGGCCGTCGTCGAGCACGACCTTCACCTCGTCGGCGCGATCGATCACGTGGTTGTTCGTGACCACCACGCCGTCGCCGTTCAGGATGAAGCCGCTGCCGAGGCTCTGGCGCTCCGGCTCGATCATCATGCCGCCGCCGCTCGGGTCGCCGAAGAAGTGGCCGAAGAACTCCTCGAACGGATCGCCCGGTGCGAACTGCGGCTGGCGCCGACCGTGCGACCGCCGCTGCACGCGACGCGCCTCGCGCCTCGCGCTGATGTTGACCACCGTCGGCTTGAGCTTCTTGACCAGCGGCGCGAGCGATTGCTGCGGGTTGAACTCGGGCAACGACGACGCGGGCGGCGCGGCGGATTCCTTCCACACGGGATTTCCCGCCGGCTGAGGGGGCGCGAGCTTCTTCTCGGCCTTGGCGCCGGCCGAGCAGGCGAACGCGGCCGCGGCCGCGAGGATGGCATAGCGACGCATTCGTTCCCTCCGTGCTCTCACCGTAGGCCTCCGTGCTCGTTCGTCAAGGGGGCAAACCGTCGGGTGAGACGGAAAATTCCGCGCCTGGATTCACGCCGCCGGACGACCTACGGCCCGCGCTCCGTATTGCACTTCGTACTACACCGCGTATTATTAACGTATGTCCAACTTGGTGACCCTACGGCTGGACGACGAGCTGCTCGGCGCGGTCGACCGCGAGCGAAAGCGGTTCGGGCTGGCCCGTTCGCGCGTCGTCCGGGAAGCGCTCGCGCTCTGGCTGGAGCGGCGGCGGTTGGATGAGGCCGTCCGCCGGCACCGCGCGGGCTATGCGGCCAAGCCCGTGACGGCGGACGAGTTCGAGCCGGTGCTCGGAGCGCAGCGATGGCCGAAGTAGCTCGGGGCGAGATCTGGCAGTTCGCGTTTCCGAGGCCGGATCGCCGGCGCCCCGTGCTGGTGCTGACCCGCAACGAGATCATCGCCCACATGAGCACCTTGACCATCGCGCCGCTGACGTCCACGATTCGCGGCATTCCCAGCGAGGTGGTGGTCGGCGCCGAAGCGGGGCTCAAGGGACCGTCGGCGATCAACCTCGACCACGTGGCCACGGTGACTCGGGCCGGCCTGCGATCCTATGTCGGCGCTGTGACGCCCGAGGTGATGGAGCAGGTTCGCGAGGCGTTGCTCTTCGCCCTCGGCTACGGGCTGCTGTCCACGCGCCGCCGGGCATGATCTCCACATGAGCGGTCCACATACAAGCGGCATGCTCGACGACGTTCGCGCGATCTACCGGCAGTCGAAGAAGCCGGTCGACGATTTCTGGACCGAGTGGGTGTCGCGGCCTCCGGCGGCGCTGCTGGTCTATTGGCTGAAGGGCACGGCGCTGACTCCGAACCAGGTGACGATCCTGTCGCTTGCGACGGCGGCGGCGGCGGCGGCGGCGTTCGTGGCGCTGCCGGGCTGGCTCGGCCTCGTGCTGGCCGGGCTCCTCTACCAGCTCTCCTACGTGCTCGACTGCGCCGACGGGCAGTTGGCGCGGATGCGCGGCGAGACCTCGCCGCTCGGCGCCGACCTCGACTTCCTCATGGACGAGCTCAAGGCGTTGCTCGTGCTCGGCGCGGTGAGCGTGCGGCTGTGGCTCGAGCGCGGCGACCGCCGCTACCTGCTGCTCGGCGTCATCGGCCTCGTGATGCTGGCGTCAAACCTCAGCCTCACCAAGTTCATGCGGGGCCCGAGCTTCCCCGCGCCGCCGCCGCGCGACGAGGGCCGCTCGCCCAAGGGCGGGCCGGTCGCCGTCGCCGCATGGGTCGGCAAGTGGCTCATCCAATACCCGCGCTATCTACTGATCGTGTGCCTGCTCGGGCGCGTCGAGATCTTCTTCTTCGCCTACCTCGCCGCGAACGCGCTGCTGCTCTTGCGATCGCTTCTGCGCATGGTGTCGGTGGTGGCGCGGTGAAGGCGATTGTCCTGGCCGCCGGGATGGGCAAGCGCCTCGGCAACCGCACGGTCGATCGCCCCAAGTGCATGGTGCCCTTGTGCGGGCGGCCGATCCTCGAACACCAAGCGCGGGCGTTTCGCGCGGCGGGCGTGCACGACATCGTCGTCGTGCGCGGCCACGCGGCCGCCAGCGTGCGGCTCGACGGCGCGCGCATCGTCGAGAACCGCGAGTTCGCCACCAGCAACATCCTCGCGTCGCTGCTGTGCGCCGCCGACGAGCTTTGCGGCGAGCTGCTGCTGAGCTACGGCGACATCGTCTTCGCGCCCGACGTCGTTGCGCTGCTGGTGGCGGCGCCCGGCGACCTTTGCCTGGTCGTCGATCGCGACTGGGCACGCGTCTACGAAGGTCGCGACGCGCACCCGATAGCGCAGGCGGAGCTTTGCCGCGTGGAGGACGGGCGGATCCTGCGGTTGGGCAAGTGCGTGGGCCAGGACGGCGCCCACGGCGAGTTCATCGGCCTCATGAAGGCGAGCGCGGATGGCGCGTGGCGGCTGCGCGAAGCGGGCCTGGCGGTCGCGCGCTCGTACCGCGAACGGCAGGATGAACCGTTCGCCGATGCGCCGCGCTATCGCATGGCGTACCTCTGCGACCTCCTGCAGCACATGGCCGACGGCGGCGAGCGGCTGACGCCGGTCGACATCCACGGCCGCTGGCGCGAAATCGACACGCCGCAAGACTTCGACCGCGCCGAGCGCGACATCGACTGGCTGGACTGAACGAGCGACGGCAGTTGTAAGCGGGCACCCGGTTCCACGCGCGCGTGAGCCTTCAGCCCGGCGTCGCGCCTTCGGCGAAGACCTTCAGGTACAGCGCGTCCACGGCGACTTCGCACCCGAGCGCGGGCAGGTGGAGGTTCTGGCCGGCGCGCGCTTCGCGCAGCGTCCACGAGCCGTCGGTTTGGCGCGCGAAGTGCTCCACGTGCGGCTGCTTCTGCGAGACCAGCACGACCGCGGCGAGGCTCGGCACGGTGCGGTACTGCTCGAACTTGCGCCCGCGGTCGTAGCTCTCCGTCGAGTCCGAGAGCACTTCGAAGATCGCCAGTGGGTTCATCAGCGTGTCGCCGACCGCGTCTTCCAGGCGAGCCTGACCGCAGACGACGGTCGCGTCGGGGTACGTGTAGAGCCCGGTCGCCTCGATCTTCACGCGCATGTCGGAGCCGTGGACCTCGCAGGGCCGATCGCGCAGCGCGTTGCTCAGCGCGACGACGATGTTCGCGCCGATCAAGCTGTGCGCACGGCTGCCGCCGGCCATCGCGAACACGTCGCCCTGGAAGTACTCGTGGCGCTCGGCGGACGCGCGCTCCATCGCCAAGTATTCTTCAGGCCTTACCTTCGCGCGTGCAGCGGGTCCCGAGCTCATGCGCTCATCGTAGTCCGCGGCGTGCGGCGGGGCAATGACCGAGGCGACGACGGAGGCGCCGGGATCGCGGCGGGACATCGACGGGCTTTCGGGTGAGCAAGGGCCGCGAGCGGGTGTAAGATGGCGCCCATGCGAAAGCTCATGCTGGTCTTTTGGGTGGCGGCTTGCGGCGCCGATCGCGCCTCCTCGGCCCCCGTCGACGCGGGCCCGCGGGGTGACGGCGGCGCCGAATCAGAAGCGGAGGCCGAAGCGGAGGCCGAGAGCGAGAAGGAGTTCGAGCGCTGCGGCGAGGCGGCCGAGTGTCGGGAGGACCACGTCTGCCAGGACGGCGTGTGCGCCTATGTCGGAAAGTGCGACGACTCGGACGATTGCCAGACGGGATTTTCTTGCGCCGACGACGCGTGCGTGCTGACCGGCGAGTGCCTGACCAACGCGGACTGCGATCCCGGCCACGCCTGCGAGGGGGCCGAGTGCGTCGCCATCGGCGATTGCGCCAACGACGCCGGCTGCGAGCCCGGCCACGAGTGCCAGTCGGGCGTCTGCGTCTTCGTCGGCGCGTGCATAGGCGACGGCGATTGCGCCGCCGGCTTCGACTGCGAAGGCGGCGAGTGCGTCTTCGTCGCCGACTGCTACGTCGACGCGGACTGTGCGCCCGGCACGCTGTGCGACGGGGGCTACTGCGCGCCCGCGAGTTGCGCGGACGTTCCCTGTCCCGACGGGCAGACGTGCGCGCCGCTCCTGCTCGCGTGCGTCCCGGCGATCGACTGCGGCGGCGATCTCGACTGCCCGGCCGGCATGTTCTGCATCGGCGGCGAGTGCAGCGCCCTGATCTTCTGCGGCGGCCCCGGGGGCGGCCCCGGCGGCGGTCCCGGCGCCTGCCCGCCCGGCACCTTCTGCGGGCCCGGTATCTGCATCGCGACGCCGAGCTGCTACGACGACGCCGACTGCCCGTCGGGCGAGCGCTGCGAGGATCTCGGCCCGTTTGCCACCTGCCAGCCGTTTTCGTGCGCGAGCGACGCCGACTGCGCCGGGGCCTTCCAGTGCGCGGGCGGCAACTGCCTGCCGCGGTTCATCTGCGGCCAGGACAACGAGTGCCCCGACTTCGCCGAGTGGGACTGTGTCGACAACGTGTGCGCCGGCAGCCAGTGCGAAGCCGACGACGACTGCCCTGACTTGTACGAGTACTGTCTGAGCGGCGCGTGCGTATTCGCGTCGCCCGATCCGTGCGACACCGACGTCGACTGCCCGCCGGGTCAGCAGTGTCAGTTCGACTATTGCTTGGACGCGCCGCCCGACTGCGAGATCACCGGCTGCCCCGGCGACGGCGGCGGCGGCGGCCCGGGTCCCGGCCCCGGCGACGGCCCATTCGAGTGCATCGACGGCGACTGCGTCTACGTGGGCGAGTGCACGCTCGACGCCGACTGTGACGACGGCGAAGTCTGCCAGGACAACGCCTGCCTGCCGGGTGAGTGCGATGCCGACGCCGACTGCCCTTCGCTCTATACCTGCACCGCTTCCGGCTGCACCTACGTCGGCCAGTGTCAGGAGGACGCGGACTGCGGCGCGGACGGCTTCACCTGCGCCGGCGGCTTCTGCTTCTTCACCGGCTGCGACGCTTGCACGACCGGCTGCAGCGACGACAGCGAGTGCGCCGACGCGCTCTTCTGCGACATCCTGGTCTTGCAGTGCCTGCCCGAGGTCTCGTGCGCCGCGACCGCCGACTGCCCGCTCGGCTTCATCTGCTTCGGCGACACGTGCACGGCCATCCGCGGCTGCGGCGGCGGCGAAGCTTGCCCGGAGGGCACGACCTGCGGCGACGACGGCGACATCTGCTTCCCGATCCCCGAGTGCGCGTCCGACGGCGAGTGCCCCGAAGGCGAGCGCTGCGAGTGGATCTTCTGCCAGCCGTTCGACTGCGTCTCCGACGACGACTGCGATTGGAACTGGCGCTGCATCGCGGATCGCTGCCTCCCGCCCTTCTGGTGCGGCGGCCCGATGGACGACTGCCCCGGCGACATGCAGTGCATCAACAACGTCTGCTCGAACCCGGGTGGCTGCGAGGAGGACACCGACTGCCCGCCCACGCAGGTGTGCGTCGACGGCTACTGCTGGTGGCTGCCCGATCCGGTGTGCGAGCTCGACGCGGACTGCGAGGACGGAAGCGTGTGCAACTGGGGCTTCTGTGAGGGTATGGCCTGCGAGGTCAACGGCGACTGCCCCGACGGGCAGGTCTGCTTCGGCGGCCAGTGCACCGGCGGCACCGAGTGCGTCGACGCCGACGACTGCGCGGAGGGCGAAACGTGCGTCGACAACACGTGCGCCTCGGGATAATGGCGCGGAATGCCTGCTACGGCGGCACGTCGCTGAGTTTGACGGGCGGCTTCCGGCCCGCGGCGCCGACGGCGAGGACGTGCTTGGCTCCGTCGGTCAGCACGATCTGGCCGATGCCGCTCTCCTGGAGCCTGTCGAGCAGCGCGCCGACGCGATCCGTCCGATCCTTCACGCTGCGCCGATTCCACTGCGGGTCGTCGATCACGGCCACCGCGTACGGTCCGCGCCGCGCCGCATCGCGCAGCGGCAGGAGCTTCCGCAGCGCCGCGACGTCGAACGCCGCGTCCTCGGGCTCGCGAAGGGAGAGGTACGCGAAGACGACGCCGCCGCCGAGCGCGAGCACCAAGGCGATGGCCGCCGACCACGGCAGGCGAACTCCGCGTGATGTCGCCGTCGGCTGGGGCTGAGGCTCCACGTCGATCGCCCGCTCCCGCTTCCGCGCGGCGGGCGCCGGCGGCTCGTCGGCGACGACGCCGAGGACGTCGGTGATGCGGATCCGAGCGACGGGCGCGGGAGGCAAAGCGAGCCTCTCGGCGCGGGCGTTGATCAGCCGCGCCGCCTCGGTCATGCCGAGGCCGAAGCCCGCGAGGGCGCCGCTGCGCGTGGCGGCGTCGAGCAGCTCGATCGTGCGCGGAAGCTCGACGTGCGCGCTGAGGATTCCTTCCCACGAGCGCAGCGCCAGCATCGGCGCGATCAAGTCGGATGCGCGAACCCCCGGCTCGGCGCCGAAGGCGTCGTAGAGCGGCTGCAAGCGCAGCGTGCGCCCGTCGAACAGCGTCGGGCACTGGATCTCGAAGTACTGATCGAGCACCGCGGGGCCGAGCGCTTGCCCGGCAGGCGATCTGTCGAACGCGGTGGCGAGCGCGCCGAGCACGATCTGACGCTTCGGGATGACCGCCACGGCCCGCAGTATAGCCGCGGCGCAGCCCTGGCGCGAAGACGCGTGCTTGTGGCGTCGGGCGCTCGTGGGCTATGGTAGCGGCTCCCCTGGGGAGGGGGCCTCCGTGACCCATATCACTCGGCTCGTTATCGGATTTTTTTCGCTTTCTGCCTGCTCCAGCGGAACGGCCCCGGGCAACGACAACGACGCGGCGGTCGACGCCTCGCTCTGCGGCGACGACGAGGATTGTCCGCCCGGGCAGTCTTGCCGCGTCGGCGCCTGCGCCGCCAGCCTCGACGGCGGCGGCATCGAAGCCGACGCGCCGGTCGACGCGCCGGCCGGCGCCGGGCCCGACATCCTGCTCTCGCCGGACACGCTCGACTTCGGTCCCGTTCCGCTGCTGGGAGAAGTCGAGTTGGAACTCGAGGTCCACAACGTGGGCGATGCGGATCTCGTGCTGTCCAGCATCGAGATCGACGAGGACGATCCCAACGTCGAATTCTCGTCCGCCCCGGCCGGCATCGTCGACGTCACCGTGCCCGCGGGCGAGATGACGATCGTTACGGTCACGCTGCGTCCGAACGACGGCGGGCTCGACACGGGGATTCTGAAGATCTCGTCCAACGATCCCGACGAGGCCATCGCCCTCGTCGATCTGATTTCCGAGCTCAAGGGAACGCCCCGGCTCTGCGTCTGCCCGCTGCTCGCGACCGGGCTCGATCCGCTCGACCCTGCGAATTGCGGCGGTGATGACGAGATCGATTTCGATGGAGTTACGTGGGGGACGACGGCGACGCGCGACCTCGCGGTGTGGAACTGCGCGGACGGAGAGAACCCCAACCGCCCGCTCGAGATCGCGTCGGCGCTGGTCACGTCGGACACGGCGTACGCCGATCTCTTCGATGAATGGGCGTACGAGATCGACGACGGAGGCGAGGAGGCCGCGGCGGCGTTCCCGGTCGTGCTCGCGCCGGTCGATCCGGAGGCCCCCGACCTGCTCTACGTGCGCGTGACGTTTTTGGCCGAGGACGACGGCGGCGCCGTGCCGGCCGAGGCGCTGCGCTTCATTTCCAACGACGACGGCGAAGACGGCAGCGAGCGCGACGTGCCGATAGTCGGCGCGATCGTCGGCTGCCCGCCCGGGTTCGTCGACGACAACGACGATCCGGACGACGGTTGCGAGGCGCCCTGCGCGGCGACCGGCGAGGAGGAGTGCGACGACGCCGACAACGACTGCGACGGCTTCACCGACGAGGGCGACAACGACTGCGGCGGCGTTTGCGCGCTGCCCGGCGTGCTCGGCGTGCCCTGCGACGGCGCCGACGACGATCAATGCGTCGAGGGCAGCTGGGTGTGCGACGGGGCGAACTCCGCCGCGTGCAACGACTTCTCGGCCACCAACGCCGAGGCCTGCAACGGCGACGACGACGATTGCGACGGCGACATCGACGAAGCGCCCGAAGGCGCGGGCAACGCCTGTGGCGGCGTGTGCACGCTCTCGCCGGAGCCGGGCACGCTCTGCGACGGCGTGGACGGCGATCTCTGCACCGAGGGTGCCTGGCAGTGCGAGGGCATGAACACGACCATCTGCGACGACCTCACGGACGACGTCGAGGAGATCTGCAACGCCTTTGACGACGACTGCGACGGCACGGCCGACGAGGGTGGCAACGCGTGCGGCGGCGTGTGCGAGCTGACGACCGCGCCGGGGCCGACCTGCGACGGCGACGACGGCGACGCTTGCGCCGAGGGCACGCTCACGTGCTCGGGCCTGAACGCGGTCGTGTGCAACGACTTCACCGGCACCATCGCCGAGACGTGCAACAGCGCGGACGATGACTGCGACGGCGTGACGGACGAGGGCTTCGACGTGGGCGGGCTCTGCGACGGGTCGGACGTCGATCTCTGCCAGGAGGGCACGTTCGGCTGCTCGGGCGGCGTGGCGGTGTGCTCGGACGCGACGGGAGCGTCGGTGGAGGTCTGCGGCGGCGGCGATGAGGATTGCGACGGCTCGACCGACGAGGGATCGAACGCGTGCGGCGGCGCGTGCACGCTCGCGCCGGCTTTCGGCGGGCCGTGCGACGGACCGGACGGCGATTCCTGCGTCGAGGGCACGTGGGCGTGCTCGGGCTGGAACACCACGGTGTGCTCGGACTCCACGTCGACCACCACGGAAGTCTGCAACGGCGCCGACGACGACTGCAACGGCGTGCCCGACGACGGCATCCCGTCGGGCGCGCCCTGCGACGGCAGCGACGGCGACTACTGCAACGAGGGCACGATGAACTGCTCCTTCGGCACCTCGACGTGCAGCGACACGACCGGCACGAACTCCGAGACCTGCGGCGGCGGCGACGAGGACTGCGACGGCTCGACCGACGAGGGCAGCAACGCCTGCGGCGGCGCGTGCACGCTGTCCTACACCCCCGGCGTCACGTGCGACGGCGGCGACTCCGACTTCTGCAACGAGGGCTCGTGGGGCTGCTCGGGCTGGAACGCGGTCACCTGCAGCGACACCAGCGGCGACAACGTCGAGATCTGCGACGGCATCGATCAGGACTGCGACGGCAACATCTCCGAGGGTTCGTGCTCGCTGCCCAACGCCAGCTCGACCTGCTCCGGCGGCACCTGCGTCGTGACCGGCTGCTATTCCGGTTATTCGGACTGCACCGGCGGCGCGGGCTGCGAGACCAGCACCGGCACCGCCAGCTCGTGCGGCTCGTGCAGCGGCACCACCAACTGCACGACGCTCGCGAACACCAGCGGCGAGTACTGCTCGGGCGGCTCCTGCGCGTTTTCGGGCTGCAATGAGGGATGGGCCGAGTGCAACAACGCCATCTCCGACGGCTGCGAGCGCGACATCGACGACAACTACGGCTCGTGCGGCGGCGCGATCTATATGGGCTCGATCGCCGGCGACACCAACACCGCGTCCGGCCCGATCTCGACGTCGAGCTACGGCGAAGGCTGGTGGTCCTTCCAGCTCCGCGAGGACGTGAGCGCCTTTAGCGGCACGTACATCAGCGCGCGTGTCTGGCTCGACGTGCCGTCCGGCGTCGACTACGACCTCGAGGTCCGCTGCCCCAACTGCGCCGGAGGCGTGGTCTACGGCCAGGCGGGCACGGGTACCGACGAGTTCGTCTACGTGAGCTGGGACGACGACTTCGGCGTCTCCGACACGCAGAACGTGTATGTCCGCGTGTACTGGTGGAGCGGCAGCACGCTCGACTGCGGAAGCTGGACGCTCCAGGCGTGGGGCAACTACGCCGATTCGTCGCGCGACTGCGACGGCTGAGCCGGCGTCGCGCCCGACCGCAGCGCGCGCTCGCGCTCGCCGAGTTTCGCGATTTCGGCGAGCACGTGGTCGGCGATGGTCTTGTGCGTGCGCAGGCGGTTGGGCAGCGCGTAGAAGCGCGTGAGCTCGAGCGGCTGGCCGAAGACGACCCAGACGGGCTCGCCGCGCCCGGTGAGGTTGTCGACGAACTGGCGCGCGATGCCGTTGCCCAGACCGTTGACGAACACCGGCAGCACCAATGGGCGCGCCTCGTAGATCACCTGGCCCACGCCGGGCTGCGCCGGGAGCAGCGTGTATGGATCGGGGCCCTTGCCGCGCGTGCCCTCGGGGTGGAAGCCGACGAGCGCGCCGGGCGTACGCGCCAGCTCGACGATGCGTGCGAGCGCGTAGGCGTTGAAGTCCTTCTTGCGGGCGTCGCGGAACACCGGCGGGTACATGGCAAAAGCGGACATCGCCAGGTTGACCAGCAGACCGAGCGGATTCTCGTAGAAGAAGTTCGCGCGCACCGGGAAGTAGAGGTTCGGCAGGCGCCCGAGCGTCTCGCCGATCCAGGAGGAGACGACGTACAGGTCGAAGAAGCTGCGGTGGTTCGCGCAGAGGAGCAGCCCCTTTGTCGGATCGAGCGCGCGCAGCACCGACTCGCCGTCGAGGCGGACCAATCGCCGCGTCGACGCACAGACCCACGCCATGCCGACGTGATGGAGGAACCACTGCGCGACGCGCTTGGCGCCGGGCCGACTGTTGACGAGATCGCAGGTGCGGAACGCGAACCGCTCGAAGGCGCCGAGCGCGCGCAGCTCCTCGGCCGTGGCGCGGACGGGCGGCGCGGCGAGGCGGTCGGCGATCCGTGAAGGCGCGACGAGCATGACGCCGCCGTCACTCCACGCCGTCGGCGGGCAGCGTGATGCCGATGGTCGCGGCCGCCGTGGCCGAGAGGTCCTCGCCGTCTGTCACCGTCAGAGTCACCTCGATGGGCCTCTCGCCGCTTACGCGTGCGTCGATGCGCGCGTCCGTCATCTCGCCGTCGATGCGCGCGTCGTCGGCGGCTACCGTCCACGCGAAGCGCAGCCCCTCGGGCACGCGCGTTCCCGCGTCGCCGCGCAGGCAGGTCTCGGGAGCGTCGAGCTCGTCGCACGAGCGCGTGCCGTCGAGCACGACCGTCGTGTGAAAATCGTCGCCCGCCGGCACGTATTCCGGCAGCACGTCGATGCGCGCGACCGGCGGGTGCCCCTGCGCCGTGCCGCAAGAGGCGCACGCGAGCCCCGCTGCCAGCAATCCACGCACGCGCGGACGCTAGCACGCGCATGCTACCGTCCGCACGATGCCGCCCTGGCTCGCCGTCGCGCTGGCGACCTTCCCGGCGGATCCGGCCGCCGATCCGGTGCCGCCGGCGGCGCCGCTCCTGCGCGGGCCCGTGGCGCTCGACCTGCACGGGCTGGTCGACCTCGAGGTCCGTCCCGAGGACGAGAAGCGGCCGGCAGGCGCGGCGCGCGCGCGCATCGGCCTGCACGGGCGGCTGCCCGAGGATCTCCATTTCGTCTTCGAGGCCGACGTCGCCGAGCCCGAGCCCGAGATTCTCGACGCCGAGATCGTTTGGGCGCGCTTCGACTTCGCCACGCTCGTCGCCGGCGCGGGAAAGCCGCCGTTTTCCCGCCAGGGCCTCGTGCCGGCGGCGTTTCTGCAGATCCCGCGGCGCGCGATCGCCATGCGCACGGATCGCGAAGGCGGCGCGGTGCCCGATCGGCGCCTGGGCGGCGCGCTGGGCGGCGATCTCGGCCTGATCGCCTACGGCGCCGGGATTTACCAAGGGCGGCCCGGCCTTCCGCCCGACCACGACGCGGGCGTCGCCGGCGGATGGCTGGGCGCCGGTCGCGTCGAGCTTCGGCCGCTCGGGCCCATCGGCATCGCCGAGGGCGATTGGGATCCGACCGACGCCTGGTACACGTGGCCGCGCCTCGCCCTCGGCGGCAGCTATTTCGCGCACCGCGACCAAGACTACCAAGGCTGGGGCGCGGGCGGCGACGCGGCCTTCAAACTGGAAGGGCTGTCTTGTTCGGGCGAGATCATCTACGCGAAGACCGAGGAGCCGCTCGTCGAGACGCGCCTCGCCGCCTACGGGCAGGCCGGCTGGTTCGCGTGGCCGGGGCTGGTCGAGATCGTCGCGCGCTACGACTGGACGGATTCAGGCGAGTGGGCCGCGCTCGGCGGCGCCGCGCTCTGGCTGTGGCAGGGCCACGCACGCCTGCACGTCACGCACGCTCAGGGCAGCGACGACGCGACGCGTATCGATCTCGTCGGGCGTTTCTAGCCCGCCCCCGCGTGGACAGCCGCGCGCGTCGCATGCGATTCTGCGTTCGTGCTCCTCAAGAAGCTGATCATCGCCGAGGACGATGACGCGATCGCGCACCTCATCGCCGCCGCGCTGGGCGACGTGGGCTACCTGTGCATGCGAGCGCGCGACGGCGAGGAGGCTCTCGCGATGGCGCGCGCGCAACTGCCGGATCTGCTCGTCCTCGACGTCATGATGCCCAAGATCGACGGGCTCGAGGTCGTGCGGCGCCTCAAGGCCGACGTGCTGCTCTCGCGCATCCCGGTGCTCATGCTCACGGCGCGCTCCTCCGTCGAGGATCGCGTGAGGGGCCTGGACGCGGGCGCCGACGACTACTTGGCAAAGCCGTTCGATCTGCGCGAGCTGGCGGCGCGTGTGAAGGCGCTCGTCCGGCAGAGCCGCCGCGAGCGGCAGCGCAACCCGACCACGAACCTGCCGAGCGGCGACGCGATAGACGAGCACGTCGCGCAGCTCTTGCGTACGAAGGCGCGCTTCAGCCTCTGCTACGTCGACCTGATCGGATGGGAAGCCTACTCGGACGCCCACGGCTTCCGCCGCTACGAGCAGGTCATCGAGGCGCTCGGCCGTGTCATGATCGACGCCTCGCGCACGCTCGGTGATCCGCCGATCTTCGTCGGTCACGTCGGCGGCGACGATTTTCTGGGCGTCTGCGACCCGGCGCGCACCGAGTCCTTCTGCGCCGCGGTCACGAGCCTCTTCGAGAGCGCGGTTCCCTCATTTTGCGAAGGCCCGTGCGATCCGCCGCTCTCCGTCTGGGTCGCCGTCGTCGGCAGCGACGAAGCCCCGGGCGGCGAGATCGACGACCTCGCCACCCGTGTCGCCGCCGCCAAGCGCGCCACGCCGCGCTGAGTTCGGAAGCGTTCGTGGCCAAGCCGATCCCCTACGGCAAGTACCTCCTGCTCGATCGCATCAGCGTCGGTGGCATGGCCGAGGTCTACAAGGCAAAGACCTTCGGCGTCGCCGGCTTCGAGAAGCTGATCGCGATCAAGCGAATCCTGCCGACGATGGCCGAGGACAAGGACTTCATCGAGATGTTCATCGACGAAGCCAAAATCGCCGGCCAACTCTCGCACGCCAACCTCTGCCACATCTTCGAGCTCGGCCGTATCGACAACACGCACTTCATCGCGATGGAGTACGTGTGGGGCAAGGATCTGCTCCAGATCCAGAACCACTTTCGCCGCGCGCGCCAGACCTGTCCGGTGCCGATGGCCTGCCACGTCGCGTCGAGCGTCTGCGCCGGGCTCGATTACGCGCACCGCCGCAAGGACGCGACGGGGCAGGACCTCGCCATCATCCACCGCGACGTCTCGCCCCAGAACGTGCTGGTCAGCTACGACGGCGAGATCAAGATCATCGACTTCGGCATCGCCAAGGCGGAGACGCGCTCCTCCAAGACGCAGGCGGGCGTACTCAAGGGCAAGTTCGGCTACATGTCGCCCGAACAGGTGCGCGGGATGCCGCTCGATCAGCGCTCGGACATCTTCGCCATCGGCACGCTGCTCTACGAGATGCTCGCCGGCGATCGGCTGTTCGTCGGCGAAACCGACTTCGCGACGCTCGAGGCCGTACGCAACGCCGACATCCGCCCGCTCTCGATGGTCAACTCGAACGTGCCCGAGGCGCTCGAGACGATCGTCATGAAGGCGCTCGCGCGCGAGCCCGACGATCGCTACCAGTGGGCGAGCTCGATGCAGGGGGCTCTCGCCGGTTTCCTCGCGCAGAGCGGCCTCGCGTTCGGCACGGCCGAGCTGTCGGACTGGATGCGCGCGGCCTTCGCCAAGGAGATCGCGCGCGAGCAGGAGGTGATCGAGCTGTACAAGCAGATCGGTCCCGACTCGCTCGACGTGCCGCTGCCCGAGGACCTCGAGGAGCTGCCCCCGGATCGCGACGCGCCGCCGATCCGTGCGGGCCAAGCGGGCGAGCCGACGCTCATGCTCGAGGACGTGACCGGCGCCGGCGACGAGGTGCTCGAGGAGGTCGAGCCCGAGCCGGTGCCGGCGATCCCGTTCCAGCACTGGCCGGGCATCGAGACCGGCGGCAGTGCGGCGCCCGCGCGCGCGGCGCCGTGGCTCGGCGCGGTCGCGATCGGCGCGGCGGCGGCGGTCGCGATGGCGGCGCTGGTCGTCTTCGCGCCGCAGCGCGGCAGCGGCACGGCGCTGGTCGTCGTCGCCGACGTCGCGGGCGACGTGCTGATTGACGGCGCGCTCAGGGGCGCGGTCGGGGCCGACGCGCCGCTCGTGCTCGACGATCTCGAGGGCGGGCCGCACGCGGTGGTGCTGCGCGTGGCGGGGAGGCCCGACGCGCGGCGCGACGTGGCGGTGCGCGAGGGGCGTGTCGCAGTGCTTCGAATTCGCGACGTCGCCCATGTGGCGGGACCCTCTTCGCTTCCTTCGCCGGCGCCGGTCGCGCCTCCGATCGCGCCCGCCGAGCCGGCCGTAAGCGCCGCGCCGGCCTCCGCGCCACCGCGGCCCCACGTGCCCGCGCCTGCCGCCGCGCCCGCTCCGCGGCGCCCGGAGGAGCCGAGGCCCGCGCCCAAGGCCGTCCCGGCGGCGGCCAAGCCTCCGGCGCAAAGGCCGGCGCGATCGAGCGACGGCGAGTGGACCGCGCTGCCCGACGCGGTCGCGCCCAAGCCCGACGGCTACCTGATCGCCAACACGCAGCCGTGGGCGCGCGTGTGGATCGACGGGAAGGACACGGGCAAGACGACGCCCATCGCGCCGCGCGCGCGCATCGCGCTGAAACCGGGAAAGCACAAGGTCACGTTCGTGGTCGGCGCCAAGCGCTTCGACTTCGACGTGGTGATCGTGTCCGGCGAGACCGCCCGTCTGATCCGCCAGCTCGACGCGAACT
>JBBTFH010000260.1:0-2018 GCA_038041915.1 Myxococcota bacterium
AATGTAGTGCCGACTTTTCAACCTAAGTGCGCGAAAGGAGCCGATCTGGACCCCCTAACTGCGGAAGTTGGGCTAGCGCTGCGCGCCGAGATCACGCGCCAGGCTCGACGCCCGATCGCGGAGTGAACATAGCAGGAACGGCAGCGCGCGCTGCCGACCCGTTCGAGGCCGCGGACCTGGTGATCGCGCGCTGGTGGGCCGGCCGATCGACCGATGTGTAGGTTGTTTTCATACCTTTACGCTGATATCATGACACGAGATGGAAGTGCTCTTAGGTGCTTGGCTCGACGTGCTGGCGCAGCGCGGGTGCTCGCGGCACACGGTGCGCGCCTACCAGGCCGACGTGCGCGACTTCCTCGCGTTCATCCGTGAAAAGCTAGGCGATTCCATGGCTTCGACCCCGTCGTGCCTTGACATCGCCCACCTGCGTACCTACCTTGCCAGCCGTTTCGGTGGGCACGAAGCTTCCACGCTTGCGCGCAACATCTCCAGCCTGCGCAGTTTCGGCGCCTTCCTCGTGCGGCGCGGCGTCCTCGCACAGAATCCCGTGCGCCTGGCGCCGGCGTTCAAGCAAAGGAGCCTGCTGCCGCGCTTCCTCACCGCCGACGACGCCAAGCGCCTGGTCGAAGCTCCCGGCGCTTCGCCGAAGATACCGCGGCGCGCTGAGGCCCGCCGCCTCGCCATGCGCGACCGCGCGATCCTCGAGTGCCTCTACGGCGCGGGGCTGCGCGTCTCGGAGGTGGTCGCGCTCGACGTCGCGGACCTCGACCCCGACGGCGACGGCTTCCTCGTGCGCGTACGGCACGGCAAGGGCGACAAAGAACGCATCACACCGCTCGGCAGCCACGGCGCGACGGCCGTGCGCGCGTGGCTCGAACGGCGCGGCGACGCCGACGGCGCGCTGTTTCTCAACGCGCGCGGCGGGCGCCTCACCACGCGCAGCGTCGCGCGCATGGTCGCCGTCTACTCGAACGGCGCCACGCTCGCGGGCCGCGTCTCGCCGCACGCGCTGCGCCACAGCTTCGCGACGCACCTGCTCGACTCGGGCTGCGACCTGCGCGCGATCCAGGAGATGCTCGGCCACGCGAGCCTCGGAACCACGCAGCGCTACACGCACGTGGGAATCGATCACTTGATGAAGGTGTACGACCGTGCCCACCCGCACGCCCGCTGAACACCCGCACGGCACGACCATCCTGGCCGTCCGCCGCGGCGACGCGGTCGTCATGGTCGGCGACGGGCAGGTCTCGCTCGGCCGCACCGTGCTCAAGACCCAGGCGCGCAAGGTGCGCCGCATGGCCGAGGGCCGCGTGCTCGGCGGCTTCTCCGGCTCGACCGCCGACGCCATCACGCTGTTCGAAAAGTTCGAAGCAAAGCTGCGCGAGCACCCGAGCCTCGCGCGCGCCGCCGTCGAACTCGCGAAGGACTGGCGCTCGGACCGCGTGCTGCGCCGCCTCGAGGCGATGCTGCTGGTCGCCGATCGCGAGAAGGTGCTGCTGGTCGGCGGCAACGGCGACGTGCTCGAACCGGACCCCGAAGGCGATGGGGTCGTCATCGCGATCGGCTCGGGCGGGCCCTACGCGCTGGCGGCCGCGCGCGCGCTGCTCCGGCACTCGACGCTCGACGCGCGCGGCGTCGCCGAGCAGGCGCTGCGCATCGCCGCCGAGATCTGCGTCTTCACCAACACCGAGTTGACGGTCGAGCAACTGTGATGGCCACGTTGGCGCCTGCCCGCACCCTCGCCGCGCGCAAGGCGCAAGGCGCGCTCACGCCGCGCGAAATCGTCGCCGAGCTCGATCGCTTCATCGTCGGCCAGCGCGCGGCCAAGCGCGCCGTCGCCATCGCGCTGCGCAACCGTTGGCGCCGGCAGCAGGCCGCGCCCGAGATGCGCGACGAAATCGTCCCCAAGAACATCCTCATGATCGGCCCGACCGGCGTCGGCAAGACCGAGATCGCGCGGCGGCTGGCGCGGCTGGCGGCGGCGCCGTTCGTCAAGGTCGAGGCCTCCAAGTTCACCG
>JBBTFH010000261.1:0-12553 GCA_038041915.1 Myxococcota bacterium
GCCGTGCTGAACGACCGGCGGGCCGGCCACGCGGCCGGTGGGCCGGCCGTCTGCGCACGAGGCCGCACGCGATTCCGCGCCGTTGTCCGCGGCACGTCGCTTGCTTCGCTGTTCGGCGTGCTTCACCATTGGAGGTAGCGATGAACGGCAACACCGAGGTCCTGGAAGTGCTCCGCGGCATGTGGGGCGAGATGAAGACGCTCAACGGCCGCGTCAACGGCACCAACGAGCGGCTCGAGCGGGGCTTCGCCGAGCTGCGCGGCGAAGTCGAGGCGCTGACGGTGCGCGTCGAGCGCGGCTTCGGCGAGCTGCGCGGCGACGTGAAACAGTTGCGCGGCGACGTGCAGACGCTCGGGCGCCGCATCGACAACGTGCTGCTCGGCGCGCACGGCGACGAGCACGCGGACCTGCGCGACCGTGTGACGCGCATCGAGCAGCACGTCGGCCTCGTTCCGTCGCCCACGCGCTGACGCGGGCGTCACCGGTCGGGCGCCGCGGCGTCGATCACCTCGACGCGGACGCGGGCGACGCCGCGCGCGAGCGTGCCGAGGCGCTCGGCGGCGGCTCGCGAGAGGTCGATGATGCGGCCGGGACCGTACGGGCCGCGGTCGTTGATGCGTACGACCACGCTCGCGCCGGTCGCGAGATCGACGACGCGCACGCGCGTGCCGAAGGGCAGCGTCTTGTGCGCGGCGGTCATCGCGCGCATGTCGAAAAACTCGCCGCTCGCGGTCGTGCGGCCGTGATGCCGCTCGCCGTACCACGTGGCGAGCCCTTCCTCCGGCGCGTCGAGGGTGGGCGTGCGGGCCGAGCGCGCCACGCAGGCTGCGCAGAGCAGCGCGAGCGGCAGGACGCGCCGCCTCAATCGCCTCAATGCGCGGCCCCGGCCTTCTCGAGCGCCGCCCTGCGCAGCTCCGCGCCCGTCGGGCCGTCGCCGATTCGCGCGCGCAGCGCGGCGCCGTGCGCGCGCGCTTCGTCCGTGGCGAGGACGTCGCGCAGGTAGGGCTCGTACGCGAACGTGTCGGAGTGCTGAGGGTTATGACAGCCGCGGCACACGGCCTCGGGCACGGCGCGCCGTAGCGTCGGCGGATCGTCGAGCCCGTCGTCGGCGACGTGCAGGCTCGCCGGGCCGTGGCAGTTCTCGCAGCCGACGTCGCGCAGCGCGCGCGCCGCGGCGATCGTCGCGCCGCCGGGCTTGCCAAAGCCGGTGACGTGGCACGGCACGCAGCTCTCGTTCCACTCCTTGCCGGCGGAAACCAGCGTCGCGAAGGCGCGGCCGTGCGGCGTCGCGCGCCAGAGCGCGTGCGCGGCGCCGTGGCAGCGCGCGCACGCGTCGCTGCCAACGTAGCCCGCGACACCCGCGGGGAGCGGGACCGGCTGGCCTTCGGCCTCGCGCTCGGCGCGCGCGCGGTTGATGCGCGCGATATCAAAGTCGAGCGCGCGCATCTCGGCGGCCACCTGGGCGTCGCGCGGGCGCGAGCGATCGAGCGACACCAGCCGCCACGTGAAGGCGCTGCCCGCCCGCGGTGGTCGCCACCGCGCCGCGTCCGCGCGCAGCTTCGCCGCCTCGGCGCGCCTGGCCGCGACGAACGGCGTCTCCTCGCGCCAACCGGCGAGCAGCGATTCGAGCTGCGCGGCGCGCCGCGCGAGGCGCTCGGGGCTGCCCGCGTCGGCGATCGTCCCGCCGCGCAGCACCAGCTCGATCACGCCGACACGCCGCAGCCGATCCGCCGGCGCGACGACCCACCCCGGCCCGACGCGCTCGGGATCGGGCGTGCCCTCGCCGACGCCCTTGGTTTGCACGACGATCCACGGTCCCCGCCGCGCCAGCGCGCGTGCCGCCTCGCGCCCGCCCGCCAGCACGATCGGCGCGGGCGGCTCGTCCACGCGCCCGAGAAGGCTCCAGATGCGCTCGATGAGCCGCGCCTTGGGCTCGTCCTGCTCGCGCCGCTCCGCCGATTCGTAATGGCGGTCGCCGCCGTCGACGACGACCGCGCCGGGCGCCGCGCGCACCAGCGCCGCGAAGCGCGCCGCGTCGCCGAGCGGATCGCTCTCGCACCCGCAGGGCTCGAGCGCGCCGCGCACTTCGGCGGTGACGAAGACCGTGAGCCGCCGCTCGGGCGGCGCGCGCGGCGTGCAGCCGATCGCCAGGCCAGCGCACAACGTCAGCACGCGACAGGTCCGCCCAACGGCAATTGACACGAGTCGCACGGTCGGCTACTTACCTCGCTCTCGAATTTTGGAGGTCACGCAGATGGTCAGAATCCGATTGGCGCGCGCTGGTGGCAAGAAGAAGCCTTATTACCGCATCGTCGCGACCGACGAGCGCAATCCGCGCGACGGCCGCTTCATCGAGCAGGTCGGCATCTACGATCCGCTGAAGTCGCCCGCCCTCGTGCGCCTCGACCTGGCGCGGGTCGACCACTGGCTAGGCCACGGCGCGCAGCCGTCGCAGACCGTCAAGCAGCTCCTCCGCCGTACGCGCGCGGCCGCCCCGCCGGCGGCCTAAGCTCCTAGGTGAACGATGGACGTGGCCGCATCCTTCCCGGATCTCGTCGAGTACATGGCGCGCGGGCTGGTCGACCACCCGGACGAGGTGGAGGTCGAGCAGTTCGAGGAGCAGGGAACGTCGGTGATCGAGCTGCGCGTGGCCCAGGAGGACCTGGGCAAGGTGATCGGCAAGCAGGGACGCACCGTGAAGGCGATGCGGACGATCTTGGCCGCCGCCTCGGCCAAGCAGGGCAAGCGCTCGGACCTCGAGATCCTCGAGTAGAGGATTTCGTCGTCGTCGGCGCCGTCGCCAGGCCGCACGGCATCGCCGGCGCGCTGGTCGTGAGGCCGGCGTCCGAGGCGCTGCTCGCCGCCCGCCGCGTGCGCGTCGGCGGACAGGTGCACAACGTGCGGCGCGCGCGGCCGGCCGGCGGCGCGGTGGTGATGGAGGTGGGCGGCGTGACCAGCCGCGATGCCGCCGAGGCGCTGCGTGGCGTGAAGGTCGAGCTCCCGCGCGACGCGCTGCCGCCGCTGGCGCGGGACCAGCGCTACGTCGCCGACCTCGAAGGCTTCGCCGCCGTCGCGGCGACCGGCGAGCGTCTCGGTGAGGTGGCGGGCGTCGTGAACTACGGCGCGGGCGACATCCTCGTGCTGCGCAATCCCGAGCGCCTCGTGCCGTTGCTCGCGGGCGTGCTCGTCGAGGTGCGCGACGACGCGCGCGTCGTGGTCCTCGCGCTCCCCGAGGGGCTGCCGTAGACTCGCCGCGGCCGCGCCTGCGCCATGCTCGAAGTCCACATCCTCACCATCTTCCCCGACGCCTTCACGTCGTTCCTGCAGACGAGCCTGCTGGGAAAGGCGGTTCAGAGCGGCCTTTGCGCCGTGCGCACGCGCAACATCCGCGATTTCTCGACCGACAAGCACCACTCGGTCGACGACGTGCCGTACGGCGGAGGCTCGGGCATGGTGATGAAGCCCGAGCCTCTAGTCGCGGCGCTCGAGGCCGTCGCGAAGATCGCTCCGGGTAGCTGGCGCGTGCTGCTCACGCCGCAGGGAAGGCCGCTCGATCAGCCGAAGGTGCGCGAGCTCGCCCGCCGCGAGCGCCTGACGCTCGTCTGTGGCCGCTACGAAGGCGTCGACGAGCGCGTGCGCGCGCACCTCGACGAGGAAATCTCGCTCGGCGACTACGTCCTCTCGGGCGGCGAGGTCGCGGCGATGGTCGTGCTCGACGCGGTCGTGCGCCTCGTCCCTGGCGTCGTCGGAAACGCGGCGTCGATCGGCGAGGAGTCGTTCGCGGGCGGCGTGCTGGAATATCCGCAGTACACGCGCCCGCCGCGGTTTCGCGACCAGCCCGTGCCCGAGATCTTGCTCTCCGGCGATCACGGAAAGATCCGCGCCTGGCGCCGGCGCGAGGCGTTGCGAAGGACGCGCGAGCGGCGGCCCGACCTCTTCTCGAGGCTCGCGCTCGACGCCGACGATCGCCGCCTGCTCGACGAGGAATGACACCCGCCCGCACTTTCGTCGCTCTCGTCCACGGGCCGGTCTGGAACCGCAACCACGAGCGCATCGCCTCGGCCGTCACGCACCTCGATCTGCACGACATCGCGCGCACCGCCCGCACCTACGGGCTCGGCGGCTACCTCCTGTGCCATCCGGTCGCCGCCCAGCGCGAGCTGGTCGCGCGCATACTTGCGCATTGGAACGAAACCGAGAACCTGAGCGCGCACCGCCGCCGCGAGGCGCTTCGGCTGGTGCGGCTGGCCCCGGACCTCGAGGCCGCGCGCGCGACGGTCGCCGAGGCTTGCGGCGAGCCTCCCTTCGTGTTAGCCACATCGGCCGCGTCGCGCCCGGGCGCCGTGGGCTTTCGGGAAGTGGCCGGGCATGTGGGAGCGAGGCCGCTGCTGCTCGCGTTCGGGACGGGGTGGGGGATGTGCGACGAGGTGTTCGACCGTGTGGACGCGACGCTCGAGTCGATCGACGTCGGGTCCGGATACAACCACCTGCCGGTTCGCGTGGCGGTCGCGATCGTGCTGGACAGGCTGCTGGGAGGGTTCGAGAGATGAGCATTCAAGCCGTGCTGCGAGGGATCGAAGACAAGGTGCTGCGCCCGGGCCTTCCCGAGTTTCGGGTCGGCGACACCGTGCGCGTGAACGTCAAGATCGTCGAGGGCGACAAGGAGCGCGTGCAGACGTTCGAGGGCGTCGTCATCCGCATTCATCGCGGCGGCGCGCGCGCCTCCTTCACGGTGCGCAAGATCTCCTACGGCGTCGGCGTCGAGCGCGTCTTCCCGCTGCACTCGCCGCGCATCGAGTCGATAGAAGTCGCCCAGCGCGGGCGCGTCCACCAGGCGCGCCTCTTCTACCTGCGTCAACGCTCGGGCAAAGCCGCGCGCATCCAGGCGATGGAGCGCGTGCAGACCGAAGCCCCGCCCAAAGAAGCCCCCCAAGAAGCCAAAGAGTAGCCGGCCGCGCTTCACGTCCCGTCGGACGGGCTGAGGCAGCCCCGCGCGTCCATGTCCCGTCCCACCACCGTCGAAGCAGGTCGCCGCGCCGAGGCACGCGCACGCGCACATCTTGAAAAACTCGGCTATCGAATCGTCGACGCCAACTGGCGCTGCCCGGGCGGCGAGATCGATCTTGTCGCGATCGACAAAGACACGCTCTGCGTGATCGAGGTGCGCTCGCGTGGGCGCACCGACTTCGGCCACCCGCTGGAGACCGTCGACGCGCGCAAGCGCGCTCGCCTGCGCCGAGCGGCCGCCGCGTATCTCGCCAAGAAAGGCGCCAAGAAAGGCGGCGAGAATCGCCCGGTGCGCTTCGACGTGGTCGCGATCGTCGGCGAAACGATCGAGCTTCGCCGAGGCGCGTTCGAGTAGCGCCGCGCGAGGCTGCGGCAGCCCGCCCGACGGGGCGCTCGGTGGGAGGCGCTACTCGGACGTGCCGCAGGCGAGCGGATCGACCGCGACGCCGCCGTCCGCCGAATAGATCCCGTTGCGCTCGGCCTGCGGCTGGCAGACGCAGAGCTTTCCGCACGAAACGGGCGCGGTGACGATCGGACGCACGCAGACGAAGCTGCCGGTGTCGCCCTCGGCGTCTTCGCAGCCGGCGGTGTCCGCCTGCTCGCAGTCGCTGTCGTCCTCGCACGACTTGGTGCAGAGCCCCGCGTTGGCGCCGAGCATCTGCAAGCAGACTCCGCGCGGGCATTCGATCGCGTCGGTCGAGAAGCTGGTCTGCGTGGGATCAGCGCACGACTGGGTCGCGCTGTCGCAGACGAACGGCTTGGGGCACTCGCCCTCGGGCCCGCAGTAGAGCGACGAGGCGACGCAGGGCTGTCCGATGTCGTTGTCCTTGCACCCCGCCGTCGCGGCGACGCCGATGAACACCAATCCGTATGAGAGCCTACGCATGTGGGCGCGAACCTTAATTCGATGCGCGTCGGGTGTCAACGCGCTCGTCGTTGCTTGTCGTTGACCGCGTTATCGTTGACGGCCGCGGCGAGGCAGGCTAGGTTGCCGCCCTCGCTGACGAATAGGAGCCATCGATGACCCGTCCAATCCACGTGCTGCTCGCCCTCGGGACGCTTTTCTCCTCGGCCTTCGCGGGCGCCCAGAAGCGCAAGGCGAGGGCGGCGGGCACGGCCGCTCCCGTGGTCGACGCCTCGCAGGAGATCCCGCCCTCGAAGGCGATGGAGAAGGCGGTCAAGCTCTACGACGGCGGCGACTACTACTCCTCGTCGATCGAGCTCCACAAGGTCATCGAGGGAGAGACCGGTGACGCGCAGCCGACGCAGCAGAAGGCCGAGTTCTACATGGGGAAGACCCTGTACAAGCTCGGCTTCTACTCGGCCGCGCTCTCCTACTTCGATCGAATCGTGCAAGCGGGCGGCGCGCATTCCTACTGGCGCGCCACGCTGAAGTGGCTCGCGTCGCTCTCGACCAAGCTGCCGCAGTCGTCGGGAATCCTCGAGAAGATCGGCAAGTACGACCGCGCCGAGCTCGAGCAGCCGGAGCTCGAAAAGGTGCGCGACGAGCTGGTCTATCTGATGGGCCGCTGGCAGTACTCGCAAGGGAACCTCAAGGAGGCGCTCTCGGACTTCCAGGCGGTGCCGGCGCAGAGCGACTTCTATCCCAGGGCGAAGTTCTTCGAGGGCCTCACGCACGTGCGCGAGTACCGCGCGCAGGACGCCGCCGGGGCCTTCAAGGAGATCCTCCGGCACGCCATCGAGCACCCCGACAAGCCCGACATCGCCGACTACGAGGCGCTCGCCAACGCCAACCTCGCGCGCGTCTTCTACTCGACGCACCAGTGGGAGAGCGCGATCAAGTACTACGACAAGCTGCCGCCCGAGTCCTCCGCGTGGCTGCAAGGGCTCTTCGAGTCGTCGTGGGCGTTCTTCCAGGTCGACGAGTTCCAGAAGGCGCTTGGCAACATCCACTCGCTGAACGCGCCGTACTTCGAACGGGAGTTCTTCCCCGAGTCGCTCGTGCTCAAGGCGGTCATCTACTGGAAGAACTGCCTCTACGATCGGTCGGAGGACGCGATCAACGAGCTCAACGCGACCTACGTGCCGCTGCGCAAGGAGCTCGACGGCCTGCTCGAGCAGATCACGGACCCGCTCGAGTTCTACGAGAAGGCCCAGGCCGTGCGCGAAGGCAAGTCGAACCTCCCCGCCAAGGTCGAGAAGCTGGTCGCATCGCTGCTGCGCGATCGCACGGTCGAGAAGCAGTTCCATTACGTCGACGAGCTCGATCGCGAACTTGCGCAGGTCGAGGGCGCCGACGCGTCGTGGAAGGCCACCGCGGTCGCCTCGACGATCCTCCAGGACCTGACGCTGCAGCAGTCGCTCGCCAAGAACGAGGGGGGACAGCTCGCGCGCAAGCGCATCGAGCGCGGGCGTGACGAGATACAGGATCTGCTCGCGCAGGCCATCAAGATCGAGATCGAGACCATTAACGCGATGAAGGGCGAGGCCGAGGCCGAGCTCCGGGGCGAACAGGTGATCGCGGCGCCCGGCGTGGTGCAGACCTCGGTCGCCGTCGACGACGAGCACTGGCAGTGGCCGTTCCAGGGCGAGTACTGGAAGGACGAGCTCGCGTCCTATCGCTTCAAGCTCCGATCCAAGTGCAAGTAGCCGGACGGCCTTCTCGGCCACGTCGACGAGGAACCTCATGAAGACATCGGTATTCGCGATCTTCCTTTCGAGCGCGGCGCTGGGCGCGGGTGCCGGCGTGTCGGCGGGCGCTTCCGCCGGGAGCGGTGCGCGCACCAAGCGCGAGGTCGAGATCAAGGCGGCCAAGGCGGTCCGCACCGCCGCGCCCACCGCGGCGCCGCAGGAGCAGCCCAAGGGCCCGACGGTCAAGGGCGACGCGTTCATCCAGGCCAAGCAGGGGCAAATTGCCAAGCTCTCCGACAAGGAGATCGCGCTGCTCAAGCGCCTGATCGAGAGCGCGTCCAAGCGCGACCCCGATCTTGCCGACTACTACTACCGGCTCGCCGAGGCCTACGGCGACAAGTCGCAGTACTACGACTTCAAGGCGCGCGAGCTCGATCAGAAAATCTTCGATGCAAAGACGAACTCCGAGAAGAAGGCGCTGCAGACGCGCCAGAAGAACAATGAGACCGAGGCCAAGAAGTGGCTGACAGAGGGCGTCAAGACCTACCTCTACGTCGCCCAGTCGCGCGAGCCGCAGTTCCTGCAGTATCCGAAGCTCGACCACGTCCTCTTCTCGCTGGCCTTCTTGCTGCAGCAGGCGAAGAAGACCGACGAGGCGCGCGTCTTCTTCCAGCGCCTCATCAAGGAGTACCCACAGTCGAAGTTCATCCCCGACGCGTGGCTGTCGTTCGCCGAGTTCTATTTCGTGGAAGGCGACATGGCGAAGGCGCTCACGCTGTACGACAAGGTCGCGCAGTACCCCGACTCGCGCGTCTTCGCCTACGCCGTCTACAAGATGGGCTGGTGCCACATCAACCTGCAGGAGCCGGACAAGGCGCTGCGCAAGTTCGTCGAGGTCATCAAGATCGCGCAGGAGCGCAAGGACGATCCCAACTCCAGGGCGCTCGAGCGCGAAGCGAAGAAGGATGTCGTGCGCGCGTACGCGAGCGTCGGCGCGCCCGAGAAGGCGTGGCCGTTCTTCAAGGACAAGGGCGGTGAATACGCGCCCAAGATGCTCGAGATGCTCGCCGAACTGTATTTCAGCATGGGCAAGTTCGCCGAGTCGATCAAGGTCTTCCGCCAGTTGATCGCGAACACACCCGAGTCCGAGCGCGTCTGCGCCTGGCAGAACGAGATCATGAAGGCGACACTCGCCGCCGGCTCCAAGGCCGATCAGGTCAAGGAGGTCCAGCGCCTCGCCAACCTCTACGACTCGATCAAGGACAAGGGCCTCAAGAAGGAGACGGTTGAGGAGTGCCGCCAGTCGACCGCCGGGATTCTGCGCGAGCTTTCGACCATCTGGCACAAGGAAGCGCAAAAGACCCAGAACAACGATACCTACACGCTCGCGGGCCAGCTCTACCGCGAGTATCTCGAGCGATTCCCCGGCGAGAAGGACGTGCCGACGATGCGCTTCTACTTCGCCGAGTTGCAGTTCAAGCTCGGCGAGGTCTACGGCAAGCGCGAGTACTGGGTCTTGGCCGCCGAGACCTACACGCAGGTCGTTCAGGACGACCCGAAGGGGCCGCACCGCAACGAGGCGGCGTTCGCGGCCGTCATCGGCTGGAAGAACGCGCTCAACGTGAAGGACGACCTTTCCGAGAAGAACGTCAACGCCGATCCGACCAAGCCTATCGAGCTCTCCGACGAGCTGCGCAAGATGATCGGCGCGTTCGACATCTACTTGAAGTACGTCCCCGACGCGCCCGAGCGGGTGCAGATCGTCTACAACAAGGCGCGCATCTACTACGAGCACAATCGCTACGAGGAGGCTGCGCCGCTCTTCGACGAGGTCGCGACGCGCTACTCCAAGCACGAGCTGGCGGTCTTCGCCGCCAACCTCTACCTCGACTGCCTCAACGTGATGAAGAAGTACGACGAGCTCGACCGCACCGTCGATCGCTACATCGCGAGCGAGGACCTGACGGCCGACGCCTCGATGAAGGATCAGCTACAGAAGCTCAAGCAGGGCTCGCGCTGGAAGCACGCCGAGCAGTTGCGCGACGAGAAGCAGTACAAACAGGCTGGCGAGCTGTGGGAGTCGATCGCGCTCGACTACCCGACCTGGGAGCGCTTTCCCCAGTCGCTGTTCAACGCCGCCAACATGTACGAGGCGGCTTACCTGATTGGCGCCGCCATCCGCGTGCGCGGCCAGCTCATCAAGTGGGACGAGGAGAAGTACGTCACCACCAAGAAGCACGATCCGCAGGCACAGCGCGCGATCTTCCTGATCGGCGCGAACTACCACGCGCTCGCCTGGTACGACAAGGCCGCCGACTACTATGAACGCTTCGCGCGCGACTTCCCGGGCGAAAAGGACGCGGTCGAGGCGCTCGCCTCCGCCACGCTCTTCCGCATGGGACTGGGCGACGACGCCAAGGCGCTCGAGGACGCGGACCTGTTCGTCAAGATCTACGGCAAGCGCCCGCAGCACGCGAAGGACGCCGCCGCGGTGTTCTTCGACATGTACAAGATCTACGAGAAGCAGCGTGACAGCGAGAAGGTGCAGAAGCACCTCGGGCAGTACCTCAAGGCGTGGGGCGCGCAGGGTGGCGTCGACCGCCAGATCATCGCGCGCGTGAAGCTCGGCGAGCTCCTCTGGCGCTACTCCTGCGGCGATCCGGGCGTCAACGGCGCCTGCATCAAGCTCGAGCGCGTGCGCGCGCGCGCGGTCAAGGAGGTCAAGCTCAAGCTCAAGGGCAAGAAGAAGGTGGTCGCCGCCGAGATCAACATGAAGCAGTGCGGCCC
Source organism: Myxococcota bacterium (assembly GCA_038041915.1). GTDB lineage: Bacteria > Myxococcota_A > Polyangia > JBBTFH01 > JBBTFH01 > JBBTFH01. The sequence continues at coordinate 10,387 of JBBTFH010000261.1, forward strand.
CGACACCAAGTCGCGCATCACGGTGTTCGCGCGCAAGCCAGGCCTCGCTCAGGAGGCGCAGAACCACTTCAAGACGGCGCTGTCGGCCTACGGCGGCGGCGCGGCGGTCGCCAAGGTGCCCGGGCGCAGCGACGCGGACAAGCAGTCACGCACGATGGAGATGATGTACGCGGTTTCGCAGGCGCGCTTCGCGCAGGCCGAGCAGGCCTACGAGGCGTTCCTCAAGATCGCCTTCCCCGAGGGTTTGACGTTCGATCCGGGCAAGAAGGACGAGAACAAGAAGAAGGTCGAGGAGTCGCAGAAACGCTTCGCCAAGTGGCTCGACGACAAGGCCAAGGCGCTCGACACGGCCGCCAACGGCTACCGCGAGGTCATCACCATGAAGGTTGCGCACTGGGCGATCGCTGCCTCCGCGCGAATCGGCCAGCTCTACCAGAACTTCTCCGATCAGCTCTACACCGCGCCCATCCCGACGCCGCCGGCGCTGCCCAAGGAAGTGCAAGAGCAGCTCTCGTACCTCGACGTGCAGTCGCGCACCGACATCGAGACGGAGTACAAGCAGACGTTCCGCGACAACTACTGCGACACGATGACGGACAAAGCCGAGCCGATCGAGGCCAAGGCGGTCGAAGGACTCGAAACCTGCCTGAGGAAGTCGACCGAGCTGTCGTGGTTCAACGAGTGGTCGACGCTCTGCGAGTCGGAGCTCAACCAGATCAACCCGACGGGCTATCCCATCGCGTCGGAGATTCGCGCGCGGCCGGGCTATGTGGCCAAGGTCTTCGGTAAGCCGTCGATCATCAACCCCGTCGTCCCGGAGGCCAGGTGATGCGCTCACTGACGCTCCTCGTTATCATCGCGCTCGCGGGTTGCGCCAAGAAGGCGACTGTCGGCGACGAAACGACGCCCAGGCCCGGCGCGCGCGCGCCGCAGCGCCAACTGTCTCACAAGGAGAAGGCGGAGCTGGGCAAGGCGCTGGCCGCCTACGAGCAGGCGCAGAAGGACGGCATGACGCCCGAGCGCTGCGCCGCGGTCGCCGAGGGCTTCGGCGAGGTCGCCGACGACAATCCCAAGCTCATCGAGGCGCGCTTCAACCAGGGCGCCGTCTTCGAACAGTGCGGCGAGGGAAAGGCCGCGATGCGCGCCTACCTGCAGGCGCTCGACGCCAACGGCAGCTACGCTCCCGCGCTGGCGGCGGCCGGCCGGCTCACGTTGCGCGGTGGCGACGAGGGCCGCGCCTACGAGTACTTCGACAGAGCCGCGAAGGCCGACCCGAAGAACGCGGAGGCCTACCTCGGTCTCGCGATGGTGCTGCGCGAGCGCGCGCGCCGCGGCGACGCGCAGGCGGCCAAGGACGCGCGCAACAACCTGCGCCGTGCGCTCGCCGTCGACGCGTACAACATGGACGCCTACACGACGCTGGCGCTGCTCGAGTACGATCTCGCCGGCGACGATCCGGCCAAGCTCGACATGGCGCGCCTCGTCACCGATCAGGGCAAGAAGCTCCGCGACAGCTACGCGCCGATCTACAACGTCGGCGGCCTCATCTCGCTCAAGCGCAACAACGTCACCGCGGCGCTCGCCCAGTTCAAGAAGGCCGCCGAGCTCGATCCGTCGCTGCTGGAAGCCCACATGAACATCGGCGCCATCACGCTGAACTTCCGCGACTACGGCACCGCCGAGGCGAGCTTCCGCCACGTGATCGCGAGCCAGCCGAAGAACTTCGACGCGCTCATCGGCCTGGGCGTGGCGCTGCGCGGATTGCAGAAGGTCGACGAGGCCGAGCGCTACTACAAGGAAGCCGGCAAGGCGGATCCGAACAACGCCGCCGTCACCTACAATCTCGGCGTCCTCTATCAGGACTACCTGCAGCAGACGACCGAACAGCTCAATAAGGCCAGGAGCCATTTCCAGGACTTCATCGCGCGCTCGCAGGACAAGGCGAAGGTCGAGGATGCGAAGGCCCGCATCAAGAACATCGAGGACACCTTCAAGGCGATCGAAGAGGCCAAGAAGATGCAGGCCGAAATGGAAAAGATGCAGAAGGAGATGCAGAAGGAGTTGGAAGACCAGCAGAAGCTGATGCAGCAGCAGCAGCAGCCCGCGCCCGCGCCCGCGCCTGCGCCCGAAGGCGCCGCGCCCGCGCCCGCGCCCGCGCCCGCGCCCG
>JBBTFH010000262.1:0-11437 GCA_038041915.1 Myxococcota bacterium
GATCTCGAGCAGGCGCAGGTCGACGGAAAGGCCGCGCACGCGCAGCGACGGTGCTTTGAGTTCGCCCTCGACGCGCAGCGAGACGCGCGGAGGCGGCGCCAGCTTGGCGCCGCCGCGCAGATCGAGCTCGATCGCCGCGCGGCGTCCGTCCGCGGCCGTCATCTCGACGGCGATGCGGCCGTCGGGCGGGATCGGCGCGTTGCGCGCGAACGTGTCGCGCGCGACCTTGGCCTCGACGCCAGCGACGAACGCCGCCGGCCGCACGGGCGCCGCCGGCGGCACCGCGGCCGCCTCACTCTCCTCCACGCGCACGACGCGCAGCACGAGCGCCGCGCCGGCCGAAGGCGACGCGACCACGCGCAGGCGCGCCGCCGCGATCCCGAGCCGCGCGAGGTAGTCGGCCGCGGCCTGCGCCTGCTGGGCCTGCGCCTCGATTTCGACGACCTCGACCCGTTCGCCGCCGTCTTTCGGCGAGAGCTTGCGCGCAAGCGCCACCAGCGCGACGCGCGTCTTGCCGCGCGGCATGCTTCCGGCGAAGGCGCCGGCGATCTTCTGCTCGCTCACGATCTGGCGCGTACCCAGGCCGATGCCGAACGTGCGGCGCCGCGACGCCGCCTGCCAGCCGCCGCTGAACGCGACGCGAAGCTGGTAGACGTAGACGCCCGCCGCCGCGAGATCACGGGAGGGGCCGATCGTTCCGTCCCACGCGATCTCCTCCGGCACGTCGCCCGCGCCGACGATCTCGTGCGCCGGCACTCTCTCCTCTTCGCCCTTCCGCAGCGCGGGCGACGCCGGTAGCCCAACGACGCTCGCGCCACGCGACGATTCTTCGGAGGAGTTGAACAGCAGGATCTGCCAGCCGCGCACCTTCGCGCCCGGCGGCGCCTTGGCGCGCAGGAGGAAGACCGCCGCCGGCTCGATCGCGGCTGCCTCAGCCCGTCCGACGGGACGTGGTGCCTCACCCCGTCCGACGGGACGTGCCGCGGGACTGTCGCGGCGCGCGAAGTTCGGCGGTGGGTTGGCGTGCGGCTCTACCGCTCCCCAGTCGGCGCCGAGCGACGCCTCGCCCGACGGCGTGACGACGACGTCGGCCTCGGGCAGGACGACCGGCGCGTCGTCGGCGAGAAGCGTCATCGCCTTGATGTCGCCCTGGAACGTCACGCTCGTGCGCGGGCGCTCGGCCAACGCCGACGCCGACGGCTTCTTCTTCTCGGCGCGGACGACCACTTGCGGGGCCGCCTTCTCGTAGGCGCACTTCACGCCGAAGTTCACCTTGGCCGGCAAGCCGCGGGTGATCTCGACGACGCGCGCGGCCTCGGTCGTTAGCCTGCCAGGCGGCGGCAGCGTGCCCGCGTCGATCTTCACGAGGTGCACGCCGGGGTCCATCTCGCGGAAGTGGTACTTGCCGGTCGCGTCGGTCACGACCAAGTCGCCGCTGTCGAGGTAGATGGTCGCGGCGCCCACGCCCGGCTCGCCCGGCTGCTGCCGCCCATCTCCATTCCCGTCGCAGAAGACCTTGCCGAAGAGGAAGCCTTGATCGAAGTCGGGGTCTTGCGCGACGCGCACGACCGCTTCGTCCTCGTTCGAGATCGGCACGCCGCCCGAGCCCAGCAGCACGGCGCGGTTGACGTAGTGTCCGGGCTTGGCTTCGAGACCGACGATCACCTGGTAATGGAGCTCGAAAGTCTCGCCGGCGGGGAGATCGACCGGCCCGAAGTCGACGACGCGCGAGACCGAAGGCCAACCGCGAATCGGCGGCGGATTCGCGGCCAGGCGGCCGTCGCCGCTTCCGCGCACCAGCGCCACGGAATCGCGCGAGAGGCGGAAGCCCACGGGCATGACATCGCGCACGGTCACGCCCGTGCCTCCGCTCGCGCGCAGGTCGCGCGTCGAGCCGTTGGCGACGGTGATGGTGTATCCGATAACGTCGCCGACGGTGGCCTCGCGCTTGTCGGCGCGTTTGTCGAGGCGGATGAGATCGGTAAGCGCATCGACGGGAACGTGGTTGTTGCGCACTTCGTCCTCGGGCCCGCCGATGTCGAAGCGCAGGTAGTAGGTGAGGTCGGCGCCGGCCCGTCGCGGATCGGGCTCATCGCTCGGGACAACCTCGTTCTCCGGACCGACCCGCGCGAAGCCCGGCCGCGGCGGGATGCGCGTCGACGGGAAGGCCATCGACGGGCCGGGCGGCGCGACCTCGAGGCGGAACTTCCCGGGCCGCACGTCGAAGCGGTAATAGCCGCTCGCATCGGTCGGCTGGCCCTGCTGGCCCGGCAGGAGCGCATCGTCGGGCACGCGGCGGCACTCGCGATCGTCGCCGGGCGTCTCGGCATGGCACAGCGTGACGCGCGCGCCGGCCAGCGGCCGCCCACCCTTCGAATCGTAGACGACGCCGCTCGGATCGATCGGCGCGTCGAGATCGGCGAGCGCGCCGGCCGCCACTACAACGCCGCCGCGTCGCGCGTATTCGACACCAAGCGGCGAGAGCACGCGCAGCTCGTAGGGGCCGGGCGGCACGCCGAGCAGGCGGTAACGCCCGTCCTCGTCGGTCGACGCCACCGCGATCGGCCGGCCGCGCACGTCGCCGGCGAGCACCAGTTGCGCCTGCCAGCCGGCCAACGGGCGATCGCCGCGCCCGAACGAGTGGTCGTCGGCGCCGATGTCGCGGAAGACACGGCCGGCGAGCGAGCCGGTGCCGGCGGGCTTGCCGACCAGCACGCAGGCCTCGGGCCGCAGCGGGTCGAGCGCGTCCGAGGAGACTGTCGCGACGTTGCACACCGACGCGCCCCGCGCGGCGTCGCGGTCGAGCCGCACGCGCACGAGCACGATGGCGCTTTGGCCGGGAGCGAGCGCGAGCCCGCCGACGACGACCGCGCCGCGACCGTTGGCGGCGCCCGTCGTCTCGACGGTGACGTTGGTTCCGGGCGGTGCGACGACACCGTCCGCGGCGATCCGCGCCTGCCCGGGCATCGGATCGACCACGCGCAGGCCCTCCAGCGCGCGCGTGCCGGCGTTGCGCACCGTGATCGCGTAGAGCAGCTCGTCGCCGGGCTCGACGGCGCCGCCGCCCAAGTCGCTGACGCTCTTGTCGGCGCTGATGGCGCCCGGCGCGGCGTCACCGACCGGCACGATCGTCACCTGATCGCCGTTGGCGTCGTTGCCGTCGGCGTCGGTCGGCTCGGGCGGCGTCTCGACGCTCTCGACGATGCCTTGGTTGCCCACCATGCCCTCGGCGAGCAACCGCGCGCGGTAGGCGACCTCGACGCGCCCGCCGGCGGCGAGCGTGCCGAACGCGACGCGGATCGAGCCGCCGAGCGCCGCGCCCGCGTCACCGTCGGCCGCGTCGGTCACGGGAACGCCACCCATGCGCAGCGAGCCGGCGACCCAGGAGAGTTTTTCCGGATCGAGGTCGTCCTCGAACACGACGCGCGTCGCCGGCGCGCTGCCGAGGTTCTGGATGGACACGCGATACTGCACCACCTCGCCGACGTCGAACGCCCCGTCGCCGTCGTCGTCGATCGGCGCGGCGTCGTAGAGCTTGGTCGTGGCCGCCAGGGTCGGACCGGCGCCGACGACGACGACCGTGGGATCGCCGATCTCCGGCGTGCGCGGATCATCGCTGACCTGCACGCCGGCCTCGGCCGAGGCGAGGAAGGCCTGGTTCGCGATCACGGCGCCGGCGGGCGTGACCGAAGATACGCGTACGCGGAAGGTGAAGGTCGTGGCGCCATCCTCGCCCGCCCGCACGACCCCGTCCGGCGCGCCGGCCGTGTGCACCTCGACGCCGGCCGACGGATCGCGGTCCGAGAGCAGCTCCGTGAACGTCGGGATCGGATCGGTGAGCACCACTCCGGTCGCGTCGGCGTCGCCGAGGTTGACCACGCGGATCGCGTACTCGAGGACGTCGCCCGGATCGACCGCGCCGCCGTCGAGGTCGCGCACCGACTTGGTCGAGAAGCGCAGCTCGGGCCGGCTCGTGATCACGAGCACCGTCGGATCGTCGATGGCGGCGGTCGCCGGATCGTCGGACGGCTCGCTGGCGATGCCGTCGGCGCGCGCGCGGGCCTGGTTCGCGATGCGCGTACCGTCGTCGAGCGGCGCCGTCACGCGCGCGGTGAACTCGAGGACGATCTCGGCGCCGGGCGCGAGCAGCGCCAGCCCGGGCGTGCCCGCCGAAGACCAGGTCAGCAGCGCGCCGACGGAGGTCCCGCCCTGGCCGATTAGAATCTCCGTCAGCTCCGCGGGCACGTCGTCGGTGACGACCACGTCGATCGCGGCGGCCTGCCCCTCGTTGACGACGCGCAACGTGTAGCGCACGCGATCGCCCGGATGCGTGTCGCCGCCGTCGAGGTCCTCCACGCTCTTGTAGATCTCGAGGCGCTCGACCGCCGCGATCGTGATCTCGGTGGGGTCGTCGACGGCCGCGTCGAGCGGGTCGTCGGTGAGGAACTCCTCGCCGGGCGTCTGGGGCGAGGTCACGACCGCCTGGTTCTCGACGATGGCGCCGTCCTGCGCCGTCAGCGCGACGAGCGCGGTGAATCGCACCTCGTCCGACTCGTCCGGCGCCAGCGAAGCGATCGTCCAGGTCACGGTCCGCGTCGCCGCGTCGTAGACGCCGCCGTCGAGCGGCGTGGGCGCGTCGAGGTTCTCGTCGAGCACGTCGGTCACGACCACGCCGGTCGCCGTCTCGTCGCCGGTGTTCGTGACCGTAATCGTGTAGGTCAGCGCGTCGCCGGGATTCGCCACGCCGCCCGGAGCGCCGGCGACCGTCTTGGTGGCGGTGGTGAAGTCGGGGCGCGACACCACCGTCACGCAGGCGTCGGGCGTCGCGGCGGACATGGCGCCGCTGGTGACGTCGGCGGCGTTGCAGATGACCGTGCCGTTGGCGAGCGGCGAGACGACGGTCGCGAGAAACTCGACCGTAGCGGGCGCGCCCGGCGCGAGGTCGCCGAGCGCGAAGGTGAGCGTGTCGTCCTCGGCGACGAGCGTGGCGGGCAGCGCATCGGTGACGACGACGTCGCGAGCCAGCGCGTCGCCGGCGTTGGCTACGGTGATCGCATAGCGCAGCACGTCGCCCGGCAGGACGTCGCCGCCGTTCTCGTCGACGACCGACTTGCCGGCCGACAGGACCGGCGCCGCCGCGACGGCGATCCCGGTGCAGTCGTCGGACGCGAAGGTCGTCGCGTCGTCGCTCGCCACCGGGACGGCGAGCTCGGGGCTGGTGAGCACCGCCTGGTTGCAAATCGCGGTGCCGTCATCGAGCGGCGTCACGATCGTCGCTGACAGCACGAGCGCGACCGAGGCGCCGGGCGCCACGGCCGCGAGCGCCGGCGTCGTGGTCGCGTCCCACGTCGCGGTCGCGCCCGCGAAGACGCCGCCGTCCGACGCCGTCCCGCCCGCCAGCGTCGCCGGCAGCGTGTCGGTGACGACGACGCCCGTCGCCGTGCTCGACCCGGTGTTGGTGAACGTCAGCACGTACGCCACCGTGTCGCCGGGGCGGTACGGCGCGCCGTCGGCGTCAAACGCGAGCTTGTAGAAGTCTCCCAGGTTCGGCTGCGAGATGACCGTCACGCAGGTCGCATCGCCGGGGATCGCCGTCGTCGGATCGTTCGTTCCGACGGGCAAGGTCTCGGCGCTGTCGACGAAGGCCTGGTTGCAGATCGCCGTGCCGTTCTCGATCGCGGCGTCGAGAACGACCGTAAAGATGCGCGTCTGCTGCGCCGCGGCGCCGGGCGCGACGCTGCCGAGCGACCAGCGGATCTGGCCGGCCGAGACCGTGCCGCCGCCCGCGTCGGCGACGGTCGTGCCCGCCGGGATCGTGTCGGCCACGGCCACCGCGGTGCCTGTCGCCGAGCCCGAGTTGCGGACGGTCAACGTGTACTGGAGCGTGTCGCCCGGCTCCACGACGCCGCCGTCGAGATCAACCACGCCCTTGGACGACGAGGCGAAGCGCGGCGCCGAATTCACCACGGCGCAGGCGGGCAGACTCACCGTGAGCGGCGCGGCCTCGGTCGAGGAGATCGTCGCCGAGTTGCAGATCGCCGTGCCGTCCGCGAGCGGCAAAACCACCTGTGCGTCGAAGCGCCTGAGCACGGTGGCGCCGGCCGTCACCGTCGACGCCGGCCACGTGACGACGCCTCCAACGAAGCTGCCGCCGTCGAGCGGGACGACCGCCGTGAGACTTCCCGACACGGCGTCGCTGACCGAAACGCCCGTCGCCGCAGCGGTGCCGGTGTTCACGAGCACAATCGTGAAGCGCAGCGTGTCGCCCGGCGCGATCAGTTCCTCGTTCAAATCCGTGTACGACTTGCTCGACGTGGAGAGGTCAGGCCGGCTGACGACGGTCACGCACGCGGGAGCGCTCGTCGCCGTGCCGGCAAAGTTCTCCGCGTCCGCCTCGGCCGAGTTGCACACGACCGTTCCCTCCGCGAGTGGCGAGACGACGGTCGCGCGAAAACGCACGACGCGCGGCGGGCCCGGCTCGATCGTCGCCGCCGGCCAGGTGATCGTGGAGCCGGACAGCGTCCCGCCGTCCTGCGGCGAGATCGCCGTCAGCGTCGCCGGGACCTCGTCCGTCACCGTCGAGGCCGTCGCCGCCGCGTTGCCGCCGTTCTCAACCGTGATCGTGTAGGCGAGCGTGTCGTCGGGCTGCGCGTCTCCGCCGTTCACGTCGGTGACGCTCTTGGTGACGTTGAGCGCGGGCGCGGCGGTGACGGTGAAGCACGCGGTCGGCCCGAAGCTCGCCGTCGCGGTCTGGTCGCTGTCGACGGTGAACGAGTTGCAGATGATCGTGCCACCCGCGAGCGGCGAGGTAATCGTGCGATCGAAGACGAACGTCGCGCTCGCGCCCGCCGCGACGGAGGCCGCGGTGAAGGTCGCGGTGCCACCCGCGCCGACCAGACCCGACGCCGTCGTATCTTCGACGACGATGGTCGTCGCCGTCGCCGTGCCGCTGTTTTCCGCCGTGAGCGTGTAGCGCACGACGTCGCCCGGCTCGAATACGCCGTCACCATCGAGATCCGCCACGATCTTGCTGGAGCCCGCGAAGCTCGGCTGCGAGACGACGGTCACGCACGGCGCCGCCCGCGCCAGGGGCGTGGTCTCCGCGCTGTCGAGCACCACGGAGTTGCAGATCGATGTCCCGTCGGCGAGCGGCGAGGCCACCGCCGCGTCGAACGTCAGCGTCGTGGTCGCGCCCGCGGGGATGTCGGGAGGCGTCCACGTGATGGTGCCGCCCGCGAGTGTGCCGCCGCCGGAGATCGCCGTGACGGCGAGATTTGGCTCGACCGCGTCGGTGACGGTGACGCCGGTCGCCGGCGCGGCGCCGCCGTTGGGGATCGTGATCGTGTAGCGCAGCGTATCGCCCGGCTCGACCGTGCCACCGTCGAGATCCGTGACGCTCTTCGTGGACCCGCCCAGGTCCGGCAGGCTCGTGACCGTCACGCACGCCGCCGAGCTGGTCGCGCTGCCGGCGAAATTGGACGCCTGCGCGCTCGCGCTGTTGCAGATCGTCGTGCCGTTGGCGAGCGGCGAGACCACGCTCGCCTGGAAGCGCACGATGCGCGGCGTGCCCGGCTCGACCGTCGCCGCCGGCCAGGTGATCGTCCCGCCCGCGAGCGAGCCACCGTCCATCGGCGTGATAGCGGTCAGGTTCGCGGGCACGGCGTCGGTCACGGTCGACGCCATCGCCGCCGAGTTGCCCGAGTTCGCGACCGTGATCGTGTAGAGCAGCGCGTCGCCCGGCTGCACCGACGCGCCGTCGTTGAGGTCGGTCACGCCCTTGGCGACGGCGAGCGCGGGCGCGGCCGTGACCGTAAAGCACGCGGTCGGCCCGAAGGTGGCCGGCGCGGTCTGATCGCTGTCTACGGTGAACGCGTTGCAAATCGAGCGGCCGCCCACGAGTGGGGAGGCGAGCGTCTCGTCGAACGCGAAGACGGCGCTGGCTCCAGGCGCCAGCGACGCCGCCGCGAACGTCCTTTCCGCTCCCGCCGTGACGAAGCCCGAGGGCACCGTGTCGGTCACCACCACGCCGGTCGCCGTCTCCGTGCCCGAGTTCGCGACCGTAATCGCGTAACGCACGACGTCGCCGGGCTCGAACAGGCCGTCGCCGTCGAGATCGGTGGCGGTCTTGCTCGAGGTCGTGAAGCTCGGCCGCGACGAGACGGTGAGGCACGGCGCGGACCGTGCCATCGGCGCCGTCTCCGTCGAGTCGATCGTCGCCGTGTTGCAGATCGACGTGCCGTTGGCCGTCGGGACGATGACGTCAGCCTCGAAGCTGAGCGTCGTCGTCGCCCCAACCGCGATGTCGGGCGGCGTCCACGTGATCACGCCGCCGGCGAGCACGCCGCCGGCCGAGATCGACGTGACCGCGAGGTTGGCGTCCACCGGGTCGCTGACCTGCACGCCGGTCGCCGGCTGGTTGCCGGAGTTCGGGATCGCGATCGTGTAGACGACGTGATCGCCCGGCACGAGCGCGCCGCCGTTGGCGTCGAGCACGGTCTTGCTCGCGGTCGAGAGCACCGGGCCCGCGACGACCGTCAGCGTGGGCGCGCAGCGCGTCGAGTTCTCCGTCGGCTCTTCGGCGACCGCATAGTCGGCGCAGTTGGCGATCTCCTGTCCGCTCGCCGCGGACGCCAGAATCGTCACGTCGAAGACGATGGTGTGCGTCGCGCCCGCGGTGATCGCCAGATCGTTGACGGCCATGAGGCCCGTGCCGTTGGCGCCCGCCGGCGCCGGCGTAAACGTCACGCCCGGCGTCGCCGACACCAGCGTGAAGCCGGTCGTCGCCGGCGGCATCGAGTCCGTGACATCGACCGTCGCGGCACGGTTGCCGGTGTTGGGGAGCGTGATCGTGTAGCGCAGCACGTCGCCCGGCTCGGGCGGCGCGCCGTCGACGTCCGACACGGTCTTGCTCGCGCCCGAGAGCACCGGCCGGAAGGTGGTCGTGAAGCAGGTCGGGTCCAGCGCGGCGCCGGTAGCCGGATCGTTGGTCGCGGCGTCCGGCGCAAGCCACGTCGCCTGCGCGAAGCCCTGGTTGCACACCTGGAGCCCGTCGGGACCGAGCCCGAGCGCCGCCAGTTCCGCCTCCGAGGCGATCTGCGCGACGAAGCTCACCGTGACCGACCCTCCGGGCGGGATGTCGAGGTCCTGCAGGTCGACGCGCCCGGTGCCGTTGGCGCCGCCCGCGCCGATGCTCGACGCGTCGATCACGCCGTCGGCGTCGCTGATCGAAGCGACGAAGATGAGCTGCATGGTCGCCGGCATGTCGTCGAGGAAGCGCACGTTCGAGGCGGTGACGCTCGAGGTGTTCGGGATCGTCACCGAGTACTGGATAAGGTCGTCGGGCTCCTGGAAGGCCCCGTCGAGATCGACGTCCGTCTTGTTGATCGTGCCGAGCGCCGGCGTCGCGACCGATACGCACGCGGAGGTGGCCGAGGTAGTCACCGGCGCCGTCTCCGCCGAGTCGATGGTCGCGCGGTTGCAGACGGTGGTGCCACCCGCGATCGCCGGATCGATCGTCGCGTCGAACGTGACGACGCGGTTGGTATCGGCCGGCGCGGCCGCGATTCCCCCGAGATCGACGGTCAGCGTCGCGCCCGACAGCGAGCACGCCGCCCCGCACGCCACGCCGTCGATGCGCGCCGAGCCGGCGACGTAGTCGAGGTCGGACCCGAGCGTGTCGGTGACCACGACGGCGCTGGCCGCGGCGGTTCCCGAGTTCTGCACGTTGACGGTGTACGTCACGGTCCCCGACGGCGAGACGAACGCCGGCGCGGCGGATTTCGTCGAGCCGAGCAGGTTGGGCGACGGCGTACCGACCGACAGCAGCACCCAGCCGAGCGCGAACAGCTCGCCGCCGCCGTTCTGGCAAAAATTGTTGCCCGCGTTGCACGGGTTTCGCACCGGGCCCGTGCCCGCGCCGATCTCGACCGTCACGGTCTGCGGGCCGCCCGCCGCCAGCAGCGCGCTGACGTTGAACGTGTCGATATCGAGGCCGTAGCCGCCGCCGGTCGTCGTGTTGCTGTTGAAGACGTTGCCGGGCCAGCCGACGCTGTCGGCGAGGAACGTGTCCTCGAACCTGAGGTAGTCCTCGCAGTCGGTGCAGTAGAGCGGGTTGGTGGTCGCGTAGGTGTCCTGCGGCGGCTCGCCCAGGCCCTCGTCGCCCTCCATCACGTACGACGTGAGCGTGCCGGCGGGCGGGCTGCTCACGGCGAGGCCCGCGATGCTGAAGGCCAGCGTCGCGGTCGAGCCGCCCGGCCCGTCGCGGTGATCGAGCAGGTTGTAGCCGTCGAGCAGATCGACGTGCCGCGCCGCCGCGGCCGTCGCCGACGCGTAGACGATGACCAGCGACCACGAGCCGTACTTGGCCTGGCAGAGCGGGTCGAACGAGGCGCAGGTGTCGGCCTGCCCGTCGCCGTTCGAGTCGACGAGGTCGGCGACGTCAGCCTCGAAGCCCGAGAGCGTATACGCGCCGTTGAAGCCGGAGGCCTGCGCGGCGACGGCCGCGGTCACGTTGCCGCGGCAGTAGTAGAAGCGCGGATTGCACGCGCCGCCGCCGGGGATGACGTATGGGCCGCAGCCGATCTCCGACGTCACCGACGACGAGCCGCCGCTCGGCAGCGTGAGCGTGACCGTCGTGTCCGGCGCGGTCGGGCCGCTCGATCCCGCGCAGCTCCCGCCCGGCGGGTTGAGCGTGCCGGACCAGAAGAGGTAGGCGGCCTGCACGGTCGCGTCGGCCGGGATGCCGCCCACCGTCGAGCCCTGCGACGCCAGCAGCGTGTCGTTGGCCGGGTAGAAGAAGTTGCGGAACATCATGCTCGCGCCGGTGGTGGCGGCGTCTCCCTGCACCACGAACGGCGAGCCGGGAACGGAGCTTGGCGCGATGTTGGGGACGACGAAGGCGACCGCCAGACGGGGCGCGCAAACGAGCGCCGCCAGCGACAGGCGAACTGCCTGGCGAAGCAAAGTGCCGCGATTATATCCTTCGCCGACGGAGACCGCGCGAAGCCGCGGGCGTTGCGACGCACCCCGTCGGGTGGGCTGAGGCAGCCTACTCGGGAGAGCTCTCGGCGGGTGCGGCGGCGGGCGGCGCGGGCGCGGGCGGTACGAAGGGAGCCGCCGCCGGCGCGTCGGTCCACACGTCCGCGGTGTCGTTCTTCTTGATCGTCTCGATGACCTTGAGCGCCACCTTGTAGGCCTCGCCCCACTCGACGCCCTGCGAGCCGAGGCGGATCGCGAAGTTCTTCGAGTTGTCGATGCCCTGCCCCTTGTCGAGGTGGACCATCATGAGCACGATCGTGCCGCCCTTGCCTTCGATCGGGACGTCGATGCGCTCGCCGTCGAGCAGGTGCCGCGGCTCGCCGATCTTCCAACCCTTCTCGACCTCGGCGCCGGCGGTCAGCTTGGCCAGATCCTTCATCATCGAAGCCGGAACGATCTT
>JBBTFH010000263.1:0-7016 GCA_038041915.1 Myxococcota bacterium
CGGCAGGTGGCGACCGTCGCGTCGTTCGGCCCGGGCAAGCGCCTGCTGCAGCGGGTCGGAAGCTGGGTGGTGCGGCAGGCGTCGAGCACCGAGATCCCGGACACGACCAGCGGCTTTCGCGCGCTCTCGCGCGGCGCGGCGCAGCGCCTGTTCGTGCACGACGAGTACACCTACACGCTCGAGACGATCATCCAGGCGGGCGCCGATCGGATGGCGGTGGCTTCCGTGCCCATCGCCACCAACGCGCCGACGCGCCGCTCGCGCCTGGTGCGCAGCATCCCCAGCTACGTGCGGCGCTCCGCCGGGACGATCCTGCGCGTGTACACGATGTACCGCCCGTTGCGCGCCTTCTCGCTGCTCGCGCTGGCCCTCCTGACCGTCGGCGTCGCGCTCGGCGCGCGCTTCGTCTACTACTTCATCGTCGAGCCCGGGCGCTCCGGCCACGTGCAGTCGCTGATCCTGGCGGCGATCTGCATCGTGGTGGCGTTCCAGGTCTTCCTGATCGGCGTCGTGGCGGATCTGATCGCGGCCAATCGGCGGCTGCTCGAGGACGTCCGCCTGCGCGTGCGGCGGATGGAGTCGGAAGAAGCGGATTCGGTCTCGCGTTCGGGCTCGCGCCGGGCCTGATGCTCGTCGACCGAGGCACGGTCGCCGGCAACGTCTACGACAAGTACGGCACGAAGAACCCTTTTGCGCGGCTGCTCGTCTCGCGCTTCATGGCCGCGGTGCGCGGGCTCTTCGACGCGCACCCCGATGAACGCGTGGTCGAGATCGGCTGCGGCGAAGGCGAGCTCCTGCCGCGGCTGCTCGCCGGGCGCGCGGTCCGCGTCGCGCTCGGCACCGACGTCAGCCCGCGTGTCGCCGCCGAGGCGGCGCGGCGCACGCCGGCGCTCAGCTTCGCCGCGCAGTCCGCCTACGCGCTCGCGCTGCGCGATCACTCCGCCGAGGTCGTCGTCGCCTGCGAGGTGCTCGAACACCTCGAGCGGCCCGACGACGCGCTGCGCGAGATCGCGCGCGTCGCGCGCCGCCGCGTGATCCTCAGCGTGCCTCGCGAGCCGCTTTGGCGCGTGCTCAACGTGGCGCGCGGCCGCTACCTCGGCGAGCTCGGAAATACGCCGGGCCACGTCCAGCACTTCTCGCGCGCCGCCTTCTGCGCACTGGTCGAGCGCCACCTGCGGATCGTCGAGGTGCGCGCGCCGCTGCCGTGGATCATCGTAGCGGCGGAGCCCTTTTGAGCCCCGAATGGCGATAGCGAGAGGCCTCCTCAGGGCGTCGGGAAGCCGAGCTTCGCGGCGACGGCGCGCTGCTCGGCGTCGCGCGACAGGAAGGCGAGTTGCGCCGGGTCTGGCGTCAGATAGAGCGCGCAGGCGACGTGCCACAGGTCGGCCCCGCGGAGCCGGCCAGCCGCGAGAGCGCGCTCGATCTCCGGTCGGATAGTGCGCTCGGCGATCACCACCGTCACGGGGGAAAGCGCCGCCCGAGTGGCCTCGGCGGAGAGTCGTTCACGCGCGGCCGTCGCCAAGAACTCCGCGACGAGGAGCTCGGACGAGTACAGCGCTTCCGCCGCGCCGATTGACCGCCGGAGCGCCCGCCAATTGGGCTCCTGCAGCGCGACGGCCACGAGAAACGAGGTATCGACATAGGCCCTGCTCAATCGCGGCCCGCGAGAAAGCGGCGTAGCGCGCCCGGGCGACGGGCGACCGGCGTGAAATCGCGCGGCCGCATTTTGGCGGGAAGCAGCGCGCCGATCGAGTCCAGTCGCGAGAGCCGTTCGTCGAGCGTCTCCGGCGCGGATGCGACGTACGGAATGACACGCGCCACCGGGCGACCGCGGTCGGTGATGATCACGGGTCTAAGTCGCTTGACCGAGCGGAGGAGCTCGCTGAGCTTCGCCTTGGCTTGGTAGATAGAATATGCGCGCTCCACAGGAAGCACGTTGGCCGATCTGGTCAGATTGGTCAAGTCGATGGGGCGTCGCGTCAGAATGCCACGCCCGCGCCGGCGTGCAGCGACGGCGTCCAGACGCTGGCGAGCTCGCCGGCCGGATCGCGCACGGGCATGACCGGAACGTTGGCGCCCACGAACAGGCTGAACCGCATGTCGTTGACGCGCGGCATCTCGACGCCGGCGCGCGCGCCGAGGCCGCGCTCGTGCGTGACGTAGTGCTCGACCAGGCGCCGGAGGTACGGACGCTCTCGCGATCGGCGAAGAGTCGGCGCCGCCGTAGGGGCTCGGCCCCAGCGTGGCCGGCGGAGGCGTCAGGTCCGTCGAAGCTCGGACGCCGCTGTCGGAAAGCTGTCTACCGAGTTGGCGGCGGCGGCGCGCACCAGCGCGGCCACGCGGCGCGCCGCACCCGGGCGCCTCACCCCGTCCGAAGAGACGGACGGGCCGAGGCGCTCGCGCAACTCGGCCGCCTCGCCGGCGAAATCGCGGCCGGCAATCGCCGACAGGGCGCGCGCGATTCCGTCGGCGCTCACGTCGTTCTGCAGAAGCTCCGGGTACGCCGCGCGGCCAAGCACGAGGTTGGGCAGGCCGACGTGCGGCACGCGGACGAGCCGGCGCGCGAGTGCGAACGTCACGCGTGCGAGGCGGTAGACGATCACCGTCGGCAGCCCGGCGAGCGCCGCTTCGAGGCAGATTGTCCCCGACTTGGCGATCGCGACCTCGGCGCGCGCGATCGCCTCGGCCCCCGAAGCCGTCTCGACGCCCGCGGGCGGCGCCACGCCGGGCGCTAGCCCGACGATGGGCCGCATACCGAGCCGGCGCGCCGCGCCGAGCATCGGTGCGAGGTGCCGCCGCACCTCCTCGGGCCGGCTTCCCGGAAAGATCGCGCACACGCCCGACTCGGGCCGCCGCGCCGGCAAAGGCTCGTCGAGGATTGGGTGGCCGACGAACTCGGCAAAGACGCCGCGTGCGCGCCACCACGCCGACTCGAACGGCAGCACCGTGGCCAGCCGCGCGCCGCTCCACGCGATCGCGCGCGCCCGACCCGCGCGCCACGCCCACGCCTGCGGCGGCAAGTAGTAGACGGCGGGCACGCCGGCGAGACGCGCGACGCGCAGTAGCGGAAGGTGCAGCTCCGGCGCGTCGACGACCAGCAGCGCGTCGGCCTGGCGCGCGAGCAGACGCGCGGAGAGGCGCAGCACCGTGCGCGCTGCCGCACCCGCTCGCGGCAACGCCTCGACCAGCCCGACCGCCGAAAGATCGTTGCCGCGCCGAAGCAACGTCACGCCCGCGCGCGCCAGCGCCTCGCGTCCGACGCCCGAGGCTTCGAGGGGTGCGCCATCCGCGCGCAGCGCGTCGATCACGCGCGCCGCGAACCGATCCGCGGCGGCATCGACGGCCGAAACCAGCAGCCTCACGACCGCGGTTATGGCAGATCGACGGGGCTACGAGGCCATCGGCGAGGTCACGCGGTGGACGCGGTGCGACTCGGCGTCGCGCTCGGTCGCGCGGATCGCCTCGAGGTGCCGAAGGGCCAAGCGCACCATCACGCGCAGATCGAACACGTCCCACGGCTTGAGCAGGTAGCGGTAGACGGCGCCCTCGTTGATCGCCGACACGATCACCGCCGGATCGGCGACGGCGGTCAGCATCACGCGCAACGCGCGCGGTTGGAGCACGCGCGCCTGCTTGAGGAAGTCCAGGCCGTTCATGCCCGGCATGCGGTAGTCGCTGAGAATGAGGTCCACGGGCTTGTGCCCGAGGACGCGCACCGCGTCCTCGCCGCTCGACGCCTCGACGATGTCGTAGCCATCCGGCTGGAGCGATCGTCTGAGCGCCGCGCGCACCGTGTCTTCATCTTCGACGACCAGGATCGTGTAGGCCACCTTTGCCTCCTGCGGAAGGCTATCGGCAGGCAAAAGCGCAACTTGAGGGCATCCGGGCCGCCGCGCTAGGCTCGCCGCATGCGACGGGTTCCCAGGCGAATGGCCGAGCCCCGCGCGCTCGTGGAGGTTCTGCCTGGTTGTCTCGGCGGTTACAGTCCGCACCTGGGCGTCGCGGCGCTCGTGCACGCCGCCTGGGCGCGCGTCGTCGGGCCCCCCGTGTCGCTGCACGCACAGCCGGCGGACTTCTCGGGTGGCGTGCTGTGGGTCGTCGCGTCGAGCTCCGGATGGGCGCACGAGCTCACGTTCCTGCGCGAGGACATCCGCCGGCGCCTGTGCGCGGAGCTGGGCGCGGAGACCGTAGGCGAGCTCCGCTTCCGCGTCGGGGCGGTCGAGCCGCCGAAACCGCGCAGGGACGCGACGCCGGCGCGCGCGCCCGACCGCGACGTATCCGACGACGAGCGCCGCGCGATCGAGGCCGATCTCGAAGCCGTCGCGGACGACGACGTGCGCACCGCCATCCGCCGCGCGCGCCTCGCGTACGCGAAGCGCGGGCGCCCGATAGGGGGCTGATCGTCGTCTACCGCGGCGATGGCGGCGACGCGATCGGGCCGCGCGCGCGACGCCGGCGCCACCACACGAGGCCCGCGACCGAGCCGACGACGGCGATCTTGACCGCGACCCAGAGCACCGGGATGTACGGCCCCGGCTCGACGCCCATCCAGGTGAGGAGCGCCACGAAGCCCCCGGTGATCGCGGTGGTCAGCACAATCTAGCTCGAGCTAGCCGTCTGGCAGGAACTCGCCGAGGGCCACCATCTCCTCGAAGGATCGCTGGACAAAGGGCTTGCTGGCGGCATCCGAGAATCTTTGATTCAGTTCGATTCCAAGTGCCCGCCGACCGGAGTTGACGGCGACATGCAAGGTGGTCCCCACACCGCAAAACGGATCGAGCACCAAGCCGCCTCTGGGACAGCAGCTCAGAACCCGAGGCTCGATCAGTTTCTCGGGAAACGTCGCGCTGTGACCATCGCGGCCGGCGCTGACGTTGAGCTCGAGCACGTCGTGAGGCGGATCGCCGGCTGCGTCGAAGTCGTAGTAGTACCGAGCCCTGCCCTCCGTCGGCCGCTTCACGAAGTGGAAGAAGTGCTCGTGGGTCAGCGCAAGCCGGTCCTTGAACGGCCTTGGAGGGACGTTGGGCTTGTACCAGATCAGATCGTTGCGAAGGATCCAGCGACGGTCCTGAAGGGCGATTGCAACGCGAGCCGGGATGAGAAGCAGGTTCTTCTCCTGCCGAAACCCGCCCATGGGGGTTCGGCGCCGCATCCGGTCATCGCCGTTTAGGCCCTGACGTCCGTTTGATCGGATGCTGGACCAGCGTGCGAAGTAAGTGTCGCCGATGTTCAACCACATGCTGGCCATCTGTTTCAGCGCCGGCTTTCCTCGCTCCAAGATCTCGACGAGGTGCGCCACGTACCACTCCGGAAGCGGTTCGAGTCCGAGGACTCCTCCGTGGCTGCGGTACCACTCGTAGGGCGGCGTATCCGCTGAGTCGTGACCCTCGCCGCTCCAGTCCCGGAGGATGTCCCAGTTATGAGGCGCCTCGTAGTCGCGGAGTCCCCAGTACGGTGGACTGGTGATGATGAGGTCCACGCTGTTGGGTGCCAGCGTGGGCAGCACATCGAACGCGTCGCCGCACGTTACCGTCCAAGCTTCGGCCTTCGTCGTCACGGACTCGATCATCTCCTCCTGCTCGGCGTAGGTCAACAGCGATGCAGACAATAGTCTGTAGACGCTCAGTCTCCTATCGATATCGTGCTCCGTCAAGTGCCCAAGAACGCAGCCGAGCGCGTCTTCGGAGATGTCATGCGCGATGCCCGGCTGAAGGCCAAGATCTCGCAGGAGGAACTCGCCCACCGCGCTGGTCTCCACCGCACGTACGTGAGCTTGCTCGAACGCGGGGAGCGAAACCCGTCGCTGAACGTCATTATCGATCTTGCCCGGGCACTCGGAACCACGGGTGCGGCGCTGCTGGGCAAGGTCGAAGCGCGCCGAGATCGCGGCTAGCGTGGGTGGCCGGGGCGCGCGTTCGAAGCCCGCGAGAGAAGCCGATGGCGCGTCCACCGGCAACTACGTTGCCGAGTGGTTCGGACATCGCGTCTGGCCCCTCGTCGACACGTCGGCGACCGCGGCAGCGAACCAAACATCTTCCCTGTGCCCCTTCCTCTCCAACGCTACCGCGACGAGACGTGAGTGCGTGAAAAGGCTCGGTGGATATGCCCAGCCGACCGGAGTCTGCACCATTAGCAGCGACAGCAACGGCGTCCGCCAGGACTGGCTGGCCTGCCCGATCCGTACGCTTGATGCAGACTTCACGCTCCTCGTTGCGGCGATCCGCACGACCTACTTGATCGCCAAGTCGGTCGAGGTGCTTGTTCTCCCCGTAACAGTTCTTGCCGTGCCGACGCGGCGACTCTCCATCAAGGACGGGTTGGCGCGTCATGCACGCATCTTCCTCTTCGCCGGAGCCAAGGTCGGCGGCGAGGTTGATTTTCCCGAGACAGAAACCTCCCCCGGCAGCAAGGTCGACGTCTCCGTGATCGAGGTGCTTGGCCTCGATCCGGTCACGAGGAAGCCGACATCCTACGGAAAGCACATGCTGTACGAGATCCAGACCGCCGATTTCCATGGCTCGCCCCTCCATGCCGTCAGGAAGTTGCGCGCGCTTTGTCCAAGGGTGGCAAGCCCGAAGTATCACCATCATCTCCAGGCCTCGCCGGAGATCGCTGGACAGGGTGTTGAAGGGCCCAACAAGGCGAACATCTTCAAGCGAACGATTTACCAGATGATCATCAAGATCCAACTGGCCAGCCACAACGACTGCGTGCCGAACCCCAGGTCGCGCAGCCGCACGACGTCGTGGCTCGGGAAGCGCTGCGCCAGCTCTTCGATCCACGTCGAGCCGCAGATGCCGATGTCATAGTTGCCGAGCGCGACCTGGACCGGGATGTCCTTCTCGCGGAAGACGCGGGCGACCGCGGCGTCGCCCAGCATCGAGAACCGCAGCGCCCGCGAACCTGCGCCGTAGTCCGCGATGCCCGCGCCGGCGGCGTCGAGCATCGCGGCCGTCTGCTTACGCAGGTCGCCCGTAGGCAGTGCAATGCGGATCATCGCGACTCCGCCAGCGCCG
>JBBTFH010000264.1:0-3022 GCA_038041915.1 Myxococcota bacterium
GCGGCCACGCGGGCCCGGCGTTATCGGTTTCCCCGGGGTGAAAATCCAGGCTAATGGCGCACGCCGGGATCTGTGCGGGGGGCGGCCCGAACCGAAAGGTGAGGGCCGTCCCTACCGCGACCTTCTCGCTAGTCGATCGGTCAGTACCGGGGGGACTATTCGGCGGGCGCCGGCGCGGTCGCCGCGATCATCGTCGCGCTCGCCTGCGATTCGGGCGTCAGAATCGGACGGCCGGGCTCGCCCGCGTAGCCCTCGACGCCCATCTCGGGCACGTCGAGGCCGCCGATTTCGTCCTCGGCGGAGACGCGGTTGCCGACGACCGCGCCGATCACCTTGAGGGCGACGAACGCGATACCGCCCGCCCAGAGGACGTTGGCGAAGATGCCGATGAACGACGCGGCCAGTTGGCTCGCATCGCCGTAGAAGAGGCCTTTCACCGGGCCGGGCACGCCGTTCCAGCCGTCGCCATAGCGCCCATCGGCCAGCAGGCCGACCGCGAGAATGCCCCACGCGCCGTTGACGCCGTGTACGGCCGCCGCGCCGACCGGGTCGTCGATCTTCAGCACTCCCTCGATGAACATCGCCGCCCAGATGACCAGCACGCCCGCGATTGCGCCGATGAGAATCGCCGACGGCGCGGTCACGAACGCGCACGGCGCCGTGATGGCGACCAACCCGGCGAGCATGCCGTTGCAGAGCCACGTCGGATCGGGCTTGCCGAACTTGAACTTGGTGTAGAGGTACGCGGCGAACGCGCCCGAGGCCGACGCGAGCATCGTGTTGACCGCGATGACCGCGATGCGCGTGTCCATGCCGGCGAGCGTCGAGCCCGCGTTGAAGCCGAACCAGCCGAACGCGAGGATGAAGGTGCCGAGGATCGCCATGGGAATGTTGTGCGCCGGAATCGCGCGAGGCTTTCCGTCGGGGCCGTACTTGCCGATGCGCGGTCCGATCATCTTGGCCGCGACGAGCGCCATCACGCCGCCGGTCATGTGGACGACCGAGCTGCCGGCGAAATCGACGTGGCCGTGGCCGAGCCCGAAGTTCTTGCCCAGCGTCGCGAGCCAGCCGCCGCCCCACGTCCAGTTGGCGTAGATGGGATAGATCAGGGCCGAGATCACGAAGCTGAAGATCACGAAGGAGGTGAACTTCCAGCGCTCGGCCAGCGCCCCCGTCGGGATGGTCGCCGTCGTGTCCATGAAGACCATCTGGAAGAGGAACATCGCGGCGACTGCCGACGTGAACACCGCCGGCGACAGGAAGAAGCCCGACATGCCGAACAGGCCGTGCTCCTTGCCGGCGATCGTCAGCGTGAACTCCTTCGCCAGCGTCGCGTCGCCGCCGAACGTCGCCATGGCGCCGACTCCCCCCATCTGGAGCGCGAAGCCCACGGCCCAGAAGCCGAGGATGCCGATTGCGTAGACGAGGAAATTCATCGACATGGTGTGGGCGACGTTTTTCGCGCGCACCAGGCCGGTCTCGACGAGCGCGAAGCCGGCTTGCATGAGCATGACGAGGAACCCCGCCATCAGGGTCCACACGATGTTGAGCGCGGTTTGGGTGTCGCCGATCTTCGTGGCCAGCTCGCCGATGGATGGATTCATCCTCTTGCCTCCTTTGAGTTTCGGTCCGTCGCCGTTAGAAGCCGATGACCGTGCCGAGCGTCACGGTGTTCTGCATGTTCTCGGGCGTATCGTCGGTCGGGAAGACGTCCTCGGACGCGTGGTCGTGGCGGAACTCGAGGCGCGCGATCAGGCCGCCGCCGTACTTCGCCTCGAGCGTCGCGGTCGCTTCGATCAGCGACTGCTCGACGCCGGTCGCGGTCATGAAGCCGTCCGCATCCTTGAACCACTCGGCGCGCAGCGCCGCGGCCCACGTGTCGGTGAAGGCGAGGCGGCCGGTGCCGGCGACGCCGAACCATTTCATCGTGGCGTCCCCCACCTTCTCCATGCCGTAGTCGCCGTTCACGCCCAGCGTGAGCTTGTCGCTCGCGGTGATGATCGCGACGACGTCGATGACGTGGCGCAGGTCATCGTCGTTGCCCGGCTGCTCGGGGCCACCGACGTAGTTGAGGTATGCCGTCAGCGACGAGCTGGGCGTGGCGGCGAGCTGCAAGCCCAAGGAGGGCCGCTCGTTGGTGTCCGCGACGTTGTTCCAGCCGTTGACCACCATGAGCGCGCCGGTCAGCGTGTCGGAGAGCGGCGTCGAGAGGCGCGCGCCGAAGTGGTAGAAGGGAATCGCCCAGGTGAAGAGCAGCGAGCGCGAGTAGTTCCAGTTGTCGCGCGTCTCGATGACCTCCTGCCCCATGTGCGTGACGAACTTGCCGACGTCGAGCGTCAGGCCGCGGCCGACGTCGAACTTGGCCGAGCCGTAGGCCTGCTGGATGTGCTTCATCACTTCGGGTCCGCCGGGCTCGACCATGTGGGCCGCCTCCGTCGTCGGGCCGAAGTCGAGGTCGATGCGGAAGCCTACAGGCTCGGGCGCCGACCCGATCGCGAGCTCGGCCAGGTTCAAGGCGAACTCCCGGTCCCTCCGGTCGAAGGCCCGGAACAGCGCCATGTCGGTGCCCGGCTGGTTGAGGTTGACCATGTAGTAGGCGTCGACGAACCCCGCCGCCTGCAGGTTGGCCGGCCACTTGGACGCGGCTTCTTGCGCCGCCGCCTGCGAGCCGACCGCCAGAACCGACAACGAAACGAGCGATGGAAGTTTCATGTGCGGCAAGGTACGCGCCGCTTGTTTCTAGGAGGTGTCCTGCGAATGGCGACTTGGAAAATTCGACGCGCTGCGTCGTAAGGCGAGGACTACGAACGGACTCTACGAAGTGGTGGAGCTGACCGGGCTCGAACCGGCGACCTCCGCCGTGATCCGTTCGGTGATCCGCTCGTTTGCCCGGGCGCGCGGCGGGGGGCTACACTCACGATCAGGTCCTGCTCAGCCCACACCGCCACCAATGGCTGGTAGCCGCGCGTCCCCTCGTAGGCCACCTGCGCGTCGCGCTTGTGCGACTCGATGATCGTGCCAT
>JBBTFH010000265.1:0-10094 GCA_038041915.1 Myxococcota bacterium
GCCACCGAGCATGAACCCGAGCGTCCGGAGGCGCGCTTCTTCGTCGCTCTCGGCGCTCGCGCCCGGCGACCGCGGCGATCTGGATTCCTTGACCGCCGATCGCGCGGTCCCTATATCATCCGCGCCCCAATGAACGCTGGCGCGATCGTTCTCCTCGTCGTCGTGGCCGGCCTCGCGCTCCTCGTGGGGCTCGCCGTGCGGAAGATGGTGCGCGGTCCCGCCGCCGCGCGAGAGCCCGAGGCCGAGACCAAAGCCGAAGCCGAGCCCGAGGCCGAGACCAAAGCCGAAGCCGAGCCCGAGGCCGAGCCCGAGGCCGAGCCCGAGCCCGAGCCCGAGCCCGAGCCCGAGGCCGAGCCCGAGGCCGCAGCCGAGCCCGAGGCCGCAGCCGAAGCCGAGGTCGCTCGCCCGAAGCTCGTGCTCGTGCCCGCTCCCGCTTCCGTCGCCGAGCCGGTGCCCAAGCCCGCGCCCGCGCCGCGCGTCGACCGTCGCGCGGAGGAGACGCGCATCCTCAGCAAAGGCCTCGCGCAGACGCGCAAGGGCTTCGTCGCGCGCATCGCCGAGCTCTTGCACGGCAAGCAGATCCCCACCGATCTCGTCGATCGCCTCGAGGAGGTGCTCTTGACCTCCGACGTCGGCGTCAAGACCTCCGCGAAGCTCCTCGCCGCCGTGCGCGAGGGCTTGGGCCGCGCCGAGCTGCGGAATCCGCAGGCGGTGCTCGCGTTCCTGCGCGCCGAGGCGATGCGCGTGCTCGACGTCGAGGCGGCGCCCTGGGACACGACGCGCGCACGGCCCTTCGTCGTTCTGGTCGTCGGCGTAAACGGCACCGGCAAGACCACGACCATCGGCAAGCTGGCGGCGCGACTGCGCGACGAAGGACGCTCCGTCATCCTCGCCGCCGGCGACACGTTCCGCGCGGCCGCGGTCGCGCAACTCGAGATCTGGGCGCGTCGCTGCGGCGCGGAGATCGTGAAGGGCAAGGACGGCTCCGACCCGTCGGCCGTCGCCTTCGACGCGATCAAGCGCGCGCAGAAGGACGGCTTCGAGATTGTCATCGCCGACACCGCGGGGCGCCTGCACACGAAGGTGGGTCTGATGGAGGAACTGCAGAAGGTGCGTCGCGTCGTCGGCAAGGCGCTGGAAGGCGCGCCGCACGAGACGCTGCTGGTGCTCGACGCGACGACCGGCCAGAACGCGATTGCGCAGGCGCAGATGTTCAAGCAGGTGCTCGAGGTGACCGGCATCGTGCTGACGAAGCTCGACGGCACCGCCAAGGGCGGTGTCATTCTGGGAGTGTGCGACGAACTGCGCCTTCCCGTGCGCTACGTCGGCGTTGGCGAGCGAGTCGAGGATCTGCGCGAGTTCGACGCCGCGGCCTTTGCCGACGCCCTCTTCGAAGATGTGTCCTTCGAGCCGTAGCGCCCGGAAGCGGGAAGAAGCGTAAGCCACGGATCGCACGCGCTTTTGACTTTCGAGTTTCGCCTTTGTTATAAGCCGCGAACTTTGCTGGGACCGTCGAGGAGACACCGGATGATCTCGAAGACCACGGTCGGCGGGGCGTTCGCGGCGATCATCGCGGGCGGGCTCTCGCTCCGGGCGCCGCCCGCTCACGCGCAGGCGCCTCCGGAGGAGGAGGGTGCGCCGTCTGCCGAGCCGGCCGAGCCGGCCGAGCAGCCGGAGGCCGCTCCCGGCGAGATTCTGCCGTCTGCCCAGCCGCCCAAACCGCCCAAGCCATCGCGCGTCTGGAAGGACATCGTGGTGGTCCCGCGCAAGCCCGTGCTCAAGATCAAGCGCTTCGAGCTCGCGCCGTTCGCGGGAGTCAACATCAACGATCCGCTGATTGGCCACTACTCGCTGGGCGCGGAGGTCAACTACTTCCTGACCGACGTGCTGTCGGTCGGCGTCGCCGGCAGCAAGTTCTTCAAGGACCAGCAGGACCTCGACCTCGACGTGCGCCGCACCTACCGCCTCGCGGCCCGCACGAACTCGTACGACTACGGCGCGAGCCTCAACTTCGGCTACGTGCCGGCGTACGGAAAATTCACGATCTTCAACCGCTGGCTCCTGCACTGGGAGGGGCTCGTGACCGCGGGCGTCGGCGTCGTGCACACGACCATCATCCCGCGCCAGCCCGACGACCCGAAATTCTCGACCATGAACATCGCGCCCAACCTGGGGATGGGAGGCCGCATCTGGCTCACGCGCTGGATGTCGGTCTTCTTCCTCTTCCGCGACTTTATCTATAACGATCACTTCGAGCCCACCGACCGCGAGGGGATCGAGGACGAGTACTGCAGGGCACAGGACGAGGAGATCACCGGGAGCTGCCGCGACGACGCGATCGACCGCGTCTCGGACAAGGCCGAGACCGGCCTGGTCAACAACATCATGTTCATGGCCGGCGCGAGCTTCTTCCTGCCGACCGATTTCCAGTACACGACGTTCCGCTAGGAGACCGCGTGCGGCGAAGCGTTTACACGATTGCGATGATCACGGCGATGGGCGCGGCGCGGATCGCGGTCGCCCAGGTGCGCGAGGCTGCCCCAGCCCGCGAGGCGGGACGTGGCGCCTCAGCCCGCGAGGCGGGACGAGGACCGCTCGAGGGCCAGCCGGCGGTTCGTGGCCGCCTGGAACTGCGTGAAGGACGGTTCGAGCTCGGCCCGACCTTCGGGTTCACCGTCGGGCAGCCTTTCCGCCACACGTTCCTGGTCGGGCTCAAGGGCGAGTACCACCTCCTCGATTGGCTGAGCGCCGGCGCCATGATCAACTTCGGCGCTTCGTCGTTCGACACGACGCTGACGAGCAAGATCGACGACGTGAGCGGCGCCGAGCTCGAGCAGTGCACGCGAGAGGAAGGCGACGCGCGTGATCGCTGCGAGCACACCCGCGGAATTCTCGCCCAGGAGGAGGCGGACTGGCACAAGGCGCTCAACGAGGCGGCGTGGACGGCTGCGCTTCGCGGGACGCTGACGCCCTTCGCCGGCAAGCTGGCGCTTTTCTCGAGCGTGTTCTGGTCGTACGACTTCTACGGCTTCGGCGGGCTCGGCTTCGTGCAGTTGAAGAACGGCTCGGACGCGGAGCTCGAAAACGACGGAATGCAGGTCGGGCCGCACGTCGGCATCGGGATGCACGTCTACTTCACGGAGGCGTTCGCGGCCTCGTTCGAATTCTCCGACACGATCGTCAAGAACAACCCGTCGGGTCGGGACATCGACTTGAATCCGGACGAATCGGATGAGTGCAGCGCGGACCCGTCGGTGTGCAATCGCGTCGACGCCGGCGATGCGCGCACGTCGGGCTACTACGTCTTCCTCATCGGCGTGACCGCCTACCTCCCGCTCGACGCGCCGCGCTCGAAGTAGTCGAGCTTCTCGCTTCCAGGACCGCGACCGCGGCCGCGAGCCCGCGCCGAATTTCGGCTATCGGCATGCGCCTGCGATCGGCCGGGACATGGAGGAAGCCTACAGCGATGGGGTGGCCGCGGCGGGCCCGCTCGGCGAGCGCGAGGTAGAGCGCCGCGTTGCAGGCGAAGTCGCCCGCGTCGTTGGAGAGCTCGGCGCGGGCGCCGGCCGCGCGGATGGCGGCGGCGATGGCGCGTGCCGGCCAGGTGGCGAGGCGCAGCATTGGCCCGCCGCGCACGACCGGGCGCCTCGGCTTGGCAAAGTCGTTGTCGGCGATGCCCGCGGCGATGCGGTTTCGTGCGACGCGCTCGACGTGCATCGCGCGGGCGCGGCGGTGCTCTCCGCACAGCAGGATCGCCGACGGGCGATGGCGAAATAGGCGGCGGACGGCCGAGGGGAGGCGCGCGAAGGAGACGGGCAGGACAACCACGTCACCGAGGGCGCGCGCCGCGAGGAGCGCGCGGTTCGTGCGGCGCCCGCCAAAGGGCTCGAAGGCGCAGACGAGGACGGCGCGGCTCGGCAAGTCGCTGCGGCTCATCGCGGCACGATCGTTCGCGCTCGGGGGAGCGCGATCTTCGCGCCGAGCGAGAGCAGGAGTCGATCCCCGGCGGGCGTGCGCGCGCGAGCTACGACGACGAGGCGGTGGCGCCGCAGCACATGGCGGGCGATCCGTTCGAGGTCCGCGTCGGGCGTGATGTCGGTGCTCCCGCACAGGAGCACGAGCTGGTGCGGGCTTCGCCATGGCGCGGCGGCGCGCAGCAGCGCGACGAGGCTCGCGGTGCGCCGCGCGGGCGAGCCGCTGCGGCGCGGGGCGAGGTCGAAGCCGCGCGCCTGCGCGAGTGCGCGCACGATCGCCATCGCCTTCGATGACGCGCGCGGGAGAGGCGCGCCGGCGCGTCGCGGCGCGTCGCGGAGCAGATCGTCGCGTGCCGCCGCGACGATCGCGCGCAGATCGTAGGCGGCTCCGTCGGGGCCGACTTTGATGTGCGCCCACGAGGGATCGAGCGGCGGTGGAGGTGCGTGCCGCGCGTCCACGCCGCGCTCCAGACGCAGGTACGCGGCCGCCGCCGCGACCAGCTCTCCGTCGGTGGCGTCGGTCAGGTCCTCGTCGGCCGGGCGGCGGCAGTCGAGCAAAGTGCGCAGCAGGCGCGCCTCCTGACGGCGCCCGGTTGCCGGCGGCGCGTGCGTCACGACGCGGCCATCGAGCGTCGAGAGGCCGACGGGATCGCCGGTATCGAGCGCGGCACGCGCCAACGCGAGCGCTTCCGCGATGGCGTCGTCGAGCGCCTGCTCACCGACGACGCCGGCGCGCATGTCGGGCCCGATGTCGAGCGCGAGATGGCAGCGCGCGCGCGCCTCGCCCTCGAACTGCCGGACGATCAGTGCCGCGGGCAGCCTCGCCATGGGTGGTGTGCCGATGCCGCCGGCGCCCGCGCGGCCCCAGGCGCGGCTGGTGGCCTTCCACGCGATCAGGCGGAACGGGTCGCCCGGAGTCCACGGGCGGAGCTCGCGCAGATCGACCGAGTCGCCGAGTCGGCGCGGCAAGCGCGCGCCTTTGAGTGTATGGTCGGCGCTCAGCGAAGATGGAGAGCGCCTGGTTCGAGCGCGAGGCAGCACGTCGAACGCCACGCGCCCGCGCACCCGCGCCTCGTGCGTGACCAGCCCCAGCGCACAGGTGATCTCGAGCGCCACGCCGCCGAGGTGCCAGCGGCCGGTCGCTACGGCGCGGCCGCGCGCCATCGCCTCGATCTCGGCGCCGGGCCAAACCGAGACGGTGACGGCGCGAACCGCGATGCCGGGAGAGCCGTCGATGGCGACGCGCAGGCGCACACCCCTTCGGCCCGGGCGCCCGCGCACGCCGTCGGGGCTGCCGCGGCGGCGCATGCGGGCCCGCACGCGCAGGTCGAAGCTCTCGCCGGCGCGCAGTGCCCCCGCGTCGGTGCGCGCCAAGCCCCAGCCAACCTCCAGCTCGCCGCCCAGGAGTTCGGCCGCCCGCACGATGGCCGCCACGCGCCACGCCGAGAGCGCGGCGAGCAGCAGGGCGCCGACGAGCGCGATCTCCGGCCGCGCCAGCGCGACGCCGGCCGCGAGCCAAAGGGAGGCGACGGCGGCGAGGCCCAAAGCGCGTGGAGTGAAAGCTCCGATCATCGAAGGGAAGCGTCCTTGCTACTGCTTCCGCAGCACCGGGACCTCCAGCAGCAATTCCGTCAGCACGTCGCTCTCCTTCAGCCCGTCCAGCTCCGCGTTCGGCCCCAGCATGATCCGGTGCGCGAGCACGGCCGGCGCCAGCTGCTTGACGTCGTCGGGCAGCGCGTACGCGCGGCCGCGCAGGAGCGCACGCGCCTTCGCGGCCCAGAGCAGCCCGAGCGCGGCGCGGGGCGATGCGCCGAGCGCGATGCGTGGATCGCGGCGCGTCCTTTGCGCGATCGCGAGGATGTAGTCGAGCACGTCGCGTTCGGCGCGCACGTCCGACGCCAAGGCCTGCAAGCGCAGCACCTCGGCCGCGGTGAGGACAGGCTGCACGGGCTCCACTTCGCCGGAGTAGACCTCGAGCACGCGGCGCTCGCTTTCGCCACCGGGATAGCCCAAGGCGACCTTGACGAGGAAGCGATCCATCTCGGCCTCGGGCAGCGGGTAGGTGCCCTCATGCTCGATGGGGTTTTGCGTCGCGAGCACGAGGAACGGCGGGTCGAGCGGGTGCGTCTCGCCCTCGATCGTCACCTGCCGCTCCTGCATCGCCTCCAGCAGCGCCGACTGCGTCTTGGCCGGCGCGCGGTTGATTTCGTCGGCGAGGATGACGTGCGCGAAGATTGGGCCGCGCCGCAGCACGAATGCGTTTTTCTGCATGTCGAACACGAAGGTGCCGGTGATATCGGACGGCAGGAGGTCGGGCGTGAACTGGATGCGGCCGAAGGAGGCGCCAATCGTCCGCGAGAAGGCACGGGCGAGCGTCGTCTTGGCGACACCGGGAACGCCCTCGATGAGCGCGTGCCCGCGCGCCAGCAGCGCGACCAGCAGCACCTCGACGGCGTCGGGCGAGCCGATGAAGGCGCGACCGACCTCGGCCGCGACGGCGGCCAAGCGCGCGGCGGCATCGGCATGGGCATCGGCCTGGGCCGGCCGCTCAGGCTGGGCCATTGGGCCTCCCTCGGACGCACGTCCCGTCGGACGGGCTGCGGCAGCCTGCGAGGACGACAGCGAGCGCCGCCGCCGCCGCGAGCAGCCCCGCCGCGCGCAGCGTGCGCTCGAGCGGTACGAGCGCGCCGATGTCACGCAGAAACAGGTTGAAATCGGCGAGCACGCGCGCCTCGAAGGTGGCTGCGCCCTCGGCGTCGCCGCCGGTCGCCTGGCCGCTGAGCGTGAACGCCTGCGCGAGCAGCACCAGGCGCCCGCCCGGGCGGCCCAGGTAGTCGAGCAAGTTCGACGCGAAGGTGAAGTTGCCCGGCTGTGCCAGCATGTTGTTGATGAAGATGCTCGGATCGGCGCACAGCACGAAGCGCCCCGCGCCCAGCTCGCCGGCGACGACGACCGGGAGGCGCGCGACCAGCACCGGCGCGAGGCGCGAGCGCAAGGCCCCAGGGTGATTGAGGACGACGCGGCCGACGCCGGCGCCGAGCGCATGGCCGCCCCATGGGCGCGCGATCGGCAGCGCCGGGTTGCCGAGGTGCGGATCCTCCGGCGCGGCGTGGGGAACATCTCGCGCGGACTCGGCGCCGAAGCGGCGCAGGAGCGCCGCGCCGCCGCCGAAGTCGTCGGCGACGAGCACATGGCCGCCGCGCTCGACGAAGCGCGCGAGCCGGTCGGGATCGGCCGCGCCGGCGCGCGGGTAGAGCACGAAGATCGCGTCGCGCGCGGGATCGGCGGTTGCGATATCCAGCGCCGCCGGCGCGACGATCCGCAGGTGCTTGCCGAGTGCCAGCGACGCGAAGTCCGAGAGTCCGTTCCAGCGCTCGTTCTCGATCCGGTAGTCGTCACTCCCCGTCGGGTCGGCTGAGGCAGCCTCTGCGGCCAGCGCCGTGTGTGGCGCGAGCAACGCGGCGCAGAGGGCGAGCGACGTTTCCCTCACGAGTCGCCTCCGAGCAGCGCCTCGTTCAGCAACACCTCGTGCTTCGCCACCCGCTCAGTCACGAAACGCTCGAAGGCGCGCGCCTGCTCTTCGGGCCACACGCGCTCGAGGACCTGCGCACGCGCCTTGGCGAAGGTGAGATTGCGCGCAGGATCGACGGCGAGCACGAAGACGACGTGGTAGCCGTACGACGTGCGCGGCACGGCATCCGCGACGCGGCCCGGCTTGGTTGAAAAGAGCGCCTCGGCGAACGGCCGCTCGAGGTTTCCGAACGGGTAGGGCGGCAGATTCTCCACCACGAGGCGCGCGGCGTCGATGCCGCCGGCGAGCGCCCGGAACGAGGCTGCATCGGTCGTGTCCTTGCGCGCCCGGGCGCGAAGCTCGGCGGCGAGCGCGCGCGCCGCGGCCTGCTCCCCGGGCGGCGAGTCCTTGCTCGCCTTCGCGAGCAAGTGGACCGCCGAGCGCAGCTCCGGATGCACGAACTCGCTGCGCCTCTCCTCGTACGTGCGCCGCAGCAGGTCCTCGTCGACGTCGTCCCGGGTAAACCGCCTTTCGAAGGTTTCGGCCAGATAGCGCTGTACGGCCACGCGACGCGCTTCGTCCCGAACCTCCGCGTCGGCGTCGAGACCGCGCCGCCGCGCCTCCGCCGCGAGCAGTTCGAAGGAGACGAGATCGTCTGCCGCCGCGCGCACGCCGCTGCCTTTGAGACGTGCCTGGCGGGCGACCTCCGAGCCGAGGATGGCCGTGCCGTCGACGTTCGCGATCACGACGCCGCTTCCGTGGCCCTCGCGCGTCCACGCTCCGCGCGCGGCGCCGCGCTCGGCGCGGTCGCACGCCGCGGGGGCGAAGGCAGGAGCGAGCGACAGGAGCACGCGCGCAAGCCGCGTCACGGGCGGGTGACCAGGCACCAGCGCGCCATCTCGGAGCCGACGCGCAAGAGCGCCAGACCGACGAAAGTCAGCAACACGGCGCCGACGTAGTCGCGGCGGGCGAGCGAGAGGAGCACCTGGTAGAGAAAACCGAGGCCCGCGAGCAGGAGCAGCGTCGAGAGCGCCGGGAGCAGCCATTTTCTCATGCCGACTATCTCGCGAGCCAGGCGCCGAGCGCGGCGAGGCCGAGCGCGGCCGCAGCCCAGGCCTCCCAGCGCGTCTTCGCGGCCACGTCGGCGGTCGCTTCGAGGAAAAGCGCGCGATGCGCGGCGTCGTCCCGCACCGCCGCTCGCGCCGCGGGGACGAGGTGAGCGGAAACCGCCGCGATCGCGAGCAGGGCGCCGAGCGCTACCAGCACGGCTTGCGCGGTGCGCGCGTGGCCGGGGAACGCGTGCGCGATGTTCGATGCGGCCGAGGGCGCGATACCCGGCAGCGCCAGCAGCCCGCCGGCGGCGAGCGCGATCGGCGCGAGCGTGCGGGCCAGAGCCGGCAGGCGTCGCGGGTGGCTCACGCCGGGAGGCGGGACGTGCGGTGCGGCGCGCTCCGGCGCATCGCGCGCGTCGTCGTCGACCGGCGTTCCACCACCGCACGGCGCCGTGACCCGGCTCGCGGCCGCCATGTACGCGCAGAGCGCGATCGCGCCGAGCGTCGCCTCGAGCGCACCCACCGCGCCCGCCCCCGTCCACGCGAGCAGCCCGAGCAGGGCGAGCGGGAAGCCGCCGAGGAGCACGAAGGCGGCGCGGGCCGTTTGCGGCGGCGCCAAGACGCCGAGCGCCAGCAAGGCGAGCGGCGCGAGCCCCGCGAACGTCGCCGCAAAGCCGCTGCCGGCGCCGACCGGCATGCCGGCGAGCACGGCCCAAGCGTAGATGCCGAGGACGATCACGACCGACTTGCCGCGCAGCACCGACACATAGTACCAGAGGCTTCCGTGCCTGCCTTCGTCGTCGCGATCGACGGGCCCGCCGGCGCCGGCAAATCCACCGTCGCGCGTGAGCTCGCGCGGAGGCTCGGATTTTCGCTGCTCGACACCGGCGCCGTCTACCGCGCGGTCGCGCTGCTGGCCGCCGAGCGCGGCGTGGCGCCCGACGACGACCGGGCGCTGCTGGCGATCTGCGCCGACGTCGAGCGCGATCTGCGCTTCGTTCCCGGCGAGGAGAAGCAGCAGGTGAGTCTTGGCGCGCGTGACGTGACGGCGGCGATCCGCGCGCCGGATATCGGCGTCGGCGCGTCGATCGTCTCGGCGCGGCCGGCCGTGCGGGCCGCGCTGCTCGGCTTGCAGCGCGCGATCGGGCAGCGCCCCGGCGGCGTCGTCGCGGAGGGACGCGACATGGGGACCGTCGTCTTCCCCGACGCCGCCTTGAAGCTCTACCTCGACGCCTCGCCCGAGGAGCGGGCGCGCAGGCGCGCCGAGGAGCTGCGGCGCGCCGGACGCGACGTCACGCTCGAGGAGACGCAGCGCGCGCAAGAGGAGCGCGACCGGCGCGACGCCGGGCGCCTGGCGGCGCCGCTACGCCAGGCCGAAGGCGCGCTCTACGTCGACACCACCGGCCTCTCGATCGACGACGTGATCGAGCGCCTCGTCAACGAGGTTGGACATCGTTCGCCCGGGCGGGCGCCGTGAGGGAGCCTCGGCCCGTCCGACGGGACGCGCTGGTCTGCTACCGGGAAGAATCGTCGCATGGCGCGAGCGTTCTTGGGTTG
>JBBTFH010000266.1:0-19197 GCA_038041915.1 Myxococcota bacterium
GGGCCACGCTCAAGCGCGCCATCGGTTTCGGAACGGGCGAGTACACGTTCCGCGATGGCTCGGGTCGCGTGCACGTCCTCGATGCGATCGCGGCCATCGATTTTGACGGCGACGGCCAGCCGGACGACCCGACGACGACCGCCACCGTGACGGGTCCGGCGAGCGCGCTCTTTCCGCTTGCGCAGAGCACGCACCTGAGAACCAGCGTCCTTGAAGGTCCTCCCGGACCCGGACCGCTCGACTTGGCGGCCGTCAATCGAATGCTCGCGAACCCTGTCGTGCCGCAGCGAGCGAAGACCCACACTGGGCCGAGGAGGTGACCATGCGCGATGTCATTCCATTCTTGTTGGTGGCCGCTGCGCTGGGTGCTGGCTGCGGTGGAGGCAGCGAAAGCGAAGCCGAGGGCGAGCCGCCCATCCTCGACCCTGAGCCGCCAGGCGCGCCCATCGCGATCGCCGATGGGCGCTTGACGTGTCTCGGCGACAATGTCCCCGCAGCGCCCGATGCGACCACGCTCGCCCTGCCCGGCTGGGTGCGGCGGCTATCGGACCCGACGGCAGAGCAAGGCGCTCCCGCCGCCCGCGTGGAGGCATTCGACGCGGAAGGGACATCGCTCGGTACGACCTTCGCGGACGAGGTCACAGGGCGCGTGGCCGTCACGGTTCCGGTGCGCGACGAGGGGTTTGTAGGCTTCGTGGTGGCGACGCTCGACGGGTTCGTCGACTATCAGCTTCACTCGAGCCGCCCGTACACCGAGAACACGTACGCGGGCTGGGCGTGGTTGATGACGCCCGAAGAGCTTGCCAATCATGCCGCCGGCGCGGGTGTCGTGCTCGATCCCGCAAAGGCGGTCATACTTGGCGCCGTGCACGACTGCGATGTCTTCGGCGTGG
Source organism: Myxococcota bacterium (assembly GCA_038041915.1). Classification (GTDB taxonomy): domain Bacteria; phylum Myxococcota_A; class Polyangia; order JBBTFH01; family JBBTFH01; genus JBBTFH01. The sequence goes on from JBBTFH010000266.1 coordinate 894, forward strand.
CCGGCGCGGTGGTCCGCGTGGCCGGCTCGACCGAGGGGGTTCTCTACTCCGACGGCTTCGACATCCCGCCCGACTTCACGTTCACCGATGAGAGCGGGCGGTTTGTCGCGCCCAACGTCACCGCGGGATCCGTTGTGGTCGAGGCCTTTGGGCGGCAGGAAGAGGGCGGCCCACTCGTCTTGCTTTCCCGCGCGGATGTCATGGCCGTGGCTGGGGCGGTGGTCGCCGTCGATCTCCAGCCGAGGATGCGAGTCGACCGCTAGGAAGCGCCATGCGTGGCTACGCGGGTCTCATCCTGCTCGCGACCGTTGGTCTGGCGCAGTCAGGAACCTGGTTCATGGGGTTGCCGCCGAGTGTCGGCGTCCCCGCATGGCCGGCGCGCGCTCTCGTTCTGTTTGGCATGCAGGCCGTCAGTCTCGCCCTCGCGTGGCGCCGGCGTGACGCTGCCGCCCTGTGGATCGTGATCGGCATCGCCGTGTTGCAAAGGGGCATCGCAGTGACTTGGCCGCCGGACCTCTCGAGCGATCTCCATCGCTACGTTTGGGACGGCAACGTTCTTGACTCGGGGCGAAGCCCCTACGCCCATCCGCCAGCGGCGCCCGAGCTCACGCGACTTCGCGATGCCCAGGTGTTCCCGCGCATCAACCGGCCCGACGCCGTGACCGTCTACCCGCCCGGAGCGCAGCTCGCGTTCCTCGCGCTGCGGCGGGTGGGTCTCGGCTCGGCAGCCGGTGTGAAGGCGGCGACCGCCGCGTGCGACCTCCTCTCGCTCGCCTTGCTCGTCGCACTGCTCCGGCGACGCGGGCTTCCCACGGCGCGCGTGGTCGTCTACGCTTGGTCACCGCTCGTGATCAGCGAGCTCGCGGTCTCGGGGCACCTCGAGGCTTTCGTCGTGCCGCTCATGCTTGGAGCGCTGCTCTGTGCCGATCGTCGCCCGGGCTGGGCGGGCGCGCTGATCGGCGCCGCGACGCTCCTCAAGCTCTACCCGGCGTTACTGCTTGCGGCCATCGCCAGGGACCGGCGCCACGCTCTGGCCGCTTGGGCTCTGGTCGTGGGCGTCGGCTACGCGCCCTTTGTTGCGGCTTCGGGGCCGGCTGTGCTTGGGTTCCTTCCCGGCTACTTCCGCTCCGGCGAGGATTTCAACCTGGGTCTGCGGGGATTCTTGCAGGACGGGCTTGCGCCCTGGCTGGGCCGATCGGCGCGGCCAGCAGCCTTCGTGCTCTGCGGCGCCGCGCTCCTTGGCGCCGGCGCGTACATTTCGCTGCGCGTAAAGGATGCCCTGGCCGCGATGCGCCACCTCGTGGGTGCGTTCCTGCTGCTTCTGCCTTCGGCGCTTCACCCCTGGTACGCGGTCTGGATGGCGCCGCTTCTCGCGCTCGAGTTCTCGCCGGCGTGGTTCTGGCTGCTCGGCGCGTTGCCGCTGTCGTACCTGAAGTACGGCACGCCGGGCGGCGAGATGCCGCTGTGGGTGCGCCTTTGTGAATGGCTCCCGACGTACGCTCTGCTCGCCGCGGCGCAATTCCGCGCGCGGCGGGCGACTGTGGAAGCCGCATGACAGCGCTCGTGTTGGCCTACGCGCTGGTGCTCCTCGCGCTGTTCGTCTATGGCGCCAACGGCTACGTGCTCGCGGCACTCCGGCTCCGAGGACGCCCAAGCCCCGCGGCCATGCCTCTCCATTGGCCGGCCGTTACCGTGCAGGTGCCCATCTACAACGAGCGCGACATGGCGCCACGCGTGCTCGACGCCGTCACTCGCCTCGACTACCCAGGGTCGATCGAGATCCAGGTCCTCGACGACTCGACCGATGACACGTCTGACCTGGTTGCGAGACTCGCGATGGAGTTTCGGTCGCGCGGAATCGATATCGTGCACCTGCGCAGGTCGCACCGCATCGGCTTCAAGGCCGGCGCGTTGGCCGCCGGTCTGTGCAAAGCCCGTGGCGAGGTGATTGCGGTGTTTGATGCCGACTTCGTGCCTCCGTCGGATTTTCTGATTCGCACAGTACCGCAACTCCTTTCCGCATCCGACATCGGCTGCGTGCAGACGCGCTGGGGCCACCTGAACCGCAACGCCAACCACCTCACGCGCGCGCAGGCGATCGCCGTGGACGCACACTTCGCAGTCGAGCAGGCCGCGCGCGTGGGCACCGGCTGGCCCGCGGCGTTTAACGGCTCCGCGGGAATTTGGCGGCGGCGCGCGATTGAGGACTCCGGAGGATGGTCGGCCGATACGTTGACCGAGGATCTCGACCTCTCGTACCGCGCACAACTGGGTGGGTGGCGAATTGCCTATCTGGGAGACGCGGTTTGTCCGGGCGAATTGCCCGAGGCCCTGGCCGCGCTCAAGGTTCAGCAACGCCGCTGGGCGCAGGGCTCGACCCAGACGGCGCGAAAGATCCTGCCCGTACTCTGGCGCTCGCAGCTTTCCCTTGGCGCGAAGCTCCAAGGGACAATCCACCTGACACACTACGCCGTCCACCCCCTCATGTTGCTGTCGGCGGCGCTCGCCGTGCCATTCGCCATCTTCGCGCCACCGGAGGCGGGCTTCTGGTTCCTCATGCCACCTATCGCGCTTGCCACGGGAGGGCCCGCCACGATGGCGCTCTGCGCCCGACACGATCTTGGAGAGCGCTTTACCGTGCTGGAACTGCTGCTGTCACTCGTCGTCGGCACGGGTCTGGCCCTCTCCAACACGCTGGCGGTTCTTCGCGGCTTCCGCTCGGGCGGTAGGTTCGTACGCACACCCAAAGGGCCGAGCTACGCCTCACCGCCGGATCGCTTGGGTCGCGTGGAGCTCACCTGCGCCGCGGGCTGCGCGGGGACGGCCATACTCCTGCTTGCGCGTGGCATCGTGTCGCTCGTTCCGTTCCTGGCCCTTTACGCGGCGGGGCTCGGCTGGATGGGCCTGGAGAGTTTACTTGCCGCACGCGCCACGAGGTCATGATGGGAGCGACCGCCGTCATCCCGGTGCTCGATGAGGTCGATGCCATCTGCTCACGCTCTCAGTCCATCTGCTCACTTCGGTCCCCCCAGCGTCGGAGCATCCGCCGAATGGTGGTAGGGTCCACGCCGAGGATGCGCGCGGCCTCACTTACGTTGTGGCCCGCGCGCGCAAGCACCTGTTGTACGTGGGCGCGTTCCATCGCATCCAGCGTCGGCTCGCCACCATTGGGTGCGTCTACGGGTAGCGGAGGCGCCTGGGGCTGTTTCGGAGGGACGCGGAGCGAGCCGAGACCCAGGTGCCCGGGCTCCACGGCACCGCCGTTGGCAAGAAGCACGGCACGCTCGAGCGTGTTCAAGAGCTCCCGCACGTTACCCGGCCAGTCGTGGGCGCAAAGCGCATCAACCGCCGCCTGGCTGAGGCGAGCGCCCAGCCGGCGCGCGTTCTCCGAGCGGTCGAGGAAGTGGTTTATGAGCAGCGGGATGTCTTCACGCCGCTCGCGCAGAGCCGGTAGGTCGATGCGGCAAACACAGAGGCGGTAGAACAAGTCTGTGCGAAACCTTCCCTCCGAGACCATGCGATCGATGTCGCGGTTCGTGGAGGCGAGCACGCGCACGTCGACCTGGGTCTCCTTCGTGGCGCCGAGCGGCCGGAAGCAGCCGGTCTCGAGCACACGCAAGAGAGCGGCCTGCGCGCCCTCGGCGAGCTCACCAAACTCGTCGATGTGGAGCGAACCGCCGTCGGCGAGCGTGAAGAGCCCCGGCTTGGCCACGACCGCATCGGTGAAGGCGCCGCGGACATGGCCAAAGAGCTCATTCTCGACGAAGTTCTCGCGCAGCGAGGCACAGTTGACGGCGAGCAGCGTTCCCGCACGTCGTGGACTTCCTCCGTGCAACGCGCGAACCACCAGCTCCTTGCCCGTGCCGCTCTCCCCTGTCACCAGCACGGGTTGGCCGGCTCCCTGAAACCGCTCGATCGTTTCGAACACGCGCCGTATTGCGGCGCTTCGCCCGACCATCCCAAAGTAAGCCTCGTGCTCGAAGAGCGCGTCATCCAGCATCGTACCTTGGCGCGAGGCGCGTCGCGCTTCGGCCGCCCGTTGCAAGGTGGCCACGACCTGCTCGGGCGGGGCGCTCTTCGATATCATGTCGAACGCACCGCGGCGCATGGCCTCGACGGCCGACGGGACCGTGCCGAAGCCCGTCAGCACGACGGGGGTCATCCCGGGCTGCCGCCGCTGGATTTCCGCAAGCAGCGAAAGTCCATCCATGAGCGGCATGCGCAAATCCACCAGCGCAAGGTCAAACACCTTCCGGTTCATGATCTCGAGCGCTTCAAGACCGTTGCCCGCCGCCACCACGACGAAGCCCTCTTCGCCAAGCGTTCCGGAAAAAACGCGGCGAAACGTCTCGTCGTCGTCCACGAGAAGAACGCGCAGCGCTTTACGCTCAGGCATGCGAGGGGCTTCCCCGGCTCGCCGCCAGAGCCGCACCCAAAGCGCGACCCGCGGCGGTCGACAGGCGCACGATGACGTCGGCGCCACGCCCCGGCTCACTCTTGACCGAGATGGTCGCACCCATGCCATCGAGCAGCCCGCGGCTCATCGCGAGCCCGAGGCCCGTCCCTTGACCGATGGGCTTGGTCGTGAAGAACGGATCGAAGAGCCGCTCGGCGACCTCGGGTAGAACGCCCACGCCGTTATCTTTGACGTGAATCTCCACCGCGTCGCCGTCCGCAGCGCGGCAGACGCTCACGTGCACGCGTCCCTTGGAACGATGAGCCTCTCGCACGGAGTCGACGGCGTTGGCGAGCACGTTCAGTAGAACGAGCCGGAGCTGGTCGGGGTCGCAGTGGACCTCGGGCGTCTCCGGCCGCGGCCCCTCGTGAACGACCTCGATGCCCGCCACGTCGCGTCGAGACCCGAGGTCGTCGATGGCGCCGCGCACGAGCCCGCCCAATTCCACCGCATCGATGTGACTCCTGAGCTGGCGCGAGTAGCCGAGCAGCGACTCGGTTACTCGCTGGCAACGAACGGTTTCGCTTGTGAGATCGTCCAGGACCGCCAGCACCCGCGTCCACGGCCCATCCTCCTTGTCGGCAGCCGTAGCGCAGGCCCGGCGGACGGATCGGAGCCCCGCGGCGAGCGACGCCAGCGGCGTGTTCATCTCGTGCGCGACGCCGGCCGCGAGCGTGGCAACGGCAGCCGTCTTCTTCGCCTCGAGCAGCTTCTGGTCGTTCTCGCGCTCGCGCGTTACGTCGACGATCAGTTCCACGACGCGCGGGACCTTGTGCCCCACCTCGAGCGGTGTGGCGCTGACGCGGTAAACGCGCGCGGCTGCGCCCGGCACGGCGAGCGTGTAGTCGCCCGAAAAGCTCACCTTGGTCTGTTGGACGTAACACGTCGGACACCGGGGTGGATCTTCCCCACCCATGGGTTCCGCCGGGTCGTAGCAGCGTCGTTCAACGCCGATCGCAAACCCCGGGAAGCGCTCTCGCACGCCGCGGTTGAGCCACACGAGCCGGTGTTTTTCGTCGAGCACCATCATCATCGCGCCGGTTGCGTCCAGCATGCCCTCGAGCGCGGCCTTCTGCGTGCGAGCCTCGGCCTGCGCGGCCTCCAGCCGCTCCCCCCGTTCCTGGACCTCGCGCACGAGCGGGCGCAGCAGTATGAGCGTCACGACGCTTACGACGCCGAGCATGACCACCTGACCGAAGACGAACGGCAGCATGCGCGCAAGCGGGATTTCGAGGCCGAGCAACGTGCTGTAGAAGGTCACCCCGCGCAGCGGGAACGGAGCGCCGAGCGCTTGGAGCACCGCGAGCAAGCCCATCAGTGCCACAGCGGCCAACGTGATGCCGAGCGCGTCCCGCCGGTCGAGCAGTAGCGCCGCGAGAATCACGTGGAGCAGGTAGAGCGGAATGAACGGTCCGTCGACGCCGCCCAGCGTGCCGAGAAGCGCGGTCAGGAGCACGAGGTCCGCGCCGAACTGACCGAGGAGTAGAAATCGGGGCGACAGCGCCCGGCGCGCGAGCGCGCGGTGACCGAGGTTCGTAAGCGGAATCAGCGCCGCGGCGAAGAGTGCAGGGCCGAGGCGTAGGTTCGGGTGAAGCAGCTTGCCGAAGGCCAGGAAACCGAGCGTCGCAGCCGAGGCAAGCCAGCGCAGACGAATGAACCGGTCAACGCCTCTCCCGTAACCTGCGGCGTCAAGCATCGCCCAACTCTTGTAGCAACTCGGGTGCCACGCAGCCATCATTGAGGTTTGCGCCGATCCTGAGAGCAGGGAGCTTGGCGCAGGGCGAAATGCCCGCTCAGAAACAGGGCAAGACGCCCGAGGCCGAGCTGCCTCAAAGTCGGCACAGAGCGGAGAAGTTCCGTGCTTCTATGCCCTTCACACAGGCCGAACGGCGGCACGCGGCTTGCTTAGCGTGTCCGCGAGATGCTGCGCCACACGACCGTACTGGTCCTTCTTTCCCTGCGTGGGTGTGGATTCGGATGTCCCCGTAGGGAACACACTCGCCGGCACCATTCATTACCGAGGACCGGCAAGGGAGGGTGGCCGACCGCTCGCCATTGCGGTCTATGCTATGTACCCGCCGAGTGGGCCGCCGGTGGCCTGGCGTCTGGTCGAGGAGTACGAGCTTCCTTACCGCTACGTCTTTGATGGCCTCCCGCCAGGTCGATACGTCGTCGGAGCCTCGATCGACGTCGACCCGGCCGACACGCGCTACCCGGGCCGGCTCAATCCCCTGCGCGACCCACATGGCTATGCTCGCGGCGGGTGGCTCTTTAACGTGGACAGTTTCGCCGGCGTGGACGGCGCCGACATCGTTCTGGAGGACCCACGTTGAGCGCAAGGCGCGCGGCGTTGCTCGTCGCCCTTGCGCCGACATGGGCGCAGGCGCTTCCCCGCTTCGCGGTTCGCGAAGGCGTTCCCTGCGTGAGCTGCCACGTGAACCCTTCCGGCGGCGGCATGCGCAACCGCTACGGGCGTTACGTCTATGAGACCACGCGGCTGCCGGCGGGGCTCCCCGGATCGCCCGAGATGCGCAAACTTCTGGAAGTTGACATCGGCGAGACGCTCTCGTTCGGCGCCGACAGCCGCACCGCGTACATCGATCAGCGCGTTCCCGAGGCCGAGGGCATCGGCACGAATATGCAGATGCAGGCCGACCTCTACGTGGCGGCCGACCTGTGGCAGGGCCTGACGCTCTACTACGACTACGGCGCGTACCAGAGCTTCGAGGCAATGGGCATCTTCCGGCATGGCCTCGGTCCCAAGTGGCTCGAAGGTTATGTCAAGGCCGGGCGCTTCATGCCGACCCATGGCCTTCGCCTTGAGAACCACAACACGTTCGTGCGGCAGGACATCGGCTTTGGCCCGCGCGACAAGGATGTCGGGCTCGAGGGCGGACTCTATGCCGGCCCGTTCCTGCTTCAGGCAAGTATTCTTGGCGGCGCCGGCGAAGATCGACAGATCGACGACAACCGCGAGAAGGCCGTCACCGGCCGCCTCGAGTGGCTCCAGCGATTCGGACCGCTCCGCTTGCTGCTGGGTGGTTCCGTCTACCGCAACGAGACGGGCGCGCTAACGGACGTCATGGGCGCCGAGGTCGAGTCGCGCTCGGACCACCTGCGCGTCGGCGGGCACTGGGGCGCGGCGCTTGGCCGGTTCGCATACCTCGGCGAGGCCGACCTCGTGAAGGTGGACCCGTTCGAGGACAACGCGCAGGGACAGAAGACCCATAGCTACCAATCGTACCAGGAGCTCGACGCGCTCATCATTCGCGGCCTCGAGGTCAACTTCAATTACGAGTTTCGCGAGCCGGATCTCGATCGCGCATCGGGAAAATTGCGCCGGCTCGCGGGTGGCTTGGAGTTCTATCCGGTCCCGTTTGTCGAGCTGAAGGTTCTTTATCGTCAGTCCATCGGCTCCGGCCCCGCCGTGGCCGAGCAGGACGGCGTGAAGGAGTTCATTGGCATGGCGCACCTGTTCCTATGAACCGGACGCCACTGACGCGCCCGCGGGCGCGAGGAGGAGACGCGATGAGGTACACGAAATGGTTCATCGGGGTCGCGCTCGCCACCGGGTGCGGCAACGGCGGCGGCGGCGAGGGAGAATCCGAGGGCGAAGGCGGCGCAACCTGCGGCGAGGGCACCGAGCTTCAAGACGGCGTGTGCGTTGCCACGGGCGACGGTGTGACCTGCGGCGAAGGCACGGTCCTGGAGAGCGACCAGTGCGTTCCCGAGAGCATCGTCACCTGCGGCGACGGCACACGTCTCGAAGGCGGCACCTGCCTGCCCGAGAGCACGCTCACCTGCGGGCCACTCACGCACGAGGACGCGGACCAGTGCATCCCCAACGAGGAGACGCTGGGAAGCACCTGGGGGGTCTACACGGCCGAGACGTTCGACTCGACCGGCGACGACGTGCTGCCCGACACGACCAACCACACGTACATCTACGTGAATACGGGCAAGAGCTTCCTCGCGACGGCGACGAAGAACGGCGTCCACGTCTTCGACTATGACGCGATGGAGGCCTGCATCGAGTCGGGGACCGGCTGCCCGACGGACAACGTGTTCCTGCCGAGCGCCAGCGCGGAGCTGGACACGCCCATCCCCGAGGGCGCCACGGGCACCAATTGGTCGAGCCACGCGCTGGGCGTGTCGCCCGACGGCCAGTGGGTCTACGAAGCGTATCTCGTCCCGTACACGCGCTACAGCTTCCGCGACTACTCGGCCAACTTCCCCGAGCCGGCGACCTGGTTCCACAAGCTCAACGCCCGGACACTCAAGCCCGAGAAGCGGATCGAGTGCGGCGGCCCCACGCATCACATCAACATCGTCGAGGACCAGGACGACAACGAGCACATGTACACCGAGTGCTACTCGCAGGCCGGCGTGTTCTGGTGGGACCCGACGGACGACGACGCGGTGGCGAAGGTCTTCCCGTACGGCAAGTTCGAGGGCTACCCGTACCTGTCGTTCTATACGCCGCCGCTCGAGTTCATCAATGCGACTGACCCGCCCAGGTACCAGGTCACGACCGTCATGGGGCATCTCAACAACTACGTGGGCCTCGATGGCCAGACGCACGAGATTCCGGGCAACGTGCAGTTCGTGAACATGGAGACGGAGAAGGAGGAGGCTGTCGTCGCGACGGGTCCGTTCCCCATCTGGGTGATCTTCAGCCAGGACGGCAGGCGCGCCTGGACGACCAGCGCCGAGGACGACACGGTTCGCCGTCTCGATCTGACGCTCAATGCGATGACCTCACAGCTCAAGGTGACGGTCGCCGCGGAGATCCGCGTCGGTCCGGGCCCGTATGGCTTGGCGCTCAACGAGGATGAGACGAAGGTGTTTGTCGACGACAAGGCCGAGGGTGTGCGCGCAGGAATGACCTCGGTTCACGGCAGCACGATCAGCGTGATCGACGCGGACTCGAGCTCGGATACCTACGACGATGTGCTCTACACGATCGCTCTCAGCACGGATGCCGCCGCCGAGCCGCACCGGCCCGATCACGTGTACCTCGCGCCGGACAACCGTATGTGGCAGTGCTCGAACGCCAACCAGACCTGCCAGGTGCTCGACCCCGATGTGACGCCGACCAACGGCGGCACGATGACCGAGTGTACGCGCATCCGCAACGCCGAGTCGTTCCCGGCGTGCACCACGGATGCCCAGTGCCCGACGGGCATGCCCTGTGACGCGAATGGCAAGTGCGGCGGCACAACCGTAATCCTCGAGACGCTCGACTGCATGGAGGCGCCGATCCTCGCGACGATGAGGATGCCCGACGCCGGTGAGGTGCCCGGCTGGACGGTAGGCCGGGGAGATCCGCACTCGCTCGTGTGGGTCGAATATGACGCGAGCGGTAGTGCGAGGGTGATCCAGGACTTCACAAAGCACGAGTAGGAGGAGCAACCGATGGACCGCCCGGCCACGGCAGAGGACAGGATCGTGACAAGGAGGAACACGCGAGCATGGCGTGTAGTTCCCTCTGCCGTGCGCCGGGCCGTTGCACTGGGACTTGCTACCGGAATCGGCGGATGCATTCCCGACTTTGGCGCGGCGCCAGCCGGCGACGCCGGTACGTTTTCGGACGCCGTCACCCAGGACGCGTCTAGCCCAGTGCATGACGCAAGCGGGGAAGATGCGGGCGTCGACCTGGACGGCGGGTCAACCGGACCGCTCTGCGACGACTCACCTCCGTCCGAGGAGGTCGACCGCTACGTCTGGGGCGAGAACTTCACCTTCTACTTCACGCCGGCGGGCGACGAGATCACGAGTCTGTATGTCCCGGCCAATGCGTTGGTCCACTTCAGCCTGGCCGGCTCGACCAACGAGGAGGTGCACATCTGGGGGATCACGCTCGAAAACTGCGAGACGCCACCGGGCGGAATCGGCCAGGGCACGGAAGGAAACGAGTCGACCTACGACTGGAAGGCCCCGAGGATCGCCGGCGCCTACCCCTTCGCCGGGAAATGCCTGAACCACGAGGGAATGGACTTCGACATCGTGGTGACGGAGTGAGCATGGGACTTCGCGCGGGAGCGATGATTGCGGTCGGAGCCGCGACCACGTGCGGAGGACCTGAATCGGATCCCGGCGAAGGCCCACGCACCGATTCAGGCGCCGCGCTGCCCGACGGCGGCGTGCCAGGCGACGCGTTTCAGCCAGGCGACGCCGGCGTGGGCGATGCCGCCTGCGACGGCGGCTGTTTCGAGCCATGTCCCGGTGCGCTCCCGGAAAAGAATGGTCTCACGCTCGATGACCTCATGCGCATCTTCTTCGTGGGGTTCACCGAGGTGCGATTCCATTTCTGTAACCCCCTCATGCCGAGCCCGGCCGGGGATCTGGTCTTCTTCGCCGAGCTCACGAATCACAAGGGCATCCCCCCTTCGAGCCTGACTGACGGGACCTGGGTCGTGAACGACCAAGGCGTGCGCGTAGACGAGGGCCTTCAGTGGGACGGGACCGAACTCACGATCGGCGAGCACCACGCGGGCGGCACACTCACGGCGCCTTTGACGACCACCGACGGCACGCCGGTCCTGGGGCCGGACACGACGCAACTGGAGCTTCACACCGACTACATCGGAGACCAAGGCATCGATGCCTTCTTTCGCTGGACGGAGGAGTACCTGCCATGAGGAAAGTGCTCACTGCTGCCGCGGTGGTTGGCCTGGTAGTCGGCTGCGGCTTCGACGACCTCGAGCGCGCAGCCGATCCGGGGCCCGAGGCGACCGACGACCTCGCCGGCGCCGTCGAGATCAACGGCATCCAGGTGCTTCCCGCCGTCATCCACCCCGGCGACCCGGTCACACTCCACGACCCGATCCGGCCACGACCGGGCCAGCCCGCGACGGTGTACCTGTGGGACGCCTGCGGCGGCGCCATCCAGGGCGCCGACTTCGCCCGCGACGCCACGTGGCTCGCGCCCGACGAGCCCGGCCTCTATGCCGTGACGGTGAACCTCACGAACACCCAGCGCGACGACCCGTCGCGCGTGCTGCCGCTGTGCGTGGTCGACGAGAGCGAAGCATGCCCGTCCGAGCCGACCGAAGCGCCAATGCTCGATTCCCTCACGGCCGCCCCGAACTCGTTCGACCAGATACTCGACTGTGGCGGCTCCTGCCGGACCACGGTCGAAGCCGTCGTCACGATGCCCGACGAATCGGCGCCGACCTATCGCTGGAGGGCGCGAGGCGGCGAGATCGAAGGGGCGGGACCGGTCGTGCTGTGGCTCCTGCCGACGGTCGGCTGCTGCACCGAGAGCTTCACGGCCGCGCTCACGGCCTGCGGTGCGCCGGGGACCGCCGCAACGAGGTTTACCAATGCCGTGGTGGCGCCGGGCGGGTAACGCCGCCTTCGCGGCGGCGCTGTTGGCGGCGCTCGGCGCATCGTCGTGCGCGGGCGCGTCGGCTACACGCACGCTGCTGCGCGAGTCGAGCCCCATCGTGCGTAGCCACCAGCAGATCCGCGAGGAGCTCGCCGCGCGCGATGCGGCCTCGGGTCTCATTCTCAAAGGCGGCTGCCCGGTGTGTCAATGGTGAGGCTCGCCATCACAACGGCCCTCTTCGCGTCGGGTGCCTCGGCAGCCACGCACGACCTTTCCGGCGGTCTCGATCTCACCGCCGCAGCGCGGGTGGGCGTGCTCTACGACGACAACGCGCTGCTCGGCCGGCGCGGCCAGTTCCTCGATGCGCCGGGTGCGCCCCGCGGGCGCGAAGACGACGTCGCGGCCGTTCAGGCGGTCGAGCTGGATCTCGGTCGGCGGCTCCGGCGTAGCTCCCGCGTGACGCTCGGCAGTCGCTTCGAGCTGGCACAGCTCCGGCAGACCGATGAGCTCGCCGGCTACGATGTGGCGACCAGCCTCGGACTCGAGCAGCGCTTCGGGCCGGGCGTCGAGCTCGCGCCAGTCTTCGGCCTCCTTTATCACCGTGAGGAGCCTCAGTGGTCGCACCGAACACTCGAGCCAGGCCTGCGCGCGCGCTACACGTTTCCAAGCGGCCTCATGGCCGAACTCCGCTACCGCTTCACGAGGCAGGACTTCGCCAGAGCTGCCGACGGCACGGCCGAGCCCAAGAACAGCTACGCCAACGTCGATTTCCGCGGCCACCGCGCGGAGATCGACCTTCGGCAATGGTTCCTTCACTGGCTCCGCTTGAACATCGCGAGCGATTTCCAGGCGGCCGAGTACGCCGGCAACCTCAATACGAACCTCGCCGACTACGCCGGCCTCGATGCCGGGACCGAACGCAAGGACGTAGGAGCCGGTGCCACCGGCGCCGTTGCGATCGTACCGTGGGCTCCGCTGCTTTTTAGCGTCGGCAGTCGCTACGAGGTCAATCGCTCCAATAGCGATGCCTTCACGTTTGGGGCTATCCACGGCCTGGCGAGCGCACTGTGGACGCTCCACCGCGGTCACGCGCTCTACGCCGATCTCGACTACGGTCGCTACGCCTTCCCCGACGAGCAGTTCGACCGCCGGTTCACGAACACGCGGCTGGACTGGCGGCGCGATGTATCAGCGGTCTACCGATTTGAGCCGATCGAGCCGCTCCGCGCGGAGGTGGCCATCCGACGCATCGACAGCGTGTCCAACGATTGCGCGGCATTCGACCCGCGGCGCGACGCCTTCGGTCTTCCGGTCTATTCGCGGAGCTACTCCTGTTACGGGCGCACGCGCGTCGAGGCCTCCGTGCGGTGGGAATTCTGACGATGCGGTGGCCGCTCGCAACATGTCTTTGTCTCGCCTGCGCGCCTGCGGACGACACGGCCGTGGATGCCGCCGTGGAAGACGTGCCCGGCTGCGATCCGACCGCGAAGTTTTGGACCGTGTGGGTCGCCAACCAGGCCGAAGGCGTGGACGCCATCTTCGTCGTGCACCCGCACGACACCGACCTCGTCCACATCCAGGATACGATCCCCGTCGGGCGCGCGCCGCACAACCTCGCGTTCACTCCCGATGGCCGCCTGGCTTACGTGGCGAATCTGAGCTCGCCGGTCGAGCCCGGAACCGTGTCCGTGATCGATACGCAGAGTCGCGCCGTGATCGCGACCGTGGGCGCGGGCGTGACACCGCACTCCGTGCGCGTGACGCCCGACGGGCGGTTCGCATGGGTGGCCAACATCGGCAGCGACGACGTGACGGTCATCGACACGGGTACGAACGAGACGACGCGCACGATGGCGGTCGGCGACGGCCCAGCGCAGGTCGCGTTCACGCCCACCGGCGTGAAGGGTTACGTCTCGAACGGCGACGAGGGAAGCGTCTCGGCTGTCGATGCGACCACGCTTGCGGTGCTGCAGCGCATCCCGACGGGCCGCGGTTCGATGGGGCTCGTCACGCGGCAGGACGGTCGGTTCGTCTTCGAGACCGAGCCGCTGGACGACCGGCTGTCCATCATCGACACGACGACCGACGTGGTCGTCACGGCGCTCACGTTCGGTGGCACGCTCCGGCAGCCGCACGGCCTCGCCCTTGCCGGAAACGAGTTGCTCGTGACGAACGCGACGGCCGAATCGCTCGCGTTTGTCGATACGACCACGTTCGAGCTCACGGGCTCCGTGGCCGTCTCCGGCCGGCCGCAGCTCGTGGCCGTCTCGCCCGATTGCACCCGTGCCTACCTGACGCTCCAGGACTCGCCGGCAGTCTCGGTTGTGGACATTCGCGAGAGGCGAGTGCTCGGGACGATTGACCTCGGCGAAGGCAGCGTCCACGGCATCGCCGTGCTGCCGCCGGCAGGAGCCACACCGTGATGCGCCGTCTTTGGCTCGTCCTCGCCACCGGTTGCCTGCCGGCGCTGCCCGAGCCGCCGGGCGAGGAGTGCCCGCACGAAGACTTCGAGCCGAGCCCCTGCGCACCGGCCGAAGCCGCGCCCTGGCCGATGTTTCAGCACGACGCGCGCCACACCGGTCGCAGCGCGTTCCAGGCGAAGCCGGACGGCACGCTGAAGTGGGCATTCGAGACGGGCGGCGAGATCCACTCCACGCCCGCGATTGCGGCGGACGGCACGATCTACTTCGGCTCGCACGACCGGATGCTCCGTGCGCTCGCGCCCGACGGCGCGCTTCGCTGGGAGCTGGCAATCGGCGAAACACACACGTCCGTCGCCATCCGCGGCGATGGCGTGCTCTACGCCGCGTCCGAGGAGTCCGGGCTCCTTTTCCTCTACGCCATCAACCCGGAAGGCACGGAGCGCTGGCGCTTCCCGGTGGGCGAGGAGACGCATGGCTCGCCGACGATCTCGCCCGAAGGCACGATCTACTTCTGCTCGCACGACGGCCTGCTCTACGCCGTCGCGCCGGACGGCACCGAGCGCTGGACGTTCCGCGTGGGCGGCTGCCACACGTCGCCGGCGCTCGGCGAGGACGGCACGATCTACGTGGGCTCCGAGGAGGCACAAAAGCTCTACGCCGTTCGCGTGGACGGCACGCTCCAGTGGGAGTTCGAAACCGGCGGGCCCGTCGAGTCGTCGCCCGCCATCGGGGACGACGGGACGATCTACTTCGGCTCGGGCGACGGCAAGCTCTACGCGCTCGCGCCCGACGGCACGAAGCTCTGGGAGTTCGACGCGGGCATCTCGATCGTTTCGTCGCCGGCGATCTCGCCCGGCCGCTCGACGGGGGGTGCCGGCTGCGTAGCGGGCGTCGTCTTCGTCGGCGCGCGCGACGGCAAACTGTACGCGCTCCGTCCGACCGGCGAGAAGGCGTGGGACTACCAGACGGGAGCGCCGATTTCCTACGCATCGCCGACGGTCGGCGAGAACGCCATGGTCTACGTCGGCTCGCGCGACGGGAAGCTCTACGCGATCGACTGCGACGGGCAGCTCAAGTGGACGCTCGAAACCGGCGGCCCGATCGCCAACGGTTCGGCCGCCATCGGCGCGGATGGGACGATCTACGTGGGCTCCGACGACGGAAGCCTCTACGCGATAGGAGAGTGACGCATGCGGATTCGCAAAACGCTACTTCTTGCCCTGCTGCCCGGTGCGCTCGCGGTGGCCCAAACACGCGGCGAGCGTGTATACGGCCTCTACTGTGCGACATGCCACGGCGCGCGCGGCGACGGCGAGGGGCCGACGGCTGCCCGCTACGGCTCGCCGGCGCCGCGCAACTTCACGCGCGGCGTCTTCCGATTTCGCTCGACGCTGAGCGGTCAGCTTCCGCTTCACCGCGACCTCGTGAGCACCATCGAGCGGGGACTTCCGGGCACCATCATGCCGCCCTGGAAGGAGCTCCTTCCGCCCAGGGACATCGACGAAGTGGCTCGCTTCATCGAAGGCTTCTCGTCGCGCTTCGCCGCCGAGCCCGAGGCGAGCCGCACGGCCATCACGATCCTCGCCGCGCGGCCCGATTCGGCGGAATCCGTGGCGCGCGGGAGGTTTGTCTATCTCGTCATGAAGTGCTGGGACTGCCATGGTGTGGCCGGCGACGGTGGCGGTCCGTCGGCACACACGCTCAAAAACGAGGAGGGCGCAGCCCTTCGCGCCACCGACTTCACCCATGGCGTATTCAAAGGCGGCGGTCACGCTCGCGAGATCTACCGGGCGCTCGTCACCGGGCTCGACGGCGCCGCCATGCCTTCCTACTTGCAATCGACCATCGTCACGCGCGAGGCGGTCTCGTCCCTGGCGCAGCTTCCCTCCGATGTGAGCGCGGCGGAACGCGCTGCGCTCCGGCGCTTCCTGGAAGCGCAGCCCACGGCGCAAGCCTACTTCGCGCTCGACGAGCAGGCGCAGGCGCGCATGGCGGAGGCTTGGCGCTGGGACCTCGTCCATTACGTGCGCGGGCTCGCTCGGCCGTCATTGTGGCGGCGGCTGGTCGGCCTCGAGCCGGCGCTCGCGGGAGGTGGGCAATGAAACGAATCGCGGCGATCGCGCTGGTCTTCGGTTGCTTGGAGGGACGCGGCGATCAGGGCGAAGCGATGGAGTCCGAGTCCGAAGCCGAGAGTGAAGGCGAGACGGGTTTTCTCTATGTGTGGGCCGGGCCCCGACGCGCGGGTGATGGCCTGGACAAGCCGCCCGGCAACGACGTGCTCGTGACGGTCGACCTCGCGACCCGCCGAGCGGTCGCTGTGCTCGATGTCGACTCGGCCAACAACGAGCCGCACCATGTCATGCGTTGCGGCGCGCGCCTGTTCGCCGGCGGCCTCTTCTCGGGGCGCATCTTCATCTTCGACGTCTCGCAGCCGGAAACGCCGACGCTCGAGGCCACCCTAGAGGGCGCGGAAGCGGGTCTGGGCGTCGCCGACGACTTCCTGTGCCTTCCCGACGGGCGCGTGCTAGTAACCATGATGGGAAGCGACACGGGCCAAAGTCCCGGCGGTCTGATCGAGATTGCGCCGGATCTCACGATCGGGGACGCTTGGCCGGCGACGCCGCCGCCGGATCTCAATCCCCACGGCATCGACGTCGATCTCGCAGGAGGGAGGCTCGTCACGACGGACTTGATGGAGCTCGCCTCGGTCGCGTCGGACCCGCCCGCGCCGGTCGTGCGCAGCACCGTTCGAATCTGGGACCTCGATTCCCACGAGATCACCGATACGGTCGAGGTGTGCACGGGACCCATGGAGGCGCGTTTCTTCCCAAACGATCCCCAAGGACGCATCCTGGTGTGCTGCATGGTGGCCGGGGAATTCGGCGTGGTCTCGCGCGATTCCACCGGCGCGTACCGGTACGACGCGTCGCTCGACATCGATGGCGCCGACGATCTGGTCGCGAGCCCGGGGGGCATCCACCTTGCGGGCAACACTCTATGGGTCGCGCTCTCGGGCTACGGCGAGGTGCGCCGCTACGATCTCGACGACCCCCTGGCGCCGACGCCAAGCGGCACGGCGATCGTCGGGTCCGGCGCGCACTACATGACGTTCGACGACGGCGCGGGCTCCGGCGCGCGCGGCTACGTTTCCGATTACACCGTACAGCGGCTCGAAATTGTGACCGGCATGTCGGCGCCCGACCTGCGAGTGTGGCGCTTCGACGCCGAGACAGAGTGGATGGTGTCGGAAGTGGTCATGGACTTCGGGCCGAGCGGTGAAGATGCGCTGCTCGCGGATCGTCTGCCACTTCAGCCACACGGCATCGCGCTGGGGGAGTAACGGATCGCCACGTTGCGAGAGTCTCTTGACGAGGCCAAAAGGAGGCATGAGATGCGACAATTAATGATTGGGCTGTTGCTCCAGATCGGGACACCGCTGTTCGCACACCAAGCGTGGGCGGCCGAAACGGGCTCGATCACGGGCCGGATCACCTTTGCGAAGGGCGCCGTGAAGCTCGCCACGATCAAGGCGGCCAAGGATGTCGCTGTTTGCGGCAAGAAGCCGATCCAGGACGAGTCACTCGTCGTGGCAAGCGATGGCAGCCTCGCCAACGTGGTCGTGTCGGTGGAAGGTGCACCGGCGACGTCGTCGAGCGGCAAGGTCGTGCACGTGGATCAGAAGGACTGCCGCTACGTGCCGCACGTGCAGACGGCGCCGGTCGGCGCAAAGCTCGAGCTCAACAACTCCGACCCCGTGCTTCACAACGTGCACGCCTACGTGGGGAACGTGACGCAGTTCAACATGGCGATGCCAATTCAGAACATGAAGATTCCCCAGAAGCTCGACAAGACAGGCGTGGTCAGGCTCAAGTGCGACGCGGGTCACACGTGGATGGCCGCCTACATCGTCGTCAAGCCGCACGCGCTCACCGCCGTCACCGGCGCCGACGGCCGTTTCCGCATCGACAACGTTTCCGCCGGCACCTACAAGCTCGAGGTCTGGCACGAGAAGCTCGGCACCAAGGTCATTCCAGTCACGGTTTCGGCCTCGTCACCGGCGCAAGTCGATCTGGCCTGGTAGCCGTGCGTGTCCGT
>JBBTFH010000266.1:19297-21464 GCA_038041915.1 Myxococcota bacterium
TTTCGGCCTCGTCACCGGCGCAAGTCGATCTGGCCTGGTAGCCGTGCGTGTCCGTGTCGCGATGGTCCAGTCGCTCGCGTCACACGATCCAGCCACGCTTGACACCCGAGCCGCCCTGAGTATCCTTCCGCGCCCACGATCGCCCGGGTGCGGCCTTCATCTATAGATGGGAGAACCGAATGTTCGCGGTGGTTCGTACAGGTGGTAAGCAATATCGCGTCACCGACGGTGAAACGCTTCGCGTCGAGAAACTGCCGGGCGAGGTCGGCGAGAAGGTCGAGCTTTCCGACATCCTTCTCGTCGCGGCCGGCGAAGCGGATGTCCGCATCGGCCGTCCCCTGGTTGCCGGCGCGCGCGTGACCGCGGAGATCGTCGAGCAGGGCCGCGCACGCAAGGTGCTCATCTTCAAGTACAAGCGGCGCAAGCGGTATCGGCGCAAGCGCGGTCACCGCCAGTCGTTCACCGCCATCAAGATCACGTCGATCACGGCATAGGAAGGGCAGGCATGGCTCACAAAAAGGGACAGGGCTCGTCCTCGAACGGTCGCGATTCGCGCGGCCAGCGCCGCGGCGTCAAGCGCTCCGACGGCACCTTCGTACGCGCGGGCAACATCCTCGTCCGCCAGGTCGGCACGCGCATCCATCCGGGCGCCGGCGTCGGCCTCGGCCGCGACTTCACCCTGTTCGCGCTGATCGACGGCGTCGTCCACTACGAGCGCGCCCGCGGCCGTACCCACGCTCGGGTCGAGTCGCCTCCCGTGGCCGCGGCCGCTTCAGCTTAGGTTCGACCTCGCGGCGCTCGCCGCCCTCCCGCGCCGCCCAGCCGCCCATTCGTCCATGTCCGCTTTCATCGACGAAGCACGCATTCAACTCGAGGCCGGCGACGGCGGCGATGGCTCCGCCGCGTTTCGCCGAGAGAAATTCATACCCAAGGGCGGTCCCTCCGGCGGCGACGGCGGCGACGGCGGCGACGTCGTGCTTTTCGCCGATCCCGGCCTGCACACGCTGCTCGACTTCAAGTACCGGCGGCACTACGCCGCCCAGGCCGGCGAGCATGGCCGCGGCAAGGATCAATACGGCCATCGCGGCGCCGATCTCGTCCTGCGCGTGCCGGTCGGCACCATCGTACGCGACGCCGGGAGCGGAGACGCGCTCGCCGACCTCTCGACGGCCGACGCGCGCTTCGTCGCCGCGCGCGGCGGAAAGGGTGGCCGCGGCAACCGGCACTTCGCGACCGCCACCCGCCAGGCGCCGCGCTTCGCCGAATCGGGAACTCCGGGCGAGGTGCGCGCGTTGCTCTTGGAGCTGCGCCTTCTCGCCGATGTAGGAATCGTGGGCTTTCCCAACGCCGGCAAGTCGAGCTTCCTCGCGCGCGTCTCGAGCGCGCGGCCCAAGATCGCCGACTACCCCTTCACGACGCTGGTGCCGCAACTCGGCGTCGTCGCGCTCGTAGGCGGACGCTCCTTCGTGATGGCCGACGTCCCCGGCCTGCTCGAGGGCGCGCACGCGGGCCACGGCCTGGGCGATCGCTTCCTGCGCCACCTCGCGCGGACGCGCGCCCTTCTGCACGTCCTCGACGCTGAGCCGCAAGGCCGCGATCCGCTCGCCGACTACGACGTGGTCAGGCGCGAGCTCGCGCTGCACGATCCGGCCCTGGCCGCCCTTCCCGAGATCGTCGCCGTGAGCAAGATGGATCGGCCCGAGGTCGCCGAGCGCGCGGGCGAGCTTGAGCGCCGTCTGGGCGAGCGCGGCATCGCGCTGCACCGCACGTCCGGGGCAACCGGCATGGGCACGGCCGAGATATTGGAAGATCTATGGAAGCTCATCGGGCGCGCGGAGGCGCACGAGTCGTGATAGCGTGCGCCGCACGAAAGTTTTCCACAGCAACAGTATTGACTTTTTTCGCCACGTGGATAAAAACGGCGACCTGACACACCGGGGGAGGATCATGACGGCATCTCTTCGCTTTCTCGTTACGGCGCTCGCACTTCCACTCTCCGCCCTCGCGCAAGGAGCCGCGCCGGCTCCCAAGCCCTCCGGTGCGGCGGCTCCGGCGATCGCGGCTACCGCGCCGGCGGCTTCCAAGCCCGCGCAGCAGCCGGCCGCTCCGGCCACCGCCGCGCCCGCGGCTCCGGGGCCCGCCGCCGCGCCCGCGGCTCCGGCGCCCG
>JBBTFH010000267.1:0-7092 GCA_038041915.1 Myxococcota bacterium
GAGCGCGTTCAGATCGCAGGTGTCCTCGCAGCCCGCCGGGCACGCGCCGAGGTTCGGGGCGCACGCGAGGCCTTCGCCGCACTCGGCGGAGATCACACAGCCGCCGCACGACGCGGTCGTCCCGGCGGGCGCGCACGCGCCGTCGACGCACGCGAGGCCAGGCCGGCACTCGGCGTCCTTGGCGTCCTGCGTGCACTTCGCGCCGACGCCGAGCGTGGGATCGTCGTAGTCGGGATCTCCGTACGACGCATGCTGCTCGTTGGAGGAGCAAGCGACCACGAGCGCAGGCGATGCGAGAAGGCGAACGAAGCGCATGGTGTTCCCCCGCGGCAAGTTGAGGGTCTCAGCATAGGCCGGAAGCGCCGCGCCTGACCACATGGCGGCGCGACACCACGCGTGGCGGCCCGAAGGCGGCCGCACGCCGAGAGCGGCGCCTGATGTTACTTGCCGTCGGGGATACTCCCCTTGGGAGAGGGGATCACACCAAATCAATTTGGAGTCCCACGGCCGGACGGGCTCAACGGACGCCGCTACTTGACGAACTCGGCCTCTTCCGGGACGGCTTCATTCATCGAGATGACGGCCCAGCGATCGATCAGAAGCTCGCGGCCGACGACGCGCACGACCAGGCGATCGCCGCGGGCGCCCTCGAGGATGCCGCAGACGTGGTGCCAGCCGCGCGTGGCTATTTCGACCTTCTTGCCGGTCAGCGCCTCGATGCGCTCCTTGGGGATCGTGGCCGGCATCGCTAGCGTCCCTTGAACACGGGCGCGCGCTTCTCGAGGTTGGCGGCGATGCCCTCGCGCGCGTCCTCGCTGGTGAAGAGCTGCTGCTGGAGCTCGCGCTCGAGCGCGAGCGCGTCGTTGAAAGGCAGCTCGGCGCCGGTGACGACCGCGCGTTTGATCGCGCCGATCGCCAGCGGCGCGGCGCGTGGCGGCACGAACTGGCGCGCGTAATCGAGGACGCGCTCCCACCAGCCGTCGGACTCGAAGACGTGATCGACCAGACCCAGCCGCTGTCCCTCGTCGAAGTCGACCAGCGCGCCGGTCGCCATCAGCTCAAGCGCGCGCGGGCGCCCGAGCAGGCGCACGAGCCGCTGCGTGCCGCCGGTGCCGGGCAGCACGCCGAGCTTAGTCTCGGGCAGCCCCACCTTGCCGCCGCCACGGCGCGCGATCCGCAGATCGCACGCGAGCGCGATCTCGAAGCCGCCGCCGACGCAATGGCCGTTGATGGCGGCGATCACGAGCTTGGGCGTCTGCTCGAAGCGTGAGAGCGTCTCGTTGGCGTGCAGGCAGAAGTAGTACTTGAAGCGCGGCTCGGCCTCCGAGAGCATCTTGATGTTGGCGCCGGCGCAGAAGAACTTGTCGCCGGCGCCGCGAACGACGATCACGTGCGCCGCGTCGTCCATGCGCGCACGCAGGATTCCGTGGTCGAGCGCGCGCATCAGCTCGTAGCTGTAGGTGTTGGCGGGCGGATCGGAAAGCTCGAGGATCGCGAGGCCGCCGTCGGTGCGGTATTCGACCAGCGCCACGGCTAGCTCAGCGCGACCCAGACGCTCTTCACTTCCGTGTAGAGGTCCATCGCTTCCTTGCCCATCTCGCGGCCGAAACCCGACTGCTTGACGCCGCCAAACGGCGAAGCATTGTCGAAGACGTTGTACGTGTTGATCCAGACGGTGCCCGCGCGCAGGCGGTGCGCGACGGCGTGCGCCTTGGCCACGTCACGGGTGAAGACGCCGGCGGCCAGGCCGTACTCGCTGTCGTTGGCGATCGTGATCGCCTGTTCGAGGTCGTCGAAAGGGATCACCGAGAGCACGGGCCCGAAGATCTCCTCGCGCGCGATCGTCGCCGTCGGCGCGACGCCATCGAAGATGGTCGGCGCGACGAAGTAGCCCTTGTCGCCGACGCGCGCGCCGCCGGTGACCAGGCGCGCCTCGCCGCGCCCGATCTCGACGTAGCGCAGCACGGACTCCATGTGGGCCTGGGAGACCATCGGACCGATGCGCGTCCTGGGGTCCATCGGATCGCCCACGGTCCACTTCTTCGCGCCGTCGGCGAGACGTTCGACCAGCGCGTCGTGGATCGACTTCTCGACCAGCAGCCGCGAGCCGGCGGTGCAGATCTCGCCCTGGTTGTAGAAGACGCCCGCCAGCGCCCCACGCGCCGCCTTGTCGAGATCCGCGTCGGCGAAGATGAGGTTGGGCGACTTGCCGCCGAGTTCCAGCGAGACGCGCTTGAGCGTGCCCGCCGCCTCGCGCATCACCTCGCGCCCGGTCGCCGTGCCGCCGGTGAGCGCGATCTTGTCGACGCCCGGATGGCGCACGAGGCCCATGCCGACGTCGGAGCCGAAGCCGGTGAGCACGTTCAGCACGCCCGGCGGGAAGCCCGCTTCGATCGCCAGCTCGGCCAGGCGCAGCGCGGTGAGCGGCGTCTCGCGCGAGGGTTTCAGCACGATCGTGTTGCCGGCCGCGAGCGCGGGCGCGATCTTCCAGACCGCCATGAGGATCGGAAAGTTCCACGGCACCAACGCTCCGACCACGCCGATCGGCTCGCGCCGCGTGTAGTTCAGGAACGGCCCGCGCACCGGCACGACGTCGCCGTAGATCTTGGACGCCCAACCGGCGAAGTACTGCAGGCACTCGGCGACCATCGGCACGTCGACGCTCTTGGTGTCGCGGATGGGCTTGCCCGAATCGCGCGTTTCGAGCGCCGCCAGCTCGTCGGCGGCAGCGCGCACCCTCTCGCCGAGCGCCCAGAGCAGCCTTCCCCGCTCGACGCCGTCGATCTTGCCGCCCGGGGCCCACGGCCCGCGCTCGAACGCCTCGCGCGCCGCCCGCACGGCGCGATCGACGTCCTCGGCGCCGCCCTTCGCGACCCGCGCTATCGGCTCTCCCGTGGCCGGATTGAGGTCGTCGTAGGTTTGCCCCGAAGCCGCGGCGACCTTCTCGCCGCCGATGATCATGTGCGCGTCCGTCATGGCGCGCGGAGGATAGGCGGAACCCGGGAGCAGTTCAATCGCATCGGGGCTTCGGAACCATCACGAGTCGCGCCGCGTTCACCAGAAGGTCGGTACCCGGCCGCTCGCCGTGATGGTCTCGTCCACCGTGAGGAGCGGAACGCCCAGGCGGACGGCGGTGCCGGCGATCAGGCGGTCGAATGGATCCGGAAGGTCGCCCAGCGCACGCGCCTCGTCCACATCCTCGGCCAGGAGCGGCTCGATCGGGAATCCCTGCCGCAGCGCAATCTGCTGCCGCAGTTCGGCGTACGAGACACGCAGCCGTCCGCGCTGCTCGAGCAGGACGATCTCGGCCAGCACGACCGCGGGCACATGCATCGTGCGGCGCCCGGCGTCGGCCTCCTCGAATGCCCGTCGGGCCCGCGGGGACAGGCGGCGGTGCTGGCCCGCCAGGTACCAGATCAGAGCGTGCGTGTCCGTGACGAGGTTCACCGCGGCGGTCGCGTCCGTGCGCGCGCTTCCTCGATCGAGCGGGCCGTGCGGTCAAGCGAGGCTTCGAGTTCCCCGCGCAGCCGCGTTCCCTCGCGGTCGAGAGCGTCCGCGGAGCCGACGAGCGTGACGAGCCCGACCAGCGGCCGCCGGGTGGCGTCGGTGCGAACCGCCGCCGGACTGGCCAGAACGGCCTGTGGACGGCCCCGGAGGCCGATCGTGATCGGTGCATGACCAGCCGCCACCTTGCGCACCAGCTCGGGCAGCCTCCGCCGCGCGTCGCCGATCGGAAGAACCTTCATGTACATACGATACGTACAACAACGCCCGCGGTCAATCCGTTGCGGTTGCAGCCGTCGCGGTTGCAGGGGCTGCGGCGCCGTCGCGTCACGGCGAGCCTCCGAGCTTCCACGTCCCGCCGAGAGCCGCCTTGGTGCGATCGACGGCGCGCACGACCAGCAAAGACGGCTCGCCCGCGGGCGGCGAAAGCGCGCCCGGCTCGCACAGCTCGCGCACCATCGCCACCGACGAGCGCGCGAGGGCGCCAAGATCGTAGCCGCCCTCGAGCACCGCGACGACCGGCACGCCGGTCGCGACCAGGCGCCGCGTCATCTGCCGGAAACCTTCCTCGGTCACGCGCATTCCGCCCAGCGGATCGCGCGCGTGCGCGTCGAAGCCGGCGGAGACGAGCACGAGTTGGGGACGAAACCGCGCGAGCGCCGGGCTCACCACCTCGTCGAACGCGTACAGGTATTCGGCGTCGCCCATGCCGGCGGCCAGTGGCAGGTTGACCGTGGCGCCGCGGCCCGCGCCTTCGCCAATCTCGTCGGCATCGCCCGTGCCCGGGTAGTAGGGGAACTGGTGCAGCGACACGTACAGGACCCGCGGATCGGCCCAGAACGCCCGCTGCGTGCCGTTGCCGTGGTGCACATCCCAATCGACGATCGCGACGCGCTCCGTGCCGGCGGCGCGCGCCGCGGCGGCGGCGATCGCGACGTTGTTGAGCAGGCAGAAGCCCATCGCGCGCCCGGGCTCGGCGTGGTGCCCGGGCGGGCGGACGAACGCCGCGCCGGCCTCGATCTCTCCCGCGCGCGCCGCAAGCGCCATGTCGACGGCGGCGCCCGCGGCCAGGGTAGCGGCCTGCCAGCTCCGGGGCGAAAAGTAGGTGTCCGCATCGAGTTGGCCCGCGCGGCCCGGCACGATCTGCCGCAGGCGATCGACGAAATCGCCGCGGTGCACGCGCCGCAGCTCCTCCTCGGTCGCGGCCCGCGGCGCAAGCGCCTTCGTGCGCGCGACCAGGCCTTCGCCCGCGAGCGCCTGGCCTATGGCGATCAGCCGCTCGCCGCGCTCCGGGTGCCCCGCCGGCGCGTGGTGGTCGAGGAACTTCTCGTCGAGCAGCAGGCCGACCTTCACGTCGCCTCGGCCCCACGCTCCGCGCCGAGCGGCCGCTGCATCAGCGCGTTCACCGCGTCCGGCGCCGGCATGTCCTCGTAGAGCACGCGGTAGACGAGCTCGACTATGGGCATCTCCACGCCGACCTTGCGCGCGAGCTCGCGCGCGGCCTTCGCCGTCTTCACGCCCTCGGCGACCACGCGCATCTCGCCGAGCAGATCGGCGAGCTTGCGGCCGCGGCCGAGCTCGAAGCCAACAGTGCGATTGCGCGAGAGCTCGCCGGTGCAGGTGAGCAGGAGGTCGCCCATGCCGGCGAGCCCCGCGAAGGTCAGCGGGTTGGCGCCCTTGCGCGCCCCGAGGCGTGCGATCTCGGCCAGGCCGCGCGTGATCAGCGCCGCGCGCGTGTTGTGGCCGAAGCCCAGCCCGTCGGAGGCGCCGGCCGCGATCGCGATCACGTTCTTGAGCGCGCCGCCGAGCTCGACGCCGACGATGTCATCGCTCGTGTAGACGCGAAAACGATCCGTAGCCAGCGCGCGCTGCACGTCCGCCGCGACGCCCGGATCGCGCGCCGCCGCCACCACCACCGTCGGCATGTCCTGCGCGACCTCGCGCGCGAACGACGGCCCCGACACCGCGCACAGCCGCCCGTGCAGCCGCGCCGGCAGCACGTCGGCGAGCACCTCGTCCATCGTCGCGAGCGAGTCGTTCTCGAGCCCCTTGGTCAGGATCGCTATGAGCGGCTCGCCGTCGATGTGCGGCGCCGCCTGCGCCATGACCCTGCGCACGACGTGCGACGGTGCGACCTCGACGAGCAGGTCCTTTTCGCGCACCGCCTCCGCGATGTCGCCGGTCGCGCGCAGCGAGTCCGGCAGCGTCACGCCGGCCAGGAACAACGTGTTCTCGTGGACGCGCGCGACCGACTCGACGACCTCGCGCTCGTAGGCCCACAGCAGCACGTCGTGCCCGGCGCGCGCGAGCAGCCGCGCCAGCGCCGTGCCCCAGGCTCCCGCTCCGATGACGCCGATTCGCATCATGTCGTTTCTCCTCCAGTCCGCGGCGGGCCACCCGACGGGGTGTAACGTGCCACGCGATTGCGGCCGCTCCTCTTCGCCTGGTAGAGCGCCTCGTCGGCCGCGCTCACCAGCGCGCCCGGCTCGGCCCCGTCGGCGGGACAGGTGGCCACGCCGACGCTGATCGTCACCACGCCGGCCTCCTCGGTGCGCGCCCGTACCTGCTCGGCGAGCTTCTCGGCGACCTCCTTGCCGACGTCGGGGAGCAGGATGGCGAACTCCTCGCCGCCGTAGCGCGCGACCACGTCGGTGCGGCGGCGCCCGCCGCGAAGAATCTCCGCGAGCCCGCGCAGCACCGCGTCACCCGCCGGGTGGCCGTGCGCGTCGTTGTAGTGTTTGAAGTGATCGACGTCGATCATCAGCAGCGAGACGGGTAAGAGGCTACGGCCGCTGCGATCGATCTCGTTGGCTATCTGGTCGTCGAAGCGGCGGCGGTTGGCGAGCCCGGTCAAGCCGTCGGTGACGGCCAGCTCCTCGGCCCTTTGCTTCTGCACCTGCAGCTCGGCGGTCGCGAGTGCTATTTCGCGCTCGAGATCCTCCTTGCGGCGCGTCTCCTTCGCCTTCTCGACGCGCAGCGACTCGGCCATCGCCGCGAACGACGACGCGAGCGCGCCGATCTCGTCGCGACCGGTGCGCGGCATCGGCTCGTCGAGGTTTCCGCGCGCGATCGCCGAGGCGCTCTCCTGCAGGCGCGCGATCGGGCGCGTGAGCGCGCGCGAGAACGCGATTCCGAGCGCCAGCGCGAACAGGCAGGCCGCGGCGCTGCCGCGCAGCAGCGAGCGCAGCGCGTGCCGCTGCGCTTCGACCAACGGCTGGCGATCCACGGCGACGGCTATGAGCCCGATGCGGCTGCCCTCGATCGACTGGAGCAGCGCGACCGCCACTTCGTAGCCGCGGCCCTCGACCGTCGCCTGTCCAAAGCGCGTGCGCCCGTCCGCCAGCGTACGCTCGAGCCCGGGCGGCAGCAGGAAGCCGGGCAGGCGCGTTCCGTCGGCCGTGAGGAAGGTCGAGGCCGAGCGGCGGGCGCCGGCGTAAAACGCCACGTGGGCGCCGACGACCCCGCGCAGAAGGTCGGCGAAGCCGGCGTCGAGCGGCGTCGAGAAGGCGACGGCGCCGCGCAGCCCGAAGCTCTCGTCGAGCATCGGAGCGACCGAGCGCACGACGATGCTTCCCGCGGCCGGCTCGA
>JBBTFH010000267.1:7192-9122 GCA_038041915.1 Myxococcota bacterium
CTGGCTGCGGAAGAGCACGCCGACGCCGGCGACGCTCGCCATCCCCACGGCCGAGGTCGACGCGAGGAGCAACAGGCCGCCGATCTTGAAGCCGAGCTTCACGGCTTCGCCTCGTCGCTCGTCTTGAAGACGCGCGCGTAGTCGGACGTGGCGTCGGGATCGACGACGATGCCCCGCACTTCCTTGCGCGCGGCGACCGTCACCTCGGCGTGCGCGAGCGGCACCCACGGCGCCTCCTCCTCGATGATCTCCTGCGCGCGCTGGTAGAGGCGCTCGCGCTCGGCGCGCTCGGAGGTTTCGCGGCCCCACACCAGCAGGCCGTGCAGCTCGGCGTTGTCGTAGAAGGCGACGTTGAGCGCCGGCGGGGCCGCGTTGTCGCGGTCGAGCAGGACGTAGAGGAAGTTGTCGGGATCGCCGTTGTCGCCGATCCAGCCGTAGAGGCACAGATCGTGGTCGCCGATGCCGATCCGCCGCCGGTACTCCTCCCACGGCAGCACCGCGATCTCGACGGGAACGCCGACGTCGGCGAGGTTGCGCGCGACGATCCGCGCGACGCGCTCCGGACTCGGCAGATACGGCCGCGGCGAGTCCATGACCAGCAGGCGAGGCGTTTTCGCGAAGCTCGGGCGCGCCTCGCCCAGCAGCGCGCGCGCGCGGGCCGGATCGTAGTCGTAGCCGCGACCGGCTCGGTAGCCCCACATCGACGGCGGCAGCGGGCCATTCGCCAGCTTGGCGAAGCCCTGGTAGATGAGCTTGACGATCGCCTCGCGGTTGATCGCGTGGTTGACAGCGCGGCGGACGTGCACGTCGTTCCACGGTGGCCGCCGCGTGTTCATCGCGAGGTAGGCGACGTTGACGCCGGCCGCGCGGTAGGTGCGCAAGTCCGGGTGCAGCGGCACGAACCGGAGGTCCGACGGATCGAGGTTCTGCGCGACGTCTATGGCGCCGCTCTCGAGGCCGACCAGGCGCGCGCGCGCGTCGGGCACGATGCGAAAGACCAGGTGGCGGATCCGCGGTGCGCCGTCCCAGTAGGACTCGTTCGCCTCGAGGACGAGGCGATCGCGCTGAATCCAGCGCACGAAGCGGAACGGCCCGGTGCCCACGGGCTGCGTCGCGAAAGCGCCCGCGCCCGGCCGGCTCCCGGCGCTCGGTCGAACGATGCTGACCGCCGCCATCGCCAGGTTGGCGAGGAACGGCGCGTGCGGCCGATCGATGACCAGCCGCACCGTCATCGCGTCCACCTTCTCGACGCGCTGAATGTTGCGGAAAATCGATTCCCAGTAGGGGCAGGTCTTGCAGCGCTGGGGATGCGCCGGGTCGCGCTGGCGCTCCAGCGAGAAGACGACCGCATCGGCGTCGAGCGGCACGCCGTCGTGGAAGCGAACACCCGGCCGCAGATGGAAGGTCCAGGCGGTGCCGTCCTCGGATTCGTCCCAGCTCGTCGCCAGCGCCGGCTCGATCTCGGTCGTGCCCGGCTTGTAGCGGACGAGGTGCTCGAAGATCTGCTCGGTCACGTACACCGCTTCGGCGTCGGTCACGTCCGCCGGGTCGAGGCTGATGGGATCGACGGCGAGCGCGACCGTCAGCGTGCGATCGGCGGGAACCCCCGAAGGGCCGGTCGGCTCGCAGCCGGCGAGGAGTGCGAGGGCGAGCGGCAGCGCGCGTGCGGACGGGCGGAGCAAGCGGTCACGATGTTAACAGAGGTCGCCGTGAGCCCGCGCGGCCCGACCTCGCGCAACGTTCAGCGCTCGAGGCATAGGAAGTCTGCCCGGCGAGGCTTAGCGGAGGGGCTCATCCAAGTAGTCGGAGAAGCGTTCGGGGAGGGGCGACGCTACGCGGCTTCGACTTCGACCTTAACCGTCTTCGGCAGCCGCTTCGCCTTGCCGAGTCCGCGGAGGTAGTCCGCCGTCGTGGTGCTCTCGGCGAGCTT
>JBBTFH010000268.1:0-9059 GCA_038041915.1 Myxococcota bacterium
GACCGGATCGCGTCGGTCGACGCGCCCGAGTGGCCGGTTGCACGCCGACCCGAAGAGTGGTAGCTACCGGTAGCACTCATGTCTAAGCAAGCGTTGAACACCTACTTGGAGCCGGGACAGAAGACGCGCCTCGAGCGCATCGCCAAGCTGCGCAAGGTTTCGCAGGCGACCGTCGTCCGTGAGGCCGTCGAAGCGTACGTCGCGGCACACGACCCTGAGCCCGCCGGCCGATCGGTCGACGAGGCGTGGCAGCGCCTGTGCGGCGGCTACTACTCGGGCACGGGTCGGCCCAACGACCACGACGAGATCTACCGTTGAACGCCCGGTCGCTCTTCTTCGTCGACACCTGGGCCTATCGTGCGCTCGCCGATCGGCGGGATCCGTACCATGACGCCGCCACGGCGCGGATGCGCGCGCAACTCGCCGCGGGCGCCGGGCCGGTGACGAGCAACTATGTGCTCGACGAGTCGCTCACCGGCATCCGCATGGCCGCGGGCGTGAGGGTCGCCTTGGCCTTCGGCGAGGACGTGCGGGCGCTGGTGGCGGGCGGCGCGCTGCGCCTCGAGTGGATCGACGACGCGCGCGACCGTGCGGCGTGGAAGCTCTTCGGCCGCTACGCGCAGTTGCGCCGCTTGTCCTTCACCGACTGCACGTCGTTCGCGCTCATGCGGGAGCTCGGGATCGATCGCGTCCTCACGGACGACGCGCACTTCGAGAAGACCAACCTCGGCTTCGAGCGAGTGTAGGCGACGGCGTCCTGCCGGACGGGCTGAGGCGCCCTAGCGCAGCGCGATCTTGCCGTCCGTGACGTCGACGACGACCGCGCCGCCCTTGGCGAGGCGACCGAAGAGCAGCTCGTCGCCGAGCGGGCGCTTGATCGTGTCCTCGATGACGCGCGCGAGCGGGCGGGCGCCGAAGTGCGGATCGTAGCCCTTCTCGGCCAGGTGGACGCGCGCGGCGTCGGTGACGGTCACGGTCACGCGGCGCTCGGCGAGCTGCGCGCGGAGCTCATCGATGAACTTGTCGACGATTTGCTCCATCACGCGCCGATCGAGCGGCGCGAAGGTGACGCGCCCATCGAGGCGGTTGCGGAACTCGGGCGAGAACGTGTCGCGGTACGCGCGGTCGTCCTCACCGCCGGCGAGTCGTTCGCCGAAGCCGACGGCGGTGCGCGCGAGATCGCGCGAGCCGACGTTGCTGGTCATGAGCAGGATGACGTGGCGGAAGTCGGCCTTCTTGCCGTTGTTGTCGGTGAGCGTGCCGTGGTCCATCACCTGCAGCAGCAGGTTGAACACGTCGGGGTGCGCCTTCTCGACCTCGTCGAGCAGCAGCACGGCGTGCGGCGTCTTGCTCACGGCCTCGGTGAGCAGCCCGCCCTGGTCGAAGCCGACGTAGCCGGGCGGCGCGCCGATCAGGCGCGAGACGGTGTGCCGCTCCATGTACTCGCTCATGTCGAAGCGGATGAGCTCGAGCGCGAGCAGCCGCGCGAGTTGGCGCGCGAGCTCCGTCTTGCCGACGCCGGTCGGGCCGGTCAGAAGGAACGAGCCGATCGGCTTCTCTCCGGCGCGCAGCCCCGCGCGCGCGAGCTTGATGCTGCTCGTGATGCTGTCGACGGCGCCGTCCTGGCCGAAGATCACTTTCTTGAGCTCGGCGTCGAGCGTGCGCAGTTGCTCGCGGTCGCTCGACGAGACGCGCCGCGGCGGAATCTGCGCCATCGTCGCGATCACCGCCTCGATCTCGCGCGCCCCGATCGTCGCGCCCGCGCGGCCGGCGAGGCGCGCCGCCGCGCCCGCCTCGTCGATCACGTCGATCGCCTTGTCGGGCAGGCGCCGATCGTGGAGGTAGCGCGCGGAGAGCTCGACGGCGCCACGCAGCGCCTTGGGCGCGTAGCGCACATCATGGTGCTTCTCGTAGTGCGGGCGCAGCCCTTCGAGGATTTTCACCGCGTCCGGGACGCTCGGCTCGCCGACGTCGATGCGCTGGAAGCGGCGCGAGAGCGCGCGGTCGCGCTCGAAGTGGTTGCGGTACTCCTGGTACGTGGTCGCGCCGATGCAGCGGAGCGTGCCGGCGGCGAGCACGGGCTTGAGCAGGTTCGACGCGTCCATCGAGCCGCCGCTGGTGGCGCCGGCGCCGACGACGGTGTGAATCTCATCGATGAAGAGGATCGCCTCGGGGCGTTTGGCGAGCGCCCCCAGCACCGCCTTGAGGCGCGCTTCGAAGTCGCCGCGGTAGCGCGTGCCGGCGAGCAGCGCGCCCATGTCGAGCGCGTAGATCACGGCGCTCGCGAGCGCGGCCGGAACCTCCTTGCGATGGATCTGGAGCGCGAGACCGTGCACGAGCGCGGTCTTGCCCACGCCCGCGTCGCCAATGTAGAGCGGGTTGTGCTTCCGGCGACGCGCCAGGATGTGCATCGTGCGCAGAAGCTCGCGCTCGCGGCCGATCAGCGGATCGATCCCGCCCGAGGCGGCGAGCCCGGCGAGATCGACGGTGAAGGACGCGAGAGCGCGCGCCTCGGCGTCGGGTGAAGCGTCGCCGCGCGCGGCCGACTCCGCGTCCTGGTCGCCGGGCGACCGTTCCTCGCCGCCGCCGCCCGCCGACTCGAGCTTCGAGATTCCGTGCGCGACGTAGCGCGTGACGTCGAGGCGCGTGGCGCCCGCCTCGTCGAGGAAGTGCGCCGCGAACGAGTCCTGCTCCGAGAAGATCGCGATCAGGACGTTGCGGCCGAGAACCTCCTCCTTGCCCGCGCCCTCGACGTGCGCGACGGCACGCGAGATCACGCGCTGGAAGCCGCGCGTCGGACCGGGCGCCTCGCCGGCCGAGCCGCCCACCTTGGGCGGCTTGCGTCCCGTCGGACGGGCTGATGCAGCCTCGTCGAGGAAGGCGTCGAGCCGCGCCTTGAGGCGCTCGACCTCGCCGCCGCCGTGGCGCACGGCGTCGGCCGTGTCCGCGTCGTGGAGCAGCGCGAAGAGCAGGTGCTCGACGCCCGCCAACTCGTGGCCACGCCGGGCCGCCTCGCTGAGCGCGAAGCTCACGCTCACCTGCAGATCGGGATGCAGCCTCATTCCGTTACGAAGCCTCCATCGTACAAAGGAGCGGCATGCCGTGCTCGCGCGCCGTCTCCGAGACTTGCGCGACCTTCGTCTCCGCGATGTCGCGCGTGAAGACGCCGGCCACGCCCAGCCCCTTCATGTGCACCTGAAGCATGAGATGCGTCGCCTCCGGTTCGCTCTTGTGGAAGATGGTCACGAGCACGAACACGACGAACTCCATGGTCGTGTAGTCGTCGTTGTGCAGGAGCACACGGTAGAGGCGCGGCTTGCGCGTACGCGGGCGCTCCTTGGTCAGCGCGTCTTCGCGCTCGCCTTTGCCCGTGCGTGGAAGCTCGTCCGCCATGATTTGCCAAGCAAGACTGATCTAGCACGCTCGCGGCGCCGTCGCGCCAGGACGGCCGCGACCGCGGGTGCGCTTTTCTCCGGGGCTGGTAGGCTTACGCCATGGCAAGAGTCGGGGAAGAGATCGAGCAGAAGTGCACGACGTGCAAGACGCTGCGCGGCCACACGGTCGCCGCGATCGAAGGCGGCGTGGCGGCGGCGTTCGTCTGCAACTATTGCAAGAAGCGCACGGCGCCCCGGCGGGCGCGCTCCGGGGCGCGCGCGTCGCGGCCGGGCGCACCCGCGCGATCCGCGCGATCGCGGGTGGCCGCGCCCGTGGTTCCGCTCCGCGAGCCCGACCCGTCGGCGGCCAAGCCCTACCGCTTCGAGACCATCTACGGCGTCGGCGATACGATCCGCCACCCGACCTTTGGCCTCGGCGTCGTCGAAAGCGTGACGATCGACCGCAAGATTCACGTCCGCTTCGGCGAGTCGCGCCGCGTGCTGGTCGCGGGCCGCTAGCGCGCTCTCGCTCTTCGTCCCCGTGCGAGCCTACTCCTCCGACGACCAGCCGCTGACGCATCGCTTCGCCGATCGCTTCGATCGGGCGACGCGCACCAAGGGCTACGCCTACGCGTCGCAAGGCCGCGTCACGCTGCTCCGCGCCGACGAGCATCAGGTCGACGCGACCGTGCGCGGAAGCGCTCCGTACCGCGTGGAAATCGCGTCGGTCGACGGCGAGGCCGACGCCCTCTGCTCCTGCCCGCACTACAAAGGCGGCCACATGTGCAAGCACGTGTGGGCCGTGCTCGAGATCGCCGACGAGGAGGGGCACCTGCGCGATCTCCGACAGGCCGCGATCGCGCACCTGGTCGGGCCCGAGGCGGAGCTGGCGGATGGCGGCCTCGACCACGACGAGTTCGTGCCGACACCGCGCCGCGCCGGCAAGGATCAGCGGGCCGCCCCGCGCACTGCAACGCCGTCGTGGCGCGCGCTGCTGCGAGCCCTCGACCACGATGCGCCGACGACGACGATGCCGCGCTCCGACGACGAGCTGCTCTACCTCCTCGACTGCCGGGAGGAGGTCGCCGACGCCGGCGTCGCGGTGCTCCAGCTCGCGTCACGCCGGCGCAAGAAAGACGGCACGCCCGGCGCTCCCCATCTCCGCAGCATGCGACGCGACGAGATCGCGCGCGTCGATCCCGCGGACCGCGCGATTCTTCAGGCGCTCGTCGGCGCCGAGGGCCACTACTCGCCCTACCACGCGCTCGGGCGCTTCGCGCTCGGCGAGGGGCTGATCGAACTGCTGCTCCCGCGCCTCGCCGCGACCGGGCGCCTCTACCTGCAAGGCGGCGACGCGCCTCGGCCGATTCTGTGGGACGAGGGTGCGGCGTGGAAGCTCCGCGTGCGGCTCGAGCCGAAAGCCCAGGCGTTCGCGCTTACCGCCTTCTTCGAGCGGGGCGAAGACCGCTTGTCGCTCTCCGAACCCGACGCGGTCTTCACCACCGGCTTCGTGCTCGCGCGTGGGTTCGCCGCGCGCCTTGGCGGAGACGCCGGCTTCGCCTGGATCGCCGAGCTTCGTCGCAGCGGGCCGATATCCGTCTCCGCCGGCGACGCCGACACCTTCGTCGAGCAACTCCACGCCGTTCCCGGCGGCGGCGCCGTCGAGCTGCCCGATGCGCTGCGCCCGGTCGAGACGCGCGCCGCCCCGCGCCCGCGCGTGCGCATCGCGAAGCCCAAGTCCGCCTGGCAGGTCACGTATGCGCGCCCGCTCGAGGCGCACGTCTCCTTCACCTACGAAGGGCAGGACGTGGCCGCCTCCGACACCCGCGACCGCGTCTTCGTGCACGGGCAGAAACGGGTCGTGCTGCGTGATCGCGCCGCGGAGGAGGAGGCTCTGGCCGCGCTCCTCGCCAGCGGCGTTCGCCGCGCGCCGCGCTACCGCAACGCCGCGGGCGACGCCTTCGAGCTCGCGTCGTCACGCCTGCCGCGCGTCGTGGCCGCGCTCGCCGCGGCCGGCTGGCACGTCGAGGCCGATGGCGACGTCTACCGCCCGCCCGGCGCCGTCCGCATCTCCGTCTCGTCGGGCGTCGACTGGTTCGAGATGGCGGGCGGCGCGCAGTACGGCGACGAGATCGTGCCGCTGCCGCGCTTGCTCGCGGCGGCGCGGCGCGGAGTGCGCTTCGTGCGCCTCGGCGACGGCTCCGTCGGCCTGCTCCCCGAGGAGTGGCTCGCTCGCGCCGGAATCGTTCTCGGGGCCGGCGAGGCCCGCGGCGACGCGCTGCGCTTCAAGCCCGGCCAAGCGCTGCTGCTCGACGCGCTGCTCGCCGCCGAGCCATCCGCGTCGTGCGACGAAGCCTTCGCGCGGCTGCGCGGCGAGCTCGACTCTTTCGACGGCGTCGCGCCGATCGAGGCGCCGCCGGGCTTTTGCGGCGAGTTGCGCCCCTACCAGCGCGTCGCGCTCGGCTGGGCGGCGTTCCTGCGAAAATTCCGTCTCGGCGGCTGCCTGGCCGACGACATGGGCCTGGGCAAGACGGTCACGCTGCTCGCCCTCCTCGAAGCGCGCCGCGCCGAGGGTGCGCCACCATCGCTGGTGGTCGTGCCGCGCTCGCTGGTGTGGAACTGGCAGGCCGAGGCCGCGCGCTTCGCGCCGTCACTGCGTGTGCGCGTGCATATGGGCGTCGCTCGGGCGAGCGAGGCCGCCGCCGTCGCGAAGGGCGCGGATCTCGTGCTCACCACGTACGGAACGTTGCGGCGCGACGCGCACTTCCTCAAGGACGCGCGCTTCGACTACCTCGTCCTCGACGAGGCGCAGGCGATCAAGAACGCCGCGAGCGCGACCGCCAAGGCCGCGCGGTTGCTTCACGGCGATCACCGCCTCGCGCTCAGCGGCACGCCCATCGAGAACCACCTGGGCGAGCTGTGGAGCCTGATGGAATTCCTCGACCCCGGGCTGCTCGGCGGCGCCGCGGTCTTTCGCCCGGCCATCGGCTCCGGCGGCGAGCTCGACCAGGCCACGCGCCGCCTGCTCGCGCGCGCGCTGCGGCCCTTCATCTTGCGACGGACGAAGGAGCAGGTCGCGCCCGAGCTGCCGCGAAAGACCGAGCAGACGATCACCGTCGAGCTCGACGCCGACGAGCGCCGTCGCTACGACGAGCTCCGCGCGCACTACCGCCGCACGCTGCTCGGCGGCGCGCGCGCATGGGGCCGCACCAAGTTCAACGTGCTCGAGGCGCTGCTGCGGCTGCGTCAGGCCGCGTGCCACGGCGGGCTGGTCGACGCGACGCTGCGTGACGGCACCAGCTCGAAGCTCGAGGTGCTCATGGCGCGCCTGCGCGAGGTGATCGAGGAAGGGCACAAGGCGCTCGTGTTCTCCCAATTCACCAGCCTGCTCGCGATCGTGCGCGCGCAGCTCGATCGCGAGGGCGTCGTCTACGAGTACCTCGACGGAAAGACACGCGATCGGGCCGAGCGCGTCGAGCGCTTCCAGGGCGATCCCGCTTGCCCGCTCTTCCTCGTCAGCCTCAAGGCCGGCGGCCTCGGCCTGAACCTCACCGCCGCCGAGTACGTCTTCCTGCTCGACCCGTGGTGGAACCCCGCCGTCGAGGCGCAAGCGGTCGATCGCGCCCACCGCATCGGCCAGTCCCGCCCCGTCTTCGCCTACCGCCTGGTCGCGCGCGACACCGTCGAGGAGAAGGTGCTCGAGCTGCAGGGCAGCAAGCGCGCGCTGGCCGACGCGATCCTCCACGAGGACCGCGCCTTCCTGCGCGATCTCACGCGCGAGGATCTGGCGCTGCTTCTATCGTAGGATGCGCCATGTACTTCGAAACCATCACTCAGATGAAGAAGATGCTCGGCCAACTCGACACGTGGCTCGAGAAGGCCGCCGCGTTCGCGCAGACGAAAAAGTTCGACACGAGCGTCTATCTCGCGCTCCGCTTGGCGCCGGATCAGTTTGCGTTCGCGCGTCAGGTGCAGATCGCCTGCGACACGGCGAAGCTCGTGGCCGCGCGGCTGACCGGCAAGGAAGCTCCGTCGCACCCCGACACCGAGCAGACGCTGGATGAGCTGCGCGCGCGCGTCCGCGCCGTGGTCACCTACCTCGACGGCTTCGCGGCGAAGGACTTCGAAAGCGCCGCCACGCGCGTCATCACGCAGCCGCGCTGGGAGGGAAAAGTAATGTCCGGCGCCGACTATTTCCTCGAGCACGGCGTTCCGAACTTCTTCTTCCACCTCACGCACGCCTACGCGATTCTCCGCCACAATGGCGTGGACGTGGGCAAGCGGGACTACCTCGGCCCGCTCACCCAGCGCATGCCGTAAAGGTTCCGCGCTTCAGACGCCCGGTCAGTGCTCGTCGAACCGCGGGAACCTTCGCGACCGTTACCGCGCCGAGCGAGCGGTCGACGAAGAACGTGAACGGCTCACGCGGCGGCACCGAACTCGCAGCGGAGCGCGTCTTGGAGCAGGCCGGAGGCCACCCTGTAGTCCGCCGCCAGGACCTCGATGTCGTCGCCGGCACGCTGGCCACGTCTCCCGGCCCCCCGGCGAGGCCTTTCTGGCAACCCGCGGCAGCACGCCAGCCCCCCGGCGGGGCACGCGGTTGGGGTCTCGCGCGTCACCGCACGGTCCCGCCCGTAACCGTGCCGTAACGCCCTATGACCGCGCGGTGACCGATCCGCGCCCGCTGTGCCGGGAGGGTGCGACGGCAAGGCCTTGATCTCGCGGGTGTTCGCATCGCTGGCACGCGACTTGAAGTCCCAACGGGCACAGCCGTGGCCCGCTTGGAGACGCGCTACTTTCATCTGCTCACGCGGGAGGAAATCCGCGACCTGAGGCCCATCCTCGAGATCCTGCGCGACCACCGCGATGAGGTGGTGGTCTCTTGGCATGGCCGCTACCTCGATCACTTCGGCGAGGCGCGGGCGCTCGGCGAGGCCGACTTCCGCGAGATCTACGGGCGCGACATCGACGCCATCGTTCGCAATCTCCTCGACGACGACATGGAAGGCTTCGAGGCAGACGTCCGCGCCCTCGCGCGGGACCTCGTCGACCGCGGCGTGCCGTTCGCCGAGGTCGTGGCGTCGCTGCACCTCTTCGAGGAGAGCGCGGCGGAATTCTTCCATTCGCGCCTGAAGATCATGCTGCGTGGCCCCGGCGTGTACCTGACCTTCGACAAACTTTCGCACGTGCGGATGATCCTGCTCGCCGGCACGTACTTCGCGGGACGCGAGGCGGAAACGACGACGCGGCTGCGGCGGCTCGAGGGCGAGGCCGACCGTCTCGCCGGCGCGCCGGCGGCTCGATCGACGTTCCACGGGCTCGTCGGTCGCAGCAACGCGATCCGCCGCGTTTACGAGCAGGTCGCCGCGGCGGCCGGCGGGCTCGGCGCCGTGCTCGTGACGGGCGAGAGCGGCGTCGGCAAGGAGCTGGTGGCGCGCGCGCTGCACGAGTGCGCCGGCAACGCGGACCGCGCCTTCGTCGCGGTCAACTGCGCGGCGCTTCCCAGGGAGCTCATCGAGGCGGAGTTGTTCGGCCACCGCAAGGGCGCCTACACGGGCGCGCAGGGCGACAGCGTGGGTCTCATCCGGGCGGCGGCCGGCGGAACGCTCTTTCTCGACGAGATCACCGAGATGGCGCCCGGCTCGCAGGCCAAGCTGCTGCGCGTGCTCGAGGACCGCTCCGTGC
>JBBTFH010000269.1:0-4793 GCA_038041915.1 Myxococcota bacterium
AACTGAATCTTCCGATCGAGCAGCATCGGCTCGAAAACGGCCTGCGCGTGGTGCTCTGCGAAGATCACGCGGCCCCGACGGTGGCGGTGGCCGTCTATTACGACGTCGGCTCGCGCGACGAGCCGCCGGGGCGCACCGGTTTCGCGCACCTCTTCGAGCACATGATGTTCGAAGGCTCGCGCAACGTCCCCAAGTTCGGGCACATCCAGTTCGTCCAGCGGGTAGGCGGCGTGGTCAACGGCACGACCAGCGGCGACCGCACGAACTACTTCGAGCAGGTTCCTTCGAACTACCTGTCGCTCGCGCTCTGGCTCGAAGCCGATCGCATGCGCTCGCTTCACGTCACGCAGGAAAATTTCGAGAACCAGCGGCAGACGGTCAAGGAGGAGCGGCGCCAGAGCTACGACAACCGGCCCTACGCCAAGGCCTTCCTGCGCATGAACGAGCTCGCCTACGAGAATTT
The DNA here is from genome assembly GCA_038041915.1 of Myxococcota bacterium. Taxonomy (GTDB): domain Bacteria; phylum Myxococcota_A; class Polyangia; order JBBTFH01; family JBBTFH01; genus JBBTFH01. The sequence goes on from JBBTFH010000269.1 coordinate 464, forward strand.
CGCCTACAAGCATTCGACGATCGGCGAGATGGCCGATCTGGACGCGGCGCCGATCGAAGCGGTGCAGCAGTTCTTCCGCACCTACTACGCGCCCAACAACGCGCTGGTCTCGATCGCGGGCGATTTCGTGCCGGCCGAGGCGCTCGCGCTGGTCAAGGAGCATTTTGGCGACATCCCGCGCGGCAGCGAACCTCCGCGCAGCGAGATCGTCGAGCCGCCGCAGACCGCCGAGAAGTCCGAGGCGATGGACGACCCGCTCGCGCGCCTGCCGGCGTTCTTCCTCGCGTGGCACATCCCGCCGTCGCGCTCCGCCGACGCCTATCCGCTCGAGGTGCTCTCGACCATCCTCGGCGACGGCAAGTCGAGCCGCCTCTACCGCAAGCTCGTCGACGAAAAGAAAGTCGCCAACTCGATTTCGATCGATCGCGACGATCGGCGCGGCCCGGATCTCTTCAACGTCTGGGCGATCTGCAACGAGGGCGCCGCCGCCACCGAGGTGCGCGACCTGGTTCTCGCGGAGATCGACGCTATCCGCGCGGGCGGCGCGACCGAGCGCGAGCTCGAGAAGGCCAAGAACCGCATCCGTGCGCGCTTCACGTTCGGTCTGCAGGGCTCGCTCTCGAAGGCGCTCCGGCTCGCCGAGTACGCGGTCTACTGGGGCGATCCGGCGCTCCTGCTCGCGGAGCCGGACCGCTACCAGCGCGTGACGCTCGACGACGTCAAGCGGGTCGCGGCGCAATACCTCGACGCGAAGAACCGCACGTATCTCGAGATCGTGCCGAAGGCGGAATGAAGCTTCGAAGCATCGTCAAGCTTCTCGCGCTGACGGCCTGTGGAGGCCCCCAGATGCCACCGACCCGTCCCACCGCACCGACACCGACCGCCGCGTCGCCCGAGCTCGCGCGCGAAGCGCCGCCCGCCCCGTTGCCACCCAAGGACGTCGCGTTTCCGCCGATCGTGCGCGCGACGCTGCCGACCGGCCTGGACCTGCTCGTCGCCGAGCACCACGCGCTACCGGTGGTCTACGTGACGCTGACGCTGCGCGCCGGCGGCGCCGCCGATCCGGCGGATCGACCGGGCCTCGCTGCCTTCCTCGCCGACATGCTGCTCGAAGGGACGACGACGCGCAGCCGCGCCGAGATCGTCGACGCGATCGAACACGTCGGCGGAGAGATCGGCGCGAGTGAAGACGAGGACCGCATCACGATCCGCGCGATGGTGCTGCGCGATCATCTGCCGCTGGCGCTCGCGCTCGTCGCCGATGTCGCGACCTCGCCGTCGCTGCCCAAAGACGCCATCGACAAGGTGCGCAAGCAGTCGCTCTCCGATCTCCAGCAGAACCTCACCGACCCCGGCTACCTCGCCCGGCGCGCCTTCCTCGAGAGCCTCTACGGCGCGGGGCACCCCTACGCGCACGTCGGGCCGACCAAGGCGTCGCTCGAAGCCATCGCGAAAACCGACCTGGCGAAGTTCCACGAACGATACTTCGCGCCGGGAAACGCCTTCCTGATCGTGGCGGGCGACGTCGTCGCCGCGGAGGTGGAGGCGGCCGCAACCAAGGCCTTCGGCGCGTGGAAACGCTCGGGCACAGCCGCGCTCGAACCACCGCCTCCGCCGCCGGCGCCCAAGGGACGCTCGATCGTGCTCGTCCACCGCCCCAAGTCGGTGCAGGCCACGTTCTACCTCGGCGCGCCCGCGGTGCGCCGCGCGGATCCGGACTGGATTCCCTACGTCGTCGGCAATCAGGTGCTCGGCGGCAGCGCCTCCGCGCGGCTGTTCCTACGCCTGCGCGAGGAGAAGTCGCTCACCTACGGCGCGTACTCGCGGCTCGAGGGCCGCCGCGGCGTCGGCTTCGCCATGGCTTTTGCCAACTGCCGCAACGAGGTCGTCGGCGAGGCGATGAAGGAGTTCCTCGCGGAGATGAAGCGCTTCCGCGACGAGCCGGTGCCCGAGCAGGAGCTCGGCTACGCGAAGGGCTACCTCTCGGGCCTATTCCCGACGCAGGTCGAAACGCCCGCGAACGTCGCGGCCATGGTCGGGCAACTGAAGCTGCATGGCCTCCCCGACGACTACTGGGACACCTATCGCAGCCGCGTGCTGGCCGTGAGCGAGGCGCAGGCACGCTCGTTCGCGCGCTTCCTCGACCCGGACCAGGTGCTCGTGACGGTGGTCGGCGACGCCGAGGCGATCGAGGCGCCGCTGCGCGAGTTCGGCCCGGTGCGAATCGCCCCAGCCGACTGATGTGCGGCATCGTCGGATACGTCGGCGCGCGCGACGCGACGGACATCCTCCTCGAAGGGCTTTCCCGGCTCGAGTACCGCGGCTACGACTCGGCGGGCATCGCGGTGCAGGACGGCGACGGGCGCGCCACGATCGTGCGCGCCAAGGGCAAGATCGCAAACCTGCGCGAGCGCGTGCGGGCCGACCGCCCGCGCGGCCGCATCGGCATCGGGCACACGCGCTGGGCCACGCACGGCCGGCCCTCCGACGAGAACGCGCACCCGCACCGCCACGGACGCGTCTCGGTGGTGCACAACGGCATCATCGAAAACCACCTCGAGCTCCGGCGGCGGCTCGAGGCCGCCGGGCACCGCTTCTCGTCGGAGACCGACACCGAGATCGTCGCGCACCTGATCGACGACGCGCTCGCGAGCGGCGCCGAGCCGCTCGACGGCATACGCCGCGCGCTCGGCGAGGTCCGCGGCATCTGGGCGCTGTGTGTGCTCATCGACGGCGTCACCGATCGGATCTTCTGCGCGCGCAAGGACGCACCGCTGGTGCTGGGCGTCGGCGACGGAGAGTCGTTCGTCGCCTCCGACATCCCGTCGATCCTGCCCTGGACCAGGCGCGTGGTGTTCCTCGGCGACGACGAAATAGCCGAGGTGCGCGCGGGCGGCTTTTCCGTGGTCGACGCGCGCGGCGCTCCGGTCGCGCACGAGCCGCGCGAGATCACCTGGTCGGCGTCCGCCGCGCAGAAGGAAGGCTTCGCGCATTTCATGCTCAAGGAGATCTACGAGCAGCCGCGCGCCGTCACCGACACGTTGCGCGGGCGCATCTCGGCGGCCGAGGGCGACGCGTTCCTCGACGGCGTCGCGATCGACGTCGGCGCCGTGCGCAAGCTCTTCCTCGTCGCCTGCGGCACCTCGCACCACGCGTGCCTGGTGGGCAAGTTCATGATCGAGGGCCTCGCGCGCCTGCCCGTCGAGGTCGATCTCGCGAGTGAGTTCCGCTACCGCGATCCGCTGATCGGCCCGGGCGACCTGTTGGTCGCGATCTCGCAATCGGGCGAGACCGCCGACACGCTCGCCGCGCTGCGCGAGGCCAAGGCGCGCGGCGCGCGCGTGATCGCGATCGTCAACGTCGTCGGCTCGTCGATCGAGCGCGCGTCGGACGGCGTCATCCACACCCACGCCGGGCCCGAGATCGGCGTCGCGTCGACCAAGGCGTTCACGACGCAGCTCGCGGCGCTGCTGGTGCTCGCGGTCCACCTCGGGCGGCGCAGCGGCGCGCTCACGCCCGACGCCGGGCGCGAGATCGTGCGCGCGCTCTCCGCCGTGCCGCACGCGATGAGCGACGCGTTCGGACTGGCGGAGCAGATCGAGGCTGTCGCGCGGCGCTACGTCGACGCCCGCGACTGGCTGTTCCTCGGCCGCGGCTTCAACTACCCGATCGCGCTCGAAGCGGCGCTCAAGCTCAAGGAGATTTCCTACGTCCATGCCGAGGGCTACGCCGCCGGCGAGATGAAGCACGGGCCCATCGCGCTGATCGACGCGAGCGTCCCGGTGGTCGTGCTCGCGCCCAGGGGCCCCGGCTACGAGAAGGTGATGTCGAACCTGCAAGAGGTCCGGTCGCGCGAGGGCAAGGTCATCGTCGTCGCCACGCGCGGCGACGACGACGTCGGACGCCTCGCCGACGAGGTGCTGCTCGTGCCGGATCTGCTCCCCATGATCCAGCCCATGGTCACGATCATCCCGCTGCAACTCCTCGCCTACCACGTCGCGGCGCTGCGCGGCTGCGACATCGATCAGCCGAGGAATCTCGCCAAATCCGTCACCGTCGAGTAGCCCGCCCCGACCCGGAAGCGGTTTGCGTTCGCGCGTCGCTTCGCGCTATCAACGGTCATGGTCGATGGTGGCGTCGGGAGTGCCTTCTCGCTGTGCTCGATGTGCCGCAAGGCGATTCTGGCCGGCCATCGCTACTGGCGCTGCTCGGTCACCGCCTGCAACACCGGCCGCGTGAAGCTCTACTTCTGCTCGACCGGCTGCTGGGACGCGCACCTGCCGACCGCGCGCCACCGCAACGCCTCCTGCGTCGAAGAGCTCGCGCCGCG
>JBBTFH010000270.1:0-6725 GCA_038041915.1 Myxococcota bacterium
TAGGCCTCGTCCTTGGGCGCCGCCAGCGCCTCCTCGATCCTTCGCTTCGCGTCGGCGTGCTTGCGCAGCAGATCGAGGTTCTGCTCGCGGAACGTGCGCAGGTAGCGGCGCTCGCGCGTGCGCGCGGACTGCGCCTCGCGCAGCTCGACGATCCGCGCGGCCATGTCGTCGGGGCCGGCGAACTGCGCCGCGAGCGGGCGGCTCACCGACTCGCCGGTGCGCTCGAGGATGTGAAACACGCCTGCGCCGCCGGCAGGTGGGCGGAAGAGCACGACGACGCTCTCGGGCGAGAGATCCCGCAGCGAGCGCGCCACCATCTCGCCGGGAAGATCGGGCAGCCCCTCCTTCACCAGCACGACGTGGTAGCGCTCACCGGCGACGTAATCGAGCGCGGCGCCGCCCGAAGGCGCCCCGACGAGCGCGAAGCCGGCGCGCTTGCCCAAGGCCGCCTCCAGCGCCGCGAGCGCGTCTCCCTCGTCGTCGACGTAGAGGACGCGGCACAGCGACTCGCTCTGCGGTATCGATTGGCTGACCGACATCCGATCCTCCAGATCGGCGGCACGCCGCGCGGTCTGCATCAGGCGCTCGAGCAGCTGCTCGTGGAGCTCCTTCATCTCGACCAGCAGCCGATCGCGATCGACGGCGCGGCCGACACCGCGCGCGGCCTCGGCGACACGGCGCCTGAGATAGCCGGCGCCCTCCGGCGACTTGAGCACGACGTCGAGCGCACCGGCGCGGAACGCCTCGACGCCGAGCGCGAAGGCCGAGCGCGCCGCCAGCCCGAAAATCGCGCTCGTCGGCGACGCTTTGACCAGGGCCCGCACGACCTCTGCGCCGCGCCCGGGCTCCGGCGTGTCGAGATCGACCAGGCACACCGCGAAGAACTTCTCGGCCGCGAGCGTGGTCGCCGCCAGCGGATCGGCGATCGCCGTCACGGAGAACCCGATCCTGGCGAGCAACTCGCGCAGCCCGTCGCGTACGCTTGCGTCGCGATCGACGAGCAGCACCTCGGCGCCGGCGCCGTCGACGGGAGGGGGTGTCCGGAATCTCGCGTTCTCATCATCGGAAGGACGGGGGCTCACGGCGGAGGCAGTCATGATAGCCTGAACCCATGGTCGAGGTCTTCGACCGCATCCTCGCCGCCGCGCGCCAGCTTGGCGCCTCGGACGTCATCTTCAAGGCGGGTCTCCCGCCGATCTTCCGTCTCAAGGGCGAGCTGCGCACGCTGCAGAACGTGGCCAAGCTCGGCCGCGAGCAGATCACCGCCTTTGCGCAGGCGATCATGAACCCACGTCAGAGCAAGGAGCTCGAGACGCAACTCGAGGCCGACCTCGCCTACTCGACGCCCGACGGCGTGCGCTACCGCTGCAGCGTCTTCTTCCAGCGCGGCAACATCGAGATGGTCCTGCGCGTAATCTCGCCCGAGATCCCGCCGTTCGCGTCGCTGCACCTGCCCGACGTCGTGCTGCAGCTCGCCGACGAGCAACGCGGCCTCGTGCTCGTCACCGGCGTCACCGGCAGCGGCAAGTCGACCACGCTCGCGGCGATGCTCGAACACATCAACCAGAAACGCGCGGCGCACATCGTCACGGTCGAGGATCCGATCGAGTACATCTTTCGCGACCGCAAGAGCGTCGTGACCCAACGTGAGCTCGGGCTCGACACGCTGTCGTTCACGCGCGCGCTGCGCGCGGCACTGCGCCAGAACCCCGACGTGATCTTCGTCGGCGAAATGCGCGACCTCGAGACGATCGAGATTGCCATCACCGCCGCCGAGACCGGCCACCTGGTCCTCTCGACGCTCCATACCGCCGACGCCGTCGAGAGCGTGAACCGCATCATCGCCGCCTACGCGCCGCACCAGCAGTCGCAGGCGCGCCTCATGCTCGCCGCGGTCCTGCGCGGCGTCGTCTCGCAGCGGCTCGTGCCGCGCGCCGACGGCAAGAGCATGATCCCGGCGGTCGAGGTGCTGGTCGGCAACGCGCGCGTGCGCGAGCTCATCGAGGACCCGGCGCGTACGTCCGAGATCCGCGACGCGATGGCGACATCGCGCACGCCCTACGGTATGCAGACCTTCGACCAGAGCCTCGCCGAGCTGGTGCTCGCGAAGCTCGTCACGTACCAGGACGCGGTGCGCCACGCCTCCAACCCCGACGACTTCGCGCTCTACTTCCGCGGCGTCTCGAAGAGCACCGACGTCGACTGGTCGGACACCAACCTCCAGTACAAGGGCGATCCCGCCGGCGGCGCGGCGCGCGTGCCGGGCAAGACGGATGACTTCGAGATCATCCGCTAGCCTTTCCCCGCGGTCTCCTGGCCGCGCCGCCGCGCTGCTCCTCTCCTTCGTCCTCGCGCGAGCCTCCTCCGCCGACGACAAGCCGCGCGTGGTCGTGCTCGACCTGCAGGGCGAGGGGGCGCCGGCGTTGCGCGCCCAGCTCGCCGACGCACTGGCGGGCACGTTCGACGTGCTCGGTCAGGTCGAGTGGAACCGCGCCGCGGCGCGTCTCGGCGTGGCGCCCGCCTCATCCAAGTCCGCCGTCGCCCGCATCGCGAAGGAACTGCGCGCGCAAGCGGTCGTCGCCGCCGAGGTCGCGCGCCGCGGCAACAAGCTCTCCCTGCTGGTCGTCGTTCGCAACGGCAAGACCGGCGTCTCGCTCGACTCGGGCCGGTGGCCCGCCGGCGGCCACGCGCGCGCGGGCCTCGCGCCCGCCCAAGCGCGCCAGCTCTCGCGCTTCCTCGCCCGCACGGCGGCGAAAGGCAGGGCCGGCGAGCCGACGCTGCCACCCGAGCCGCTGCCCGAGGGCTCCACCAGCGCCAACGCCACGAGGACGCGGTCCGCGCCCGCCGAGCCTGGCGCTACGATCCCGCCGATGCCGATGGTCGATGCCGCCGTCGGCCTGACGCTGGTCGCGCGCTCGTTTCAGTACGGCGACCACCGCGATCGGCTCCGCGACTACGACTCGTCGCTCGTACCCGGTTTCGCGCTCGGCCTCGAGGCCTATCCGCTGCAGCTCGTGACGCGCGGACTGGCTGCCAAGTTCGGCGTCGCGTTGAGCTACGGACAAGTCTTCACGCTCACGTCGAAGGTCGACGACGGCAGCAGCGACGACGCGATGGCGACGACTCTGAGCGAGAGCGAGATCGGCGTTCGCCTGCGCCACCGCTTCAGCTCAGGCTGGATCGCCAAGGCGATCGTCGGCTACGGCCGCATCGCATTTCACATCGACTGGGGCTCGCGCGAGCCCGAGCTTCTGGACGCGACGCACGATTTCGCGCGCGTCGGCGGCGCGCTCGATGTGCCGCTGTCCGAAAAGCTGCGCGCGAGCGCGTCGATCGCCTACCTCGCCGTGCTCGGCTCGGGCGCTCTCGGCGGCGCCGGCGGCGGCGGCTTCGATCTCTCCGCCGGCGCGGATTGGCGCCTGACACCTCAGCTGTCGGCGGGCCCGCGCGTCCGGCTCACGCGGCTCGCCATCGCGGATCCCGCAACCGCCGACGACGGCGTGGAGCCCAATTCCGCGACCGACCAGTACGTCGGCGGATCGCTGACGACGACGTACGCGTTCTAGTTCGGCGCGTCGCGCAGTTCCTTCTGCGCTTCGCGTAGGAGGTCGCGGTAAGCGGGCTCGTCGGGGGCCAGCTTGATCGCCTGGCGATAGAGCTTCACCGCGTCGCCGATTCGGCCCATGCGGCGCTTCAGGAAGGCGTAGTCGGCAAGCGTCTGGTGGCACCCTTCGGGGTTTTGCTCGAGCGCCTTGTCGAACAGCTCCGCGGCACGGGGATAGTCGCCGCACTCGACGTATGCGTTGGCCGCCTGGTGGAGCGTCCAGTGATCGGCGTCAAACGCCGAGATCGCCTCTTCGTACGCGCGCGCCGCCTCGTCGAAGCGGCGCGCCTCCATCAGGCAGTCGCCGAGCACTGAGAAGGTGAAGAACGGATCGTCCGTCTTGCCTGCGCCGCGCTCGGCCAGCTCGAGCGCCTCGGCGGCATGCCGTTGGTTGAGGAGCGCGAGCGCGAGCTTGGACCACGCGAGCCCGTAGCTCGGGTCGCGCTCGACCACGACGCGGAACGCGCGCTCAGCCGCCTCGTAGTCGGCGCTGCCGAGGTACGCATCGCCGAGCTGGAAGTGCGCGTCGAGCAGAGCGGGGTTCGCGTGCACCGCGCGCCTCGCCAGCTCGACGGCCTGCCGATCCTCGTCGCCCGAGGCGCCGGCGATACGCGCGAGTTGCAGCAGCACGACACCGAGCGGCGCCTTCGCCTGCGCGCGCTCGAGCAGCCGCCGCGACTCGGCGCGATCGTCGGGGCCGTCCTTGAGCGCCAGCTCGCGCGCCTTCCATGCCAGCTCCGCGGCCTCGCGCACCTCCGGCGTCGGAGCGAGCAGCTTCGGCGCGTCGGCGTCGTCCGGGACGAGCGCGAGCACGACGCGCGCCGCGTGCGCGGCAAACGAAGCCCGGCCGCTCGCGAGCGCTCGCAGGCACTCGTCGCGCCACACCGACGCGGTCGCCAGGGCGCCCTCGCCGAGGATCTCGCGGCAGCGGCGCTCGGTCGCCTCGTCCGCGGCCGCGCGCGCGATCGCGAGCCGCTCCGCCGCGGCGTCGTAGCGGGCCTCCTCGTCGCGGGTCGAAAAGATTTCCGAGTCGAGCGCGGCGTCGAGGTGCGCGGCCGCGTCATCGTCCCGTCCGCGCCGCAGGTCGTGCTCCGCCGCCGCGACGAGCAGCGCCGACCCCACGGGACGCGCAGCGAGCAGCCCACGCCGCACCACCCGAAGGGCCTCGTCGGCCTCGCCCCTCTCGTCGAGCTCCGCGGCCCAGTCGAGCCAGTGGTCGGCGTGCTCCGGATCGCGCTCGGCGCGCGTCGCCGGGTCGTCGGCGAGGAACGCCAGCACGAAGCGCAGGAAGGTCGTGCCGAGCGGATCGGGCTGATCGCCCAGCAGCTCGACGACCGGCCAGTCGCCATCGGCGTCGGGCGAGCGCTGGTCGAGGTAGATCAGCCCGCCGGGGGTGCGAATCACCGGCAGTAGGCCGGACGGCGTCTGCTTGCGCTCGGCGAGCGTCTCGGCGAGCGAGAGGATCGCGCCCTCGGGCAGCTCCGCGCCGTCGTGACGCGCGAGAAAGGCCTTCCACGACGGCGCAAGGGCGGTGCCGATGGCGCGGTGGGCGCGCGCGAGCGCGGGGGTCTCCGCCGGCGGCGACATCTTCAGGCCGCGCGAGGTCAGCGCCTCCTCGACCAGGCGCACGAAGCTCGGGATGGGCTCACTCATGAAGTCGAGAGTCGGGACATGATCATAGCGCCGACTGGGCGATCAGCCACCGGCCGGTCCGCCAAAGCCGGGCTCCGTCATCTTCGCCGGGTCGAGGAGCCGCGCCAGATCTTCGTCGGAGAGCGAGGTCTTCTCGCGCGCGACCTGGCGGATAGTGCGCCCTGTCTTGGCCGCGTCCTTCGCGATCTCGGCGGCGAGATCGTAGCCGATGACGGGGGCGAGCGCGGTGGCGAGCATCAGGCCTTGCTCGACGAGCGCGGGACCGCGCTCGGTGGCGCGCAGCCCCGCCACGCACTGCCCCGCGAAGTTTCGCGACGCGGCGGCGAGCAGGTGCATCGATTCGAGCAGCGCGTGCGCCATCACCGGCATCATCGTGCAAAGCTCGAAGTTTCCCCAGGCGTTGGACACGCCAACCGTCACGTCGCTGCCGATCACGCGCGCGCACACCATGATGGTCGACTCGGCGATCACCGGGTTCACCTTGCCCGGCATGATCGAGCTCCCCGGCTGCACGGCGGGCAACTCGAGCTCGCCGATGCCGGCACGCGGCCCGCAGCCGAGCCAGCGCACGTCGTTCGCGATCTTCATCAGTGCCGTCGCGTAGCCGCGGAGCGCGCCCGACGCGAAGACGACCGCATCGAGCGCCGCCTGCGCCTGGAAGTGGTTGTCGGTTTCGCGAATCGCGACGCCGCAGAGCTCGGCGATGCGCGCGCAGACGCGTCGCGGAAACTCCGCGTGCGTGCCGATGCCGGTGCCCACGGCCGTCCCACCGAGCGGCACCTCCTCGAGTTCGGCGCGCGCGTAGCCGAGACGCCGCGCCGCACGCTCGCAGTGGCCGGCGTAGCCGAGGAACTCCTGACCGAGGCGGATGGGCGTCGCGTCCTGCAGGTGCGTCCGCCCGGTCTTGACGACAGGCATCCACTCACGCGCCTTGTCGGCGAGCGCCGTACGCAGCGTCTCTATCGCCGGCAGCACGTCCTCCTTCAGCGCCAGCAGCGCGCCGAGCTGGATCGCCGTCGGGATCACGTCGTTGGACGACTGCCCGCGATTGACGTGATCGTTCGGGTGCACTTGCTTGGCGCCGCGCGGCAAGCCGAGGATCTCGGCCGCGCGATTGGCGATCACTTCGTTCGCGTTCATGTTGGTCGAGGTGCCCGAGCCGGTCTGGTAGACGTCGACACCAAGCTCGCGGTCGAGCTTGCCGTCGGCGACCTCCTGCGCCGCGGCGACGATCGCGCCGGCGATCTTCGCGTCGATCAGGCCGAGGTCGCGGTTGACCTCGGCGGCCGCGCGCTTCAGCAGCCCAAGCGCGCGCAGCACCGCGCGCGGCATCGGCTGTCCCGAGATCGGGAAGTTCCGCAGCGCGCGCGCCGTCTGTGCGCCGAAGTATGCGATTGCTGGAACCTGCATCTCGCCGAGCGAATCCTTTTCGGTGCGTGTCTCTGCCACGATGTGCCCTCCGTGCTCG
>JBBTFH010000271.1:0-6239 GCA_038041915.1 Myxococcota bacterium
TCGGGCGCACGAAGTCCTCGAGCGTGGCCTCGGCGGGCGTCGGCGCGTCGAGCGCAGCGAGGCGGCGCACCGGCGCGTCGAGGTGCGCGAACGCCTCGTCGGCGACGAGCGCGGCCACCTCGGCGCCGAAGCCGCACGTACGGTGCGCCTCGTGCAGGACGAGCACGCGGCTGGTCTTGCGTACGGACGCGAGCACCGTCTCGCCGTCGTAGGGGACGAGCGAGCGCAGGTCGACGACCTCGATCGAGCGGCCGCGCGCCGCGAGCGCCTCCGCGGCCTCGAGCGCCATGTGCACGCCGGCGCCGTAGGTGACGACCGTCGCGTCCTTCCCCTCGCGGCGCACCAGCGCGCGACCGAGCTCGGCCGGCGGATCGTCCGCGGGGACGTCCTCCTTCAGGCGCCGGTAGAGGAACTTCTGCTCGACGTAGATCACCGGATCGGGATCGCGGATCGCCGCGAGCATGAGCGCGCGCGCGTCGCGTGGCGTCGCCGGCACCACCACCTTGAGCCCGGGCGCGTGCGCGAACCACGCCTCGGGGCAGCGCGAGTGGAACGGCCCCGCCGCGACGCCACCGCCCGCCGGGAGGCGCACCACCATCGGCACGCTCTGGCCCGAGCGGTAGTGGAAGGTCGCCGCGTTCACGACCAACTGCGAGAAGCCGCAGGTGACGAAGTCGGCGAACTGCATCTCGGCGACGGGACGCAGCCCGCGGATCGCCGCGCCGATGCACACGCCGACGATTGCCGACTCCGCGATCGGCGCGTCGATCACGCGCTCGGCGCCAAACTCCTCGAGCAGCCCCTTGGTCGCTTTGAAAGCGCCCCCGTACGCACCGATGTCCTCGCCGACGAGGATCACGCTCTCGTCGCGGCGCATCTCCTCGGCGAGCGCGGCCCGGATCGCGTCGATGTAGGTCAGCACCGCCACGACGTCAGCGAAGGCCCCCCGGCCGCCACGACGGATCCCACGCCTGGTACACGCGCGACGCGGCATCCTCGGCCGCCGCCGGCTCCTGCGCCTCGGCCCACTCCACCGCCTCGTCGATCTCGGCCTCGATCTCGGCGAGCGCGCCCGCGTCGGCGAGCTCGCGCGTGGAGAGATACGCCTCCATGCGCGCGATAGGGTCGAGCGCCTCCCAGGCGACCAGCGTTTCGCGCGGGACGTAGCTCGCGTCGTCGTGCTCGCTGTGGCCGCGCAGGCGCATCGTCACGCACTCGAGCAGGCTCGGGCCCTCGCCGGCGCGAGCGCGCGCCACGCCACGCGCCGTCGCGTCGCGCACCAAGAACACGTCGGTGCCGTCGACCTGCTCGCCGGCGATGCCGTAACCCGCCGCGCGATCGGCCAGCCGCGCGCACGCGTACTGCTGCTCCGTGGGCGTCGAGTAGGCGTACTGGTTGTTCTCGATCACGAAGACCACCGGCAGCCGCCGCACCGCGGCGAAATTCAGCGCCTCGTGGAAATCGCCGGTCGACGTTCCGCCGTCGCCGATGGTCGTCAACGCGACGCCGCCTGTGCCCTTCCGCTGCTCGGCGAGCGCGACGCCGGCGGCCACGGGCATCATGTGGCCGATGTGTGAAACCATCGCGACGATGCGCCCGCCGGGTTTTCCCAGGTGCAGCCCCACGTCGCGCCCGCCGGTGTGGCTCGCGCGCCGCTTGAAGTACTGCAGGAGCACGTCGCGCGGCGTGTGGCCAAACACGAGGTGCGCGCCGAGATCGCGGTGCGTCGGAAGGAGCACATCGCGCGCCGCGTCCAGCGCGAGCGCGCAGCCGACGCTCGTTGCCTCGTTGCCGACGCTCGAGTAGTAGGCGCCCTTCACGCGCCCCGCCCGCGTGAGCGCCGCGATCCGCAGGTCGAGGCGCCGCGAGCGCAGCAGCGCGCGGCCGATCGCGCGCGCCTCGTCGGGCGGCGGCGACGCAAGGCCGGCGCCGAGGTCGGCGCTGCGTGCCGGATCGATCATGGCCACCACGCCCCGCGTTCTAGCCTGCGTCCCCCGCCTTGCGGAAGAGAATCTCCAGCGGGCGCCCCTCGGGCGGGCGCAGCGCCTTGCCCGCGCCCTCCCCTTTGCGCGCGGCACGCACCTCGCCGCGCACGCGCACGACGTCGCCCGGCGCGATGAAGCGCGCGACGTAGCGCGACGTGCCGCGCTTGCCGCTCGAACCGATCTCGCGGCGGCCGCCGCGCACCGCGATGCGCGACCGGTCGGTCGCGTCGATCCACACGCGCCCACCCTCGTCCTCGACGGCGAACGCGACGATCTGCTGCTCGGCCTTCCGCGGGATCCACATCGCCCTCCCGCGCGCCCGCGAGCCCGTCGTGTAGACCTCGACCGTCATGTCCAGCCACACCGGGCGCGTCTGCGAGCCGGCGATCACGAGCCGCTTTTCGGCCACCACGCGCCCCTCGACGACGGCGACGCCCGAGTCGAGCTCGGCTATGGGCGTTCGGCGTGCGAAGCGGAGCCACATCACTCTCGACATTACCGCATTTGGCCGTGGCTCGAAGATTGACGCCGCCCGGCCGCTCGGGGTAACTGGCACGCATGCTCCACGAGAAATCGCGCGTGCTTCCCCCGGCGCTGGAAACTGGCCACGAAGACGTAGCCAAGCTCATCGACACGTACTTTCTCGCCTACAACGCGGCGCGCCTGCGCGAGTCCTGCCAGCTCATCGCCAGGATGCTCGACGAGGGCGCGGTCGTGGGCGTCTCGCTCTCGGGCGCGCTCACGCCCGCCGGACTGTCATCGGTCATCGTGCCGCTCATGCGCGCCGGCTTCATCGACTACATCTCGTCGACGGGCGCGAACCTCTACCACGACCTCCACTTCGACCTCGGCTTCAAGATCTACCGGGGCGGCGCCGACGTGGCGACCGGCGCGCACGACGTGCGGCTGCGCAAGGAAGGCGTCATCCGCATCTACGACCTGCTCTTCCCCGCGGAGGTTCTCTACAAGACCGACGAGTGGGTCTACCGCGTGCTGCTCTCCGACGAGTTCAAGGGCCGCATGATGGGCACCTCGGAGCTCCACAACACCATCGGCAAGTACGCGCTCGAGACCGCGCGGCAGACCGGCGCACGCCCGTCGATCCTCGCGACCGCCCACGATTGCGACATACCGGTCTACTGCCCGAGCCCGGGCGACTCGACGCTCGGCATGAATGTCGCCGCGCTGTGGGCGTCGGGACGGCAGGTCGGCCCGCACGTCGACCCGTCGATCGACGTGACCGAGATGGCGGCGCTCGTGCTCGACGCCAAGCGGCACGGGCACACGTCGGGCGTGGTGATCTTCGGCGGCGGCGCGCCCAAGAACTTCCTGCTCCAGACCGAGCCGCAGATCCAGGAGATCCTCGGCATCGAAGAGAAGGGCCACGACTACATGGTGCAGTACACCGACGCGCGCCCCGACACCGGTGGCCTGTCGGGCGCCACGCCGGCGGAGGCGGTGTCGTGGGGCAAGATCGATCCCGAAAAACTGCCCGGCTGCGTCGTCTGCTACGTCGACTCGACGATCGCGATGCCGCTCCTCGCGTCCTACGTGCTCGCCCGCGCCAGGCGCCGCGAGCCGTCGCGCCTGTACCGGCGCCGCGGCGAGATGGTCGAGAGCCTCAAGCGCGAGTACGAAAAGAGCGAGCCGTTCAAGCGGTATTTCGGAAAGTAGCTCGAGGCCATGCAAATGGCCGGAGCGGAGCTGATCGCGATCGCAAAGCCGGCGCGGCGGAAGGCGTCGAAGGCCGCGTGCCTTTCGCCAGCGGAGATTCGCACGCTCGTCGCGATCGCCGAGGCGGCGATCCCGGCGGGCGCGCGCTTTCCCGCGGGCGGCGAGCCGGCGGTGGCGCGACTTGACGCGTTCCTCGCCACGCTGCACGGCGCGGCGCAGCGTTGGTTCAAGACCATGCTCGCGGCGATCGAGAACGGCGCGCGGCTGCGATATGGGAGCCGCTTCTCGCACCTCAGCGCGGCGCGGCGGCTCGCGTTCCTCGAGTGGTGGGACCGCGGGCCGTACCTGCGGCGCATGTCGCTGCGCCTGCTGCTCACGCCGCTCAAGGTCGCGCACTTCGACGACGCGGAGATTTTCCGCATGCTGCGCTGCCCGCACGGCGGCCAGGCGCCCGAAGCGGCCGACGAGCGCCCGCGCTGGCTCGAGCGCGTGACGTCGGGCGCGACCATCGCGCGCGACGAGGAGATTCTGGCGGACGTGGTCGTCGTCGGCACCGGCGCCGGCGGCGCGGTCGTCGCCAAGGAGCTGGCCGAGCGCGGCCTCGCGGTGGTCGTGCTCGAGGACGGGCCACTGCTCACACGCCGCGACTTCACGCGCAAGGCCGTCGACATGCAGCGCCTCGCTTACCGCGACATGGGCGCGAGCCTCACCGTCGGCAACGCGGCGATCCCGATCCCGATGGGCCGCGCCGTCGGCGGGACCACGCTCATCAACTCCGGCACCTGCTACCGCGCGCCCGATCGCGTGCTCGCCAAGTGGCGGAGCGAGCTCGGCCTGCGCGAGCTGACACCCGAGCACCTGGCGCCCTACTACGCGCGCGTCGAGGAGATTCTGGGTGTCGCGACCGCCAGTGCTGCGTGGATTGGCGGCGTCGGGCGCGTGATCGCGCGCGGCTGCAATGCGCTCGGCTGGAAGCACGCGCCGCTCCGGCGCAACGCGCCCGACTGCGATGGCCAGGGCGTCTGCTGCTTCGGCTGCCCGACCGACGCCAAGCGCTCGACCAACGTCAGCTACGTGCCGCTCGCATTGCGCGCCGGCGCGCAGCTCTTCACCGACGCGAAGGTGCGCCACGTGCTCGTCGAGGGCGGCCGCGCTGCCGGCGTCCTGGCGCGCACCGCCGGCGGCGGGCGCTTGCGCGTGCGCGCGCGCGCGGTGGCGCTTGCCTGCGGCACGCTGCTCACGCCGGTGCTGCTGGAGAAGAACGGCCTTTGCCGCGCGTCGGGCCAGCTCGGACGCAACCTCTCGATCCACCCGGCGGTCGCGGCCTTTGCGCTCTTCGATGAGCGCATCGAGGGCTACAACGCGATTCCGCAGGGCTATGCGATCGAGCAGTTCCACGACGAGGGCCTGCTCTTCGAGGGCGGCTCGCTGCCGCCCGACATCGCCGCCGGCTCGCTCGCATCGTTCGGCCCGCGCTTCGTCGAGATCATGGAGAGCTACGACCGCGTCGCGATATTCGGCTTCATGATCCAGGATCGCTCGCGCGGTCGCGTGCGACCCGGGCCGTACGGCCGCCCGCTCATCACGTATTGGCTGGACGACGGCGACGTCGCGCGCATCAAGCGCGGCGTCGAGCTGCTCGCGCGCGTCTTCTTCGCCGCCGGGGCGCGCGCCGTGTTGCCGCTCGTGCACGGCTTCGACGAGTTCCGCGACGAGCGCGACCTCGAACGCTTCCGCGCGGCCCGCGTGCGCGCACGCGACTTCGACCTCAGCGCGTACCACCCGCTCGGCACCGCGCGCATCGCCGGCGACCCGCGGCTGGGCGTGTGCAACGCCGATCACGAGGCGTGGGACCTGCCCGGCCTCTACGTCACCGACGGCGCCGCCGTGCCGACGTCGCTCGCGGTCAACCCGCAGCTCACGATCATGGCGCTCGCGACGCGCGCCGCCGAGCGCATCGCGGCGCGCCTCGGCTGACGAGCTCGATCCCGCGGACTCCGCGATGCCGGACAAGCGGCGCCGCCGCGGGTGGCTACCGCCGCCGCCCCGATCGCGCGAGAGAGCGCGCGCCCCGCAGCCGGCCGACCACGTCCCGCGCCGCGCCCGTGAGGGCCTCTATTCCCGGCGGGAACGGTCGCGGTCGCTCGCGCTCCTCGGAAGACACCGGCACGATGCGCACGATCGGTCGGCCGTGCCGCGTGATGACAACGGTCTCTCCGCCGTAGGCCACGCGCAGCAGGAGATCGCCGAGCCGCCCCTTGGCCTGAGAAACCGGCAGCACGCGCTCGAAAGGGGGCGCCCGGGACACAAGCGATTATTGACCAAAACGTCCAATTCGGCCAGAAAAGGATGTCCTGCCGCCCGAGCAGCGCGAGCCCTTCTTGCGCTCCGCGCTCGACGACTGATATTTTGTTCAGGTAATAGCGGGCTCGATGCCCGTGCTGACGTTCAAGGGAAAGACCGCGGTCGAAAACTGGTTGAAGGCGTAAAGGAGCCATGGACGCGACCATCCTCACCGCCGCGGTGCTCGCGGGCATCGCGATCGTCGCGGCCGTGGTGTGGCTGCTGCGGCGCGGCGCG
>JBBTFH010000271.1:6339-15309 GCA_038041915.1 Myxococcota bacterium
GCTCGCGGGCATCGCGATCGTCGCGGCCGTGGTGTGGCTGCTGCGGCGCGGCGCGACGCCTGCGGCGGGCGCGGGCGCGACGGCGCTGGCGGCGGCGGCGCAGGTCGAGCGCGAACTGCGCGCGGAGCTGCGTACGGAGATCGAGCGCCGCGCGGCGGCGGAGGGCGCGCTCGCGGCCGAGCGGCAGCGCACGAGCGAAAAGATGCAGCTTCTCGCCGACGCCAAGCAGCAGCTCGCCGATGCCTTCAAGGCGCTCTCGGCCGACGCCCTGCGCGGCAACAACACCTCGTTCCTGGAGCTCGCCAGGGCGACGCTCGAAACCTTCCAGCAGGGCGCGCGGGGCGATCTCGAGAAGCGCCAACTGGCGATCGCCGAGCTGGTCGCGCCCGTGCGGGTCGCGCTCGAGCAGGTCGACGGGAAGATCCACGCGCTCGAGCAGGTACGCGCCGGAGCGTACGGCGAGTTGCGCGCGGAGCTCGTCGAGATCGGAAAGACGCAGACCGCGCTGCGCGGCGAGACCGCGAGCCTGGTCAAGGCGCTGCGCGCGCCGGTGGTGCGCGGGCGCTGGGGCGAGATGCAATTGCGCCGCGTCGTCGAGCTGGCCGGCATGCTGCCCCACTGCGACTTCGTCGAGCAGCCGACGGTACAGGGCGAGGACGGCGCGCTGCGCCCCGATCTCGTCGTCCGCCTCCCCGGCGGCAAGCAAATAGTCGTCGACGCCAAGACGCCGCTCTCGGCCTATCTCGACGCGCTCGAGGCCACCGACGACGCGACGCGCCTCGCGCACCTGCGAGCGCACGCGGCGCAGGTCGCCGCGCACGTGCGCGGCCTGAGCCAAAAGCGCTACTGGGGCCAGTTCGACCCCTCGCCCGAGTTCGTCGTGCTCTTCCTCCCCGGCGAGAGCTTCTTCTCGGCGGCGCTCGAGCAGGATCCGTCGCTCATCGAAGACAGCGCGCGCGCCAACGTCATTCTCGCGACGCCGACGACGCTGATCGCGCTCCTGCGCGCCGTCCACTATGGCTGGCGGCAGGAGGCGATCGCGAAGAACGCCACCGCCATCAGCGAGCTGGGCCGCGATCTGCACAAGCGCCTGGGCGACATGGCCGACCACTTCGCGCTCGTCGGCAAGCGCCTCGCGAGCGCCACCGAGGCCTACAACGCAGCCATCGGCTCGCTCGAGCGGCGCGTGCTCGTCACCGCCCGCCGCTTCCAGGAGCTCGGCGCCGCCGACGGTGGCGGGGCGATCCCCGAGCTCGATCCGATCGAGACGTCGCCGCGCCAACTGCAGGCGCCCGAGTTATGCGCCGCGGATCTGGGCGCGGTGATCGACAACAAGCCGACCTCCTGATCCCGCGCTAGGATCTTCGTCATGCGGACCATCGGCCTTCTCACCGGCGGGGGCGACTGTCCCGGGCTGAACGCCGTCATCCGCGCCGTGGTGCGGCGTTCCACCGCGCACGACTTTTCGGTGGTCGGCATCCGCCGCGGCTGGCGCGGCCTGCTCGACGGCGATCACGTGCCGCTCACCTTCGACTCGGTGTCGGGCATCCTGGCGCGTGGGGGAACTATCCTTCTCACCAGCCGCACCAACCCGTACCAGGACGAGACCTCGCGGCGGCGCCTGCTCGCGGGCATCAAGGCCCTCGATCTGCACGCCATCGTCGCGGTCGGCGGCGAGGACACGCTCGGAGTCGCGGCGCGGCTCCACGCGGACGGCGTCAACGTCGTGGGCGTGCCCAAGACCATCGACAACGACCTGCGCGGCACCGATCTCACGTTCGGCTTCGACACGGCGGTCGCGACCGCGTGCGACGCGATCGACCGGCTGCAGACGACCGCCGAGTCGCACGACCGCACGATCGTCGTCGAAGTGATGGGCCGCGCGACCGGCTGGATCGCGGTCGCGAGCGGCATCGCCGGCGGCGCCGACGCCATCCTCATCCCCGAGTTCCCGATGTCCATCGTCGAGCTCTGCGCGATTCTCGCGCGGCGGCGCGCACGGGGGCGCAGCTTCTCGATCGTGGTGGTCGCCGAGGGCGCGCGCGTGCTCGTCGAGGACGGGCGGGCGCTCGCGGGCCGCGGCGACAAGGCCGACGCCTTCGGGCACCCACGCCTGGGCGGCATCGGCCAGCTCGTGGCGGACGAGATCGAGCGGCGCACCGGCGTCGAGTCGCGCGTGACCGTGCTCGGCCACGTGCAGCGCGGCGGCACGCCCACCGCGTTCGACCGACTGCTCGCGACGCGCATGGGCGTCATGGCCTGCGACATGGCCGCGCGCGGCGACTTCGGAAAAATGGCCGCTCTGCGCGGGCAGGAGGTCGTGCCCGTTCCGCTCGGCGAGGCGGCCGCCGGCCTGAAGACCGTCGACCCGGCGCTTTACGAGCTAGCGAAGGTTTTCTTCGGCTAGCGTCGCTGATAACGTCCCGATTGTGCCGGCGCCGGCGGCGATAGCTGCTGAGACCCGCTACGGATCGAGGTCGTCCGCACCACGCGGCGCGAGCTTGGCGTTGTCGAACCCGTAGTAGAGCAGGCCGGTGATGGACTCGAACGCCGCGCCGACCGCGTAGTCGTTGTCGATCGCGGAGGGGCACGCGTAGTCGTCGACGCGCAGGCCGCCGGTCACCTCGAACTCGTCGTAATCCTCCGGCGCGTCCGGGTTCGCGTCGGTGACCTCCACGTCCTCGACGCGCACGAGCATCGATTCGAGCGCCTCGGCCAGCGCGCCGCCGGTGGCGACGTCCGCCGCGGCGACGACGAGCGCCGCGGGAACGGACGCGCTCCCGGTGACGTCGATGTCGGCGCTCGTGGAAGGCTCGAGCTGCGCGACGCCGTAGTACTCGTCGTACTCGCCGGTCACCGTGACGACGTCGCCCGGCGCGACGCCCGGATCGGTCGCGCCGGTGTAGACGAGCAGGCCACTCCACCCGCTCGCGCCTGTGCTCGATCCATCCTGCACCCAGAACGCTTGCGACGCGCCGCCGCCGCAACGCACCGCGGTCACGACCGCGCCTTCGACGGTGACCGAGTCGCCTTCTTCGGGATGCGCCGGATCCGCGGTCGAGCGCACCTGGCAGATCGTGCGCGTCGCGTCTTCCGCCGTGCCGTCCGAGGGGCACGGATCGCACGAATCGCCGCGCCCGTCGCCGTCGTTGTCGTCCTGAGCGGCGTTGGCCGCCAGCGGGCAGTTGTCACCAGCGTTGGCCAGGCCGTCGCCGTCGAAGTCGTTGGCATCCGGCGCCTCGCACGCGATCGTGTCGGCGGCGAGCGGGCAGAGATCGCACGCGTCACCCTCGCCGTCGGCGTCGAGATCGCCGCCGTACGGATCGAACACGTCGGGGCACGTGTCGGCGTCGTCGGCGACGCCGTCGCCATCCGCGTCGCCATCCGACGGCTCGCCGGGCACGTCGTCGCGCCCGAAGTCGCAGACCGAGGCGTCGAAGGGATCGCACGCGAACAGCGGATACAGCGCGTAGGCCTCGGGGATGCAGTCGGGGTTGGCCGCGCACGCTTCGTCGAGCGCCGCGCCGAGATCGCCCTCGATCTGCGCGAGCGTGTCGTCATAGCCGTACTCGTCGTCCTCCGAGATCTTCACGCAGATGCGCTTTTCCGCGCCGCACACGTCGAGATCCTCGCACCAGGCGTTGGGCTCGACGCCCGCCATCGCGTCGGCGTCGCCGTAGAGCGCCACGCCGCCGACCAGCACGAGGCGCACGTCGGCGACCTCGGCGTCGATCACCGCGCGGTACGGATTTCGCCGATCGCCCGAGAGCGCCAGCACGTCGCCCGGGCGCCCTGCTGCGAGCGCGCCGAGCAGCCCCTCGGCGCCGACGGCGCGCGCCGCCGACGACGTCACCATCGCCACCATCTCGGCGTCCGAGAACGTGCTCGCGTAGTACTTGGCGTTGATGTGATCCGCGCACTTGAGCTCGTCGAGCTGGTTCATCGAACCCGAGAGCGTCCAGTCGGGCCCCAGCGAGACCGACACGCCGAGGTGCTTGGCCGTCGTCACCGGCGTGGTCACGCCATAGAGATCGACGTTCGAGTGCGGCGACCAGACGATCTGCGAAAAACCCGTCGCGATCGACGCCAGATCCGCCGGCGTCGCCGCGATCCCGTGGATGATGGCCGTTCCCGGCAGCAGCAGATTGTTCTCGATGAGAGCGGCGAGCTCGCCGGCCGCGGGTGCGCGTGACGTGAGCCCCTCCCCGGCGTGGACCACGAAGGCGTCGAGCTCGCCGCTCACGAGGCCCGCGCGGATCTCGCCGAGCTCTCCCGAATCCAGCCACGAGAGGAACGTCGCCGTCTCCATCGTGTAGTCGGGTCCGAGCCCGTGCGCGTCCTCGGAACCGTCGAGGTCGCGCGCGAGCAGCTCGATGCAGTTCCCTCCCGACGTGCCCTGGATCGCCGTCGTGCCGGCGACGATCGAGCGGGACTCCGCCCACTTCATGGCCTGGCAGGCGTAGTCGCCGGTCCAGTAGCCGCTGTTCGAGCGAAGATCGTCGGAGGCTTGGCGCCAGGCGTGGTAGTCGTCGTCCCCTTGCCACTGCGTGCGGTCGTCGAACTTCTCGTCGTGAGGCCAGGGCGGCGCGGTGTTGTACTGGGCGTGGTCGTGCGGGTTGACCAGCGCCGGCAGCACGAGGTCCGCGCACACGACCGTCGCGCCCGCGGCGCCTTCCGCGCCCGAGCAGTCCTCGCCGACGCACGCAATCAGGCCGCTGGCGCGAGAGACCAGGACCTCGCCGTTGCAGACGATCTCCGACGGCAAGACGAGCGTCCCGCGCAGAAGAATCGTCGCCGCGTCGCCCGCGACCGGCTCGCACGCGGCCGGCTCGCACGGCGCCTCGGACTCGGATTCGGACTCGGATTCGGACTCGGACTCGGACTCCGCTTCCGCTTCGGACTCGGACTCCGCCTCGCCCTCGTCGCCCTTCCCGCCCGACGTGCTGCCGCACGCGGCGACGACCAGCAGGACCGCCAGAAGCTTGAGCATGAGGTATCTATACTACGTCCATGGCCACCCGCCGCGTACCCGACGACTCGGACTTCCTGCGCGCGGTGCAGGGCGCAGTGCCGCTCCCGGCGCGCGCCCGCGCGGCGCCGCCGCGAACACCGCGCCCCGCGCCGAGGCGTCGCCCGACGGACGACGCGGACGTGCTACGCGCGCTCGACGCTCTAGCGTCGGGAGACGTGCCGTTCGACGTGGAGGACACCGGCGAGCACATGGAGGGCCTGGCGCGAGGCGTCGATCGCGCGCACCTGCAAAAGCTCAAGCGCGGCGACTACTCCGTGCAGGCCCACCTCGACCTGCACGGCTTCACCCGCGCGGAGGCGCGTGACGCGGTGGCCCGCTTCCTCGAGCGCAGCCGTGGCGAAAGCAGGCGCTGCGTGCTCATCGTCCACGGTCGCGGTCTGCGCTCACCCGCCGGACCGGTGCTGAAGGAGGGCCTCAAGGCATGGCTGGTGCGCGGGCGGCTCGGCCGCGCCGTGATGGCGTTCGCCAGCGCGCGCCCCGTCGACGGCGGCGCCGGCGCGACCTACGTGCTGCTTCGGCGGTAGAGCGTCTAAGCTTGCGCGAGCTTGTTCGCGAGCAGCCGCTCGAGCGTCTCGCGCTCCGCGGGCAGCGCGTCGTTCTCGGGCTCGACCAGCATGAGCTTCTCGACGGCGGAGAGGGCGCGCGCCGCGTCGCTGACGCGCAGGTAGTTGGCGCGAAGGTTGCGCAGGACACGCGCGAGGATCTCGCGCCCGCCGACCGCCTCGAGGTGCCCCGGCTCGACGTCGCCGCCGCCGGCGACGCCCTGCAGGAGCTGGCGCAGATCGTCGAGGTCGAGCGTCCGACCACCGAAGAACGGGTCGATCACGATCTGATGGCGATCCATCACGTGCTTGACCAGAAAGTGGCCGGGGAAGCCCACGCCGACCAGGTCGAAGCCGAGCCGCCGCCCGACCTCGATGTAGAGCAGCGAGAGCGTGATCGGGATACCGAGCTTCCGATCCATGACCTCGTTCAGGTAGCTGTTGCGCGGATCGTAATAGTTCTCCTCGTCGCCGCGGAAGCCCAGCTCCAGGGCGAGGTGCGAGCGCATCGCCGCGACGACCAGCGCCGGCTCGCCGCCCGCCGCCGCCGGCACATGGCGGCGCGCTCCATCGGCCAGCCGATCGATGCGCGCGACGTACCGCGAAACGTCGAGCCCGGGATACTCCTCCTCGGCGATCAGCAACGCGCCGACGGCAAGATCAAGCTCCTCATCGGGTTTGCGCAGGAAGTGCGCGAAGAGCAGGTGCCGCTCCTCGATGCCGCCGCTGCCGCCGCTGAAGGCCCCGGTCATGATGCGCTACTCCTCACGCGAGCAACGGGATCACGTGCGATTGCACCGGCGAGAAGACTCTCGGGCCGTCGGTGTCGAGGACCACGTCAATCTCGCTGCGCACGCCAAAGTCGTCGAGATACACGCCGGGCTCGATCGAGAAGGCGAGGCCGGGAACCAGCTCGCGCGTGTCGTGCGTCTCGAAGTCGTCGAGGTTGGCGCCATCACCGTGCATCTTCGCGTCGCCGATCGAGTGGCCGGTGCGGTGCAGAAAGCCCTCGCCCAGGCCGCGCGACGCGAGGAAGTCGCGCACCGCGCGGTCGCCCTGCCAGCCTTCGCGGCGCCGCCCGCCCGCGCGCTCGCGCCGCCCGGTCTCCAGTCCGAGATCGCGCGCCGCGGCCACGGCGGAAAAGACCTCCACGACGCGCTCCGGCACCGATGCGCCGCAAAAGCCCATCCACGTGATGTCGCCCCACACGGCGCGCGGGTCGTCCTCCTTGCACCAGAGATCAATCAGCAGGACGTCACCCTCGGCGACGCGCGTCGGCGCGCCCTGACCTGGCGCGTAATGTGGATCAGCGCTGGCCCGCTCTGGCGAATAATGGGGGTTAGCGCTGGCCCGCTCTGGCGAATAATGGGGGTTAGCGCTGTGAGCGCCGGCGGCGACGATCGGCGGGTGATCGGTCGTCATGCCGCGCTCGCGGAACCGATCGAGCAGGAATTGCTGCACGTCGGTCTCCAGCACCGGCTCGCCGGCGCGCAGGCGGGCGGCCACCCACGCGAACGCCGCGTCCTTGGCTTCGTCGAGCGCGCGCACCGCGCGCACGTGCGAGGCGATCTGCTGGGGAGCGAAGCGGCAGAGAAAGTGCTGCACGAGATCGCCCGAGGAGACGACTTCGGCGCCGAGCGCGCGCACGCGCTCGACGGTGCCGGCATCGACGCGCGAGAGCGTCGGGATGGCGCCGAGCGGCGAGTACTCCATCGCGACGCGGCGCGCGCCGGTCAGCGTGCCTTCCAGCGCGAGCGCCAGCGACTCGTGCGACGCGTAGACCCGTACGCGCCCGGGAAGCGCGGGAAAGGAGCCGCGCTCGATCGCGTGCGCGATCAGCGTCGGCTCGCCCGCGGCCGGCAGCCAGTAGAACCATCGCCGCGTGAGCGTGCGTCCCTCGAGCGCGAGAGCGCCGACCGCGGTGCCGTTCTGCCCGCGAAAGTCGCACAGCAGCCAGCCGTCGAGCCCGCGCGTGCGCAGCTCGGCGGCTACGGCCGCGGGATCGAGCCTCAAGGGAAAACCGCCGTGACGACGGTGTGGAGGCCGCCGCGCAGGTTGAAGTCGGCGGCCACGGTCATCCGGCGTGGCCGCAGCGCGGCGACCAGATCGTCGAGAATCCGGTTCGCGACCGCTTCGTGGAAGATGCCTTCGTCGCGGTACGACCACAGGTAGAGCTTGAGCGACTTGAGCTCGACGATGAGCTGGTCGGGAACGTACTCGACGCGGATCGTCGCGAAGTCGGGCTGGCCGCTGCGCGGGCACAGGCAGGTGAACTCCGGCGATTCGATGCGGATCGTGTAGTCGCGCGCCGGCGCCGGATTCGGAACGGCCTCCAGGTCCTTGGATGGGCGCGTCGCCATCGCCGGACGGGTAGCATGACAACCGCGGGACTTCCACCACGGCTGCTAGAGTCCAGCGTCGTGATCTTCGTCTGGGACGTCGACAAGACCTATCTCCGCACCGACTTCGGATCGTGGAAGGGGCTGGTGCGCGCGGCGCTGGAGCGCGCGGAGCAAAAGGCGAGCTTCCCCGGCGCGGCGGCCCTGCTGCGCGAGGTCGGATTGCTGCCCGAAGCGCGCGTCGTCTTCGTCTCGGGGAGCCCACGCCAGATGCGACGCGTGATCGAGGAGAAGCTGCGCCTGGACGGCGTGCGCTGCGACGGAATCGCGCTCAAGCCCAACCTCTCGAATGTGCTGCGCGGGCGTCTGCGCGCCGTGCGCGAGCAAGTCGGCTACAAGCTGCCGCTCCTGCTCGAGCGCCGCGCGAAGCTCGGCTTCGGCCCGCCGGAGGTGCTCTTCGGCGACGACGCCGAGTCCGACGCGTTCATCTACTCGCTCTACGCCGACGTGCTCGCCGGCCGCGTGGACGCGCGCCTCGTCGCCGCCATCGTCGAGCGGGCACGCGCATACAAAGACGATCGCGCGCGCCTCGCCGCGCTGCTTCCGAAAGTCCCGCGCGGCGACGCCGTGCGCCGCATCTTCATTCATCTCGAGACGCGCACGCCGCCCAGCCGTTTCGATCGCTACGGCCGCCGCGTCGCGCCCGTCTTCAACTACTTCCAGGCGGCGGTCGTGCTGCTCGAGGACGGCGTCATCGACGCCGCGGCGGTCGTGCGCGTCGCCGCCGACATGGTCACGCGCGGCGGTTACAAAGTCGGCGCGCTCGCCAACTCGCTGCAAGACCTGTATCGCCGCGGCCTGTGCCGCGCGGAGACCGCCGAGGCGCTCGGCGAGCAGACGCTGCGCGCCGAGGACGAGCTGCGCGCTCTCGGCTCAGCCGCACAGATCGTCGCCGCGTTCCGCCTCCGCCTGCGCGAGCTCGGCCGCGAGCACGTCGCGCCACCGCCGCTGCCGCTCGCGCCCGAGATCGACTACCTGCGCCTGCTCGACGAGGACC
>JBBTFH010000272.1:0-4105 GCA_038041915.1 Myxococcota bacterium
CGGGCGTGGCGGCAGGCGATTCCTCGGGCGCCGACGCGCAGGCGGCGACGGCCATCACGACGGCGAAAGACATGTGGCGCATTCAGGCCTCCTCTGCGCTGTGGTGCGTGACGTCCAGGACCTGGAGGGCGAACGTGAAGACGAGGGCCCCCAGGGCCCAAATACCGGCCGTCACCGCCCACTCGACGGTCGTCGGGACGTAGCGGCCGGGAACGCCCAGCGGCGACATGGCGAACCCCATGATGAGCAGCACCGCCCGCTTGGCGAAGATGCCGCAAAAGACCAGCGCCGCGGCCGCGACCACGCGCCTGACGCTGCCATGGGTGGACACGAGCAGCGCAAGCGGCAGCACGCCGCCCAGGACGAGGCTCCCGTACAGGAACGGCCAGTACGGGCCGCTGACGAGCAGATCCATCCTTAGGCGATGCGCGGGCTCGCTCGAGGCCGGCCAATAGATCGTGAGCAGCTCCGTGCCGAACAGGAAGAGGTCGATGCAGATCGTCACCGTGAGCAGCCGGTCGAACAGCGCGAACACGTCGTCGTGGAGGCGCAGCTTCCCGAGACGAGAGAGCACCCAGGCGACGAGGATCAGCAGCGCCAGACCCGACGAGACGGCGGAGCTGATGAAGAGCGGCGCCATGATGGCCGAGTGCCAGAGCTCCCGTCCCTTCACCAGGCCGAGCACCCAGGCCGTGATCGAGTGGACGCCCATGGCGGTGGGCAGCGACGCGAGCGTCATGAAGAACTCGAGACGGCCGTGCATGCGGCCCGACAGCAGTAGCCACAGGTCGACGAAGCAGAGCACGAGGTACGTGGACAGGACCAGGAAGTCGAACACGAAGATGGATCGGAAGTTCGGCGTGCGAAGGAACCACAAGACGCGCTGCGGGTTGCCGAGGTCGGGCACGACGAAGAGCATCGCCAAGAGCACGCAGACGCCCGCCTGCAAGACGGCGACGCGCGCGAGCGGGCGGAGCGGTTCGGCGCCGAACAGCACGACACCCGAGTAGACGATCAGCCCTCCGGCCGAGAGGCCGACGAAGAAGATGAAGTTCTGGATGTAGAAGCCCCAGAGGAACACCTCGCGCATGCCCGTGACGGCGAGGCCCTGGGCGCCCGGCCACTGGCGGCTCCACGCGAACAGCCCCGCGATCATGAGCGCGGCGAGCCCCGCGGTCCAGAGCCAGAACGGACGGCCGGCCGTCCGCAGGCGCCCGAGGCGCACCGGCACGCCCAGCAGGGAAACGGTGCCTGGGGTCGCGTCCATCGTCACCCCACCAAGAACACCCGCGGCCTCGTCCCGAGATGTTCCTTCAGCCGCACCGTCGTCCGCGTGTCGAGCAGCAGCCGAACCGAGCTCTTCGGGTCGTTGAGGTCACCGAAGACGCGGGCGCCGACCGGGCACACCTCGACGCACCTGGGGAGCTTGCCGAGCCGCGTGCGGTGGATGCAGAATGTGCACTTCTCGACCACACCGACCGGCCGCACCGGGACGTCGGGGTTCCGCTCGGCCGCCGGGACGACGGGCCGCTTCCAGTTGAAGTGCCTCGCGCCGTAGGGGCAGTTGATCATGCAGTAGCGGCAGCCGATGCACTTGTCGTAGTCGATGACGACGATGCCGTCGGGATCGCGCCACGTGGCCTGCACCGGGCAGGCCTGCACGCACGGCGGATTCTCGCACTGCTGGCAGCCGACGGCGAGGTGCCAGAACTTCGGGTTGGCCGCCTCCAGGTAGAAGGCCTCCGAGTCCTCGAGCTCGAAGCTGCCCCGGTGCATCCGGTGAAGCTCGATCCACAGGAAGCCGGAGTCGCGGCCGAGGTTGTTCTCGATGCGGCACGCGTACGCGCACTTGCGGCAGCCGATGCACTTCTTGAGATCGATGGCCATCGCGAACTTCACACCGGGGATCGGCGGCGGCGCGTACCGGACGCGGCGTCCGGACGCCGGCACCTCTTCGACCGAGGCGCGCCCGAGCGCGGCGATGGCCGTCGTGCCGGCGAACGCACCCACCGTCGTCGCGCCCCCGCCCGCGATGAACTGCCGGCGCGTGACCCCGCGCGTCAAGGCGCCCTCGCCGGTAAGTGGACCGCACGCGCACCCCGGCGGGCAAACGGCCGCGGCGCAGCCGGGCGCGCCCGGCGCGGGCGCTCTCTGGCCCACCACCGGCAACCGCACGCGCTTCATGATCCGCCTCCGCCGCGGCGGGCCACGCCGCGCAACGCGAAGCCCGCGAGCACGACGAACGCCGCGAACCCGGCGCCGGCCGCGAGCGCCACGCCACGCGCGCGCGCGGGTGTGGGACCGCCGATGACCGCCGGCAGCGCCTTGATCGGCGTCCTCTTCTTGCCGATGCGCAGCGTGATCGCGTCGGCGCCGAACGGCGCGAGCGAGATGCGGAGCGTCGACGGCGAGTGGGGACTGTGGCAGTGCGCGTTGGTGCACTTCAAACCCTTGCCGTGGGCTGAAACCCGCCACTCTCGCACCTTGTCGAAGTGGCAGCGCTCGCAGGTCGACGGCACGTCGCTCTCGATAGGCACCGTGCGGCCGTCGAGCGCGAGCAGCCGCTGCGGTGCCGCGTCCCCGGAGTGGCAGTAGAGGCACGCGCTCCGCCCGCGACCGAGACGGTCGTGCCCCTCCAGCGTGACGTCGTGGGCGAGATCGCCTCCCTCGGCGGCGCCAACGGGGTGGCAGGTGTCGCACGGCCAGTTGTCGGACTTCGTGATGTCGTCGGATTGCGCGCGCGCGGCCGTTGGCACGAGGATCGCGACGAGGCAGGCGATCCACTTCATGGCGCACCTCCCGCGTGGCACGGGCGACACACGCGCGCTTCGCCGCGCGCGAGGGGGCTCTGGAAGCCCGCGCCGTGCGGCGAGCCGCCGGATCCGCCGGCGCTGTGGCAGAGCACGCAGTTCGACGCCGCGCCCTGGTCGTGACAGCCGATGCACTCGACCAGGTTGCGCCGGGCCGCCGCGCCGTGGCCGTCCTCGATCCACAGGCGGGGGTGCGGCGAAACGGCGTCGCGCGTCACGCCCGAGACGCCGCTCTCGAGATGGCACGAGTCGCACGACGTGCGGCCGTGGCAGCGCAGGCACGACGCTGGCTCGACGCGCGCCTCGTAGGCGTGGCGATCGAGGAACCACCCGCGGTGGAACGCCGCGCGCCCGGGCTGTTCGGCGTAGATCGCCGACGGCACGGCCGGCGCGTCGCGCTCGTGGCAGTCGAGGCAGAAGGTCGCGTCGTGGCAGGATCCGCACACGTCGCCCTTGGTCTTGGCGACGTCCTGATGGCGGCGGCGCCAGTCGCCATCGTGCGAGAAGAAGCTCGCTTGCGGCATGCGCCCGGTGGGCGGCCGCGCGTGGCACGTGTCGCAGCGCAGATCGGCGAGATCCTGCTGGTGCTCGTGGCAGCCCAGGCACGTCTCCATCTCGGGGATCAGGTTCATGTCCGGCGTCTCGGCGGTCTTCGCCTTGGTGTGGCAGTCGATACACTGGCGCTTGCCCACGTGCAGACGGTGCTCGAAGTTCAGCCCGCGCTCGAGGCGTGGTAGGCTCCGCGGGCGCTCGGGCTCGGTGTGGCAGATGTTGCAGTTCTCCTTCAGGCGGCCTTCCTCGTGGCACTCGAAGCAGGTCTCCTCCCGCGGGATCAAGCGCGCTCCGCGCGGCGCGTCCTGCGCGCCCGGGTGGCAGTCCTCGCACAGGATCTCGATATCCGCGTGTTTCTTGTGCGAGAACTTGAGGTGGTCGTCGCCGCCATCGCGCGGCGGTTGGCGCAGGCGCTCCGGGCGGCGCCACGAGCGGCCGCGCTCGGAGCCGATCGGCAGCGTCGCCTTGACCATGCCGAACAGCCCCGAGCGGACGTCGGGTCCGGAGTGCCAGCCGAGCGCGCCGTCGACATCGACGCCGCCGACGCTGGCGCCGACGGAAGCCTGCGGCGTCACCGACGTACGCACGCTCCTCGAAGTCTCCTCGTCGAACAGGAACGCGTAAACCTCGGCCGACACGCGGCACGGGCCGAGCCCGACCACGGTCGCCCCGGCGCTGCCGCCGTGGTAGCCACCTTCGCCCGCCGTCGCCTTCAAGCGATCGGTCGCGGCACGCGCGACCGG
>JBBTFH010000272.1:4115-5880 GCA_038041915.1 Myxococcota bacterium
CCGCGCGACGACCGGCCGGCGGCGGCCGCGCGTCACGGTGGCGGTCGCGCGGGCGCGGGCGCCGCTCTCCTCCTCGGGGTAGCGCAGGTAGAAGCCGCCCGCGCCAAGGGCGAGGCCGTCCCCGCGCCAGCCGAGCTCGCCGCCGGCCTCGTGATATGCGGTCGACTGGAACACGCTGAAGATCGAGGTCTTGGAGACGAGCAGCGTCGGATCCTCGCGGCGGTACGACGGCGTCACCGACACGCCGACGTACGGCCCCACCTGGGCGAACACGCGCGCTTCGGCGAGCGCGCGCGCGGCGGTGTCGACGAGGACGTTCGATTCGACCCACGGCCAGCGCGGGCGCTCGAGCGCCGCGTCGAAGCCGAGTCCCTGCCGCGCGAGCTGGCCCGCCTCGATCTCGTGCGCGAACGAAACGCCGGCGCGACCCCAGCGCGGGACGTTCTCGCCGACGCGGCCGCCGACCAGCGCGAAGCCGCGCGCCGTGCGGGGCGCGAGATCGGCGCTCTCGTCGATGAGAGAGTCGAGGCGCGGGCCGAGCCGAGCGTAGTAGGGGCTCCGGGCGAACTCCGGCAGCACGACCAGGCCGCCGTGCGCCGACAGGTCCAGGCCCGCGGGTGCGAGCAGGCGCACCGACGCGCCGTCGAGGTGCGCGAACCGCGTCGCGCCACCGACGACGACCTGCCGGCCGAGCCGCGCGCGCAGGCGCCGCCCCGCCCACTCCGCGTAGAGCGTGCGCAGGTTGCCGGTGACCGGGCCGCCGCGCGTCTCCTCGGCCGCGTCGCCGAGGATCCAGCCGCTCTGGTGGAGCGTCAGGCCGGAAAGCCACGGGCGCGAGGAGAGCGAGCGCGCGTCGACCCGCTCGAACTCGAGGATCGTGGTCGCGGTCTCGGCGGCGGTCTCGCCGCTCGCGACATCGTAGCGCCGCACGGCATTGCCGAGGAAGACCGTGCGCGACTCGGCGTCGACGGCGGGCCCGTCGGCTGCCGCCGGGAGCGAGAGGAACAGCGCGTGGGAGAACCGCTTGAGCGACAGGCGCACCAACCACGCTGTGAATACAAGACTCGTGCCATGCGTCCCACGTTGGCACGCGGACTGCATAGTCCGCCGGAAAGGAGGCCATCTAATGAGAATAATCACCAGGATCGTGGTCGTGATGGCGGCGTTTGGGCTCGCCGGGCGCGCAGAGTCTGCGCCGCCTGAGAAGTGGACGAAGTACTGCGTCAAGTGCCACGGCGAGGACGGCAAGGGCAAGACCAAGATGGGCGAGAAGCTCAAGGTCGGCGACATGACCACGGCCGAGTGGCAGGGCAAGCGCAAGGACGCGGAAATGAAGAAGCGAATCCGCGAGGGCAATCCCGAGGTCAAGCAGCCTCCCTTCGGCATCGACAAGCTCACCGACGGAGAGGTCGACGAGCTGGTCAAGTTCATCCGCTCGCTCGGCGGCAAGTAGCCGCCCGGTCTCCGATTGCGCGCGAATGTTTCGCGCGCGGAGATACACCCGCCGGGAACACCGCTCTCGACGGAAATCGGGCATTGGCGCGGGATCATGCGCGCGGCATCCGACAGCCCGTCTCCCGGGAGCCTGTCCCGTCACTGCGCGTGCGCGCAAGGAATGCGCGCCGGCCCCCTCGCGGCCCGTCCCGCCCGATGGAATTGCGCGGTTTCAGGCAGAACGACTACGCGACCGCGAGCGCCGGGAAGGGAGCCCCGCGGAGCGCGGAACAGCTTGAGCAGGTTGTGCGTCAGGCAAACGAAGGTCCAC
>JBBTFH010000273.1:0-7744 GCA_038041915.1 Myxococcota bacterium
TGCTTGCGCCCGTCGGCGGAGGACGGCACGACGCGGACGATGCGCGCGCGCGCCGTCACGTCGCCGAGGTCGTCCCCGTGCTCCGCTCCGGCCCCGAACAGGACGACATCGAGGTCGGCGCCGCTGACGAACTCGGCGTACACATCCGGGCTCCCGCTCAGGAACATCCCTCCGCGCGAGACGTCTCGCGCTCGCAGGATGTGGACGTCGGCGTCGCGGGTGACCTGCACCTGCGCCATCAGCTCGACCCTCGGGTTCTTGCGACGATCGTCGTCGATCATTGCGCCGCCAAATTGTCTAGGACGCTACCCATCGCGCGTCTTCTCGACGACGATCGCCCACAGCCCGGGCTCGACCTCGGCGACCTCGAGCACGTCCTGACCCTGGGCTTCCAGGGTGCGCGGCACGCTGTCGACCGACTCGGGATGATCGACGAGCACGCGCAGCACTTGTCCGCGCGGCATCTCCTCGAGCGCGAGCTTGGTGCGCGCGAACGTGATCGGGCAGACCTCGCCGCGCAGATCGATCTCGCGGTCGGGCTCGGTCATGGCAACGATCCGTACTCGGCGACAGCTTCGAAGCCGCGGCCGCTCCACGCGAAGAGCTTGGCGGCGCGCGCGCCGTCCTTACGCGCGTCGACGACGAGCCAGGCGACCGGGTAGGCCGGCTCATCGCCGCCGGCGAGCGCCGCACGCTCGTCCTCGTCGGAGAAATACGCGCCGACGTCGACGTGCGAGTGGTAGACGACCTTGACGGGCCGATCGCCGCGCAGGCTGCGCTCCACGAAGAAGAGATCCTTGGGGCCGAGGTTGTAGGCGCTGCGCGCGTCGCGCGGGAACGCCTTCGGATCCTCGGCGTGGAGGCGGTTCTGCTCGTTGGCGCAGCGCCGCGCCTCATCGACGCGCGTCTCACCCTTGGGCCCGAGCAACATCCCGCACACCTCCTCGGGCCATCCCTGGGCCGCGTGCGCGTACACCGCGCGCAGCAGGTCCTCGGGAACCTCGAGCCGGCTACCGCTCATGGTGCTTCTCCCACTTCATCGGCTGGAAGTAGCGGTCGCCGCGATCCGGAAAGATCGTGACGATGCAGCCCTCGCCGATCTCGCGCGCCACGCGCAGCGCCGCCGCCATCGCGGCGCCGCCCGAGTGGCCGACGAAGATGCCCTCCTCGTGCGCGAGGCGCTCGGACGTGTCCCACGCCTCCTCCGTCGGCATCGGCAGGATGCGGTCCATCTCCTCGGGGCGCCAGATCGCCGGCACCAGCGACGAGGCCATGTGCTTGAGCCCTTCGAGGCCGTGGAGCGCGTCGTCGGGCTCGACGGCGATCACCTGGATGTCCTTACGGTGCTCCTTGAGGCGCCGTCCGGTGCCGACGACGGTGCCCGAGGTGCCGATGCCGGCCAGGAAGTGCGTGATGCGATCGCCGACCGCGTCGAGGATCTCCGGGCCGGTGCCGAGGTAGTGCGCTTTGGGGTTTCCCGCGTTCGAGTACTGGTCGG
The DNA here is from genome assembly GCA_038041915.1 of Myxococcota bacterium. Lineage (GTDB taxonomy): Bacteria > Myxococcota_A > Polyangia > JBBTFH01 > JBBTFH01 > JBBTFH01. The sequence goes on from JBBTFH010000273.1 coordinate 1,499, forward strand.
GATAGAAGTACGCGTCGGGCGACTTCTCGACCAGCTCGCGCACCAGGAGAATCGCGCCGTCGGAGCCCTCCATCGGCGACGAGTAGACGATCTCGGCGCCGTAAGCCGCGATGATGCGCTTGCGCGCGATCGTGACGTTCTCCGGCATCACGAGCTTCACGCGGTATCCCAGCGCCGCGCCGATCATCGCGTAGGCGACGCCGGTATTGCCCGAGGTCGAGTCGATGATCGCGCGGGCGGGCGTGAGGCGCCCGTCGCGTTCGGCGTCGCGGATCATCTGGAGCGCCGCGCGATCCTTGACCGAGCCGCCGGGGTTCCACCACTCGCACTTGGCCCAGAGCTCGACCTTGGGCAGATCGCGCGCCAGAGCGCGGATGCGCACCAGCGGCGTGCGACCGACCAGATCGACGACCGACTTGACCGCCCGCGCGCGAGCGATGCGCGCCAGGTCGCGCGCGTCCGGCACGACGATCGGCGTCACTCGATCACGTTGAGCTCGATCGGCTCGACGCGAACGCCGCGGCTGCGCAGGTAGTCGAGAGCCTCCTGCACCTTGGCCTCGTCACCACAAAGCTCGATGGACACGATGCCGACCTCGTCGGAGATCGACGCCTGCCGCAGGTTGAAGCGCACACGCGTACGATCGTACATGTCGCAGATCACCGGCTCGCGCAGCAGCTCCTTGCCGAGCGTCAGGTAGAGCTTCTTGACGATCTGCGCCACGGGCACGCCGCCCTATCCACCCGCGATCGCCGGAATGATCGACACCTCGTCGCCGTCCTTGACCGGCGTGTCGAGGTTCTTCAGGAAGCGCACGTCCTCGTCGCGTACGAAGATGTTGACGAAGCGGCGGAGCTGCCCGCTCTCGTCGCACAGGCGCTCCTTGAGGCCCGGATAGCTCTTCTCGAGCGCCTCGATCAGCTCGCCGACGGTGCCGCCCGTCGCGAAAACTTCCTCCTGGCCCTGCGTCAGCTTGCGAAGCGGTGTCGGAACTCGAACCGTGACCATCTCGACCTCCTTTGCGCGTCAGTTCTCGTCGTGCTTCACGAGCGCGTCGAACTCCGAAAGGCGCGGACCGATGACCGTCGCCTCGCCAATCTTGCCGGCGACCGCCTCTTGCACCTTGAGGCCGTTGCCCGTGATCGACACGACCACCGAGTCGCCCGCGCCGATGCGCCCCTCGGCGACCAGCTTGCGCGTCGCCGCCAGCGTCACGCCGCCCGCGGTCTCGGTGAAGATGCCCTCGGTCTCGGCGAGCAGCTTCATCGCGTCGACGATCTCATCGTCGGTCGCCGCGGCCGCCCAACCGCCGCTCTCGCGGATCGTCTTCTGCGCGTAGTAGCCGTCGGCGGGGTTGCCGATGGCGAGCGACTTGGCGAGCGTGCGCGGCTGCTTGACCGGCACGAACAGCTCGCGCCCGGCGCGCACCGCGCTAACGATCGGCGCGCAGCCGTCGCCCTGGGCGCCGTGGATCTTCGTCTGCGCGCGGTCGATCAGGCCGAGATCGCGAAACTCGCGAATCGCCTTGCCGATCTTCGTGACCAGCGAGCCGCCGGCCATCGGCACGACGACGTGATCGGGCGCGCGCCAGCCGAGCTGCTCGAGGATCTCGTAGCCAAACGCCTTCGAACCCTCGGCGTAGAACGGGCGGATGTTGATGTTCACGAACGCCCAGGGGTACTTGCCAGAAATCTCGGAGCACAGGCGGTTGACCTCGTCGTAGGTGCCGCGGATGCCGATGACGCGCGCGCCGTAGATCAACGTTCCGAGCACCTTGCCCTGCTCCAAGTCCAGCGGGATGAACACGTACGCCTTCATGCCGCAGGCGGCGGCGTTGGCGGCGACGGAGTTGGCGAGGTTGCCGGTTGACGCGCACGCCACCACGTCGTAGCCGAACTCGCGCGCCTTGCTGAGCGCGACCGCGACCACGCGGTCCTTGAACGAGAGCGTCGGGTGGCAGACGGCGTCGTTCTTTACCCAGCACTCGCGCACGCCCAGGCGCGAGGCCAGGCGATCGGCGCGCACGAGCGGCGTCATGCCGACGTCGGCGCCGACCGTGGGCGGTCCGTCGAGCGGCAGCAGCTCGCGGTAGCGCCACATGTTGGGCGCGCGGCGCTCGATCACCTCGCGCGAGATGGCGCGGCGGATGCCGCCGTAGTCGTAGACGACCTCGAGCGGCCCGAAGCAGAACTCGCAAACGTGGATCGGCTCCTTGGCGTACGCGCGCCCGCACTCGCGGCACTTCAGGCCCGTGGCAAAGGTCTTGGCCTCGGCGCCTCGCTCAACTGCCTTGACCGCACGCATGACAATCCTCCCGTCGGGAAACCTCGACGTCGCGCACCCTGCCATCGAGGGCGTCGTAGATCAAGACGCGGCCCCCGGGGAGTCTGCTGCGTCCCGCCTCGCGGGGTGATGCACCCACGCCGAGCAGCAGGCGCAGCGCCTCGACCGCCTGGAGCGAGCCGACGACACCGGCGATGGCGCCGAGCACGCCGGCCTGCTGGCAGGTGGCGGCGAGGTCGCGCGGCGGCGGCTCCTCGAACAGGCAGCGGTAGCAGGCGGTCTCGCGGGGGCGCACGGCCAACACCTGTCCCTCGAATCGAATGACGCCGCCAATGACGATGTACTTTCGGGCGCTTACAGCCACGTCGTTCAACAGGAACTTCGTGTGGATATCGTCCGTTCCATCGACGATCAGATCGTAGCCGGCGCACAGCTCGCGCGCGTTGTCGGCGGTCACGCGCACCGTGTGCTTCTCGACCCGCACGTCGGGGTTGAGCTCGCGCAGGCGCGCCTCGCCGGCGACGACCTTGGCGCGTCCGACGTCCGAGGTGGAAAAGAGGATCTGCCGGTGGAGGTTGGACACGTCCACCGCGTCCGGATCGCACAGGCCGATGCGCCCGACGCCGGCCGCCGCCAGGTAGAGGGCGGCGGGCGAGCCGAGACCGCCCGCGCCGACCACCAGCACGCTGGCGTCGATGAGCCGTTGCTGCCCGACGCCGCCGACCTCGTCGAGCACGATCTGTCGCGCGTAGCGGCGAACCTGATCGTCCGTCAGCACGGCGGGATTCGAGAAATACTCGTCGAGGCTGTCACAACCGAGTCACCTTCATCCCCGCACACGCCGCGAGCTTCGCCTGACGGTCGTCTCCGGTGACGAAGTCCTCGCAGCCGAGCTGGTGCGCCGCGGCGACGTGCCACACGTCGAGCGTCCGGGCGCCGAGCGAAGCCGCGTACTCGCGCGAGAGACGCTCGGCCGTCACGAACACCGCGGTGAGGTCGTACTCGGGCCGGAGCCAGACGCCGGCCTCCACGTCGGATTGCAAGTCGGCCGCCGCCCGAGCGGCGACGTCGGCGGACATCTCCTTGCGAAACACCTTGAGCTGCCATGCCGTCTCGAGCTCGAGGCGGTGCAGGTGCGTGAGCACCAGCGGTGGGCTGAACTTGCCACGAAGCCGCAAAGACGCCGCGGTGTTCGCCTCGGGCACGTACCACTTCGTGACCACGCCGGAGTCGAAGTAGGCGGTCAGAAGCGCTCCTCCCGCGTTCGCCGAATGATCTCGCTCGGAGGCTCTCCCCGCGGGGGTCCCCCCGGAAACAGGCGCCGCATGCGCGCTGCGAAGTCCGGCCACTTCGCCTTGCGGCGTTTTGGCGCCGGCGGAAGCAGCCGCGCGACGATACGGCCGCGGCGCGTGATGCCGACCTGCTCCCCGCGCTCGACCCGGTCGAGAAACGCACTCAGATTGTGCTGCACCTCGCGCACGGTCGCGTTCTTCATGTTAGACATTATGTTAGACAAGCGCCGTGCCGTCAAGGGCCGGCGGCAAAGGAAGCATGCTTCCGCCGGCACAGAGACGGGCTACGAGAAAAACTCGTCCAGGCTGAAGTCACGCTCCCCCGTGTCGGGGAGGATCGCCACGACGACGTGCCCGGGGCCAAGCGCGCGCGCCACGTCGAGGGCGACGAAAACGGCGGCGCCCGACGAGATGCCGACGAGCAGCCCCTCGCGCTGCGCGAGCGCCACCTTTGTGTCGTAGGCGTCGCGATCCCGCACCGCGCGAACCTCGTCGATGACGCCGCGGTCGAGCACCGCGGGCACGAAGCCAACGCCGATGCCCTGGATCTCGTGCCGCCCGGGCGCGCCGCCCGACAGGACGGGGCTGGCCGCGGGCTCGACGCCGACGACACGCGCGGTGGGCGCGCGCGCCTTCAGGAGCTGGCCGACGCCCGTGATCGTGCCGCCGGTGCCGATGCCGGCGACGAACGCGTCGGGCGTGCGGCCGCCGAGCCCCTCGACGATCTCGTGAAACGTCGTCCGGCGGTGCGCCTCGGGGTTGGCGAGATTGTCGAACTGCCGCGGCATGAACGCGTCGGGCTCCGCGGCGGCGATCTCGGCCGCGCGTTCGATCGCGCCGGCCATGCCCAGCTCCGCCTTGGTGAGCTCGATGCGTGCGCCGTAGGCGCGGAGCATCGCGCGCCGCTCGAGCGACATCGACTCGGGCATCGCGACGACCAAGCGGTAGCCCTTCACGGCGCAGACCAGCGCGAGGCCGATACCCGTGTTGCCGGTGGTCGCCTCGACGATGGTCGTGCGCCCGGGCGTGATGCACCCGTCGCGCTCGGCGGCTTCGATCATCCGGAGCGCGATGCGATCCTTGACCGAGCCACCCGGGTTCTGCGCCTCGAGCTTGCCCCAGACCTCGGCCACGTTCGGCTTTGCCATGCGCGCAAGCCGCACCAGCGGCGTCCCGCCGATTCCGTCGAGCAGCGACTCGTAGACGGGAACGACCATGCGCGCCGAGCTATGTCCGACGGCACGCGCCGGGTGTCAAGCGATGGGGTTTTCCGGTAGTGGTCGGTTTTGAAAATCTCGGCACTACTTGGCGCGGCGCGCGACCTTCCGCTTCAACCACCGACGCAGCGCAACGTGGAGGTCGTGCGTGTCCGATCCGACGACGTTGACCTTCTCGTCCGTGTCGGTTTCGTCGTCCACGAGAGACAGCATCCAGCGACCGTCAATCGTGGCGTGCGGATAGGGACCGTAAACACGTAGGGCCTTCGTCGATTCCGGCCAACGGGCTTCGCCATTCGATCCTCCTTCCGCGCCTGGACTTGGCGCGGGGGCGGACTCTACTACGCGGCGGGCGGGACAGCAGCGGCAAGCAGGACCGCCCGCGCCCCCTCCGACTCCGACGGTGCCCCGGCATGCTTCGCGGCGGCGGCGATCAACTCCCGCTCCGACGGAGGGGTGACGGATGGGCGGCTCGTTTGCGAGGCCACGCCCGAGGACCTATTCTAAGGCCGTGTGGGACGAGGCCCTTCTCGACGACGTTCGACGGCGGTTGGCCGACACCGTGCGGCCACTTCGGCTCGTGGCCTTCGGCTCGCGCGCTCGCGGCGACGCTCGCCCGGACAGCGATCTGGACCTGATGGTCGTGACCACCCAGCCGGGCTCGCTCCTCGACCGAGGGAGGGCCATCTACCGCCACCTCCTCGGCCTGCCCGTGCCGGTGGATCTGGTCATCTACACGCCCGAGGAATACCAGAGGCTCCGGCGATTCCCCAGCACCGTCGCCGGCATCGCCGATCGCGAGGGCCGCGTCCTTGTCGGATAGCGCGGCGCGCCTGGAGGAGGCGGCGCTCTGGCTGGCGAAGGCCGAGCAGCACCTGCTCGCCGCGCGCATCCTGCGGGACGGGCGGGGGCCGACCGCGACCGCCTGCTTCCTGTGCCAGCAGGCCGCCGAGACGGCGCTGAAGGGGGCTCTCGTCGCATCCGGCCTGCCTCCGCCGCGCGCCCATAACCTGGTGGATCTGTGCGCCCGCCTGCCGGTCGATCTGCGCCCGACGGTCGATCTCGAGACGCTCGGCGCCTGGACGCTCTACGCGGTTGCGCCGCGCTATCCGGGCTTCGGGGACGCACGCTCGGAGGCGGATCTGCCGGCGATGCTGGACGGCGTCGAGCGGCTGGTCGCCGAGATTCGCTCGCGGATGGGGCCGATCCCGACATCGTCGCCCGGATAGCCCAACGGCGCGGACAGCTGTGAGTGCTGATGCGGGGGACATCTTCTGCGCTCCCTACAACTGCGCGGCGGGTTCTTGACGCGCGGGCGCGGTGCGCCGAGGATGCGCGGGTGCTTCGCGCCGCGCTTGCGTGTCTCGTCCTCGCGTGCGGCGGCGGCGAGCCGCCCGGCCTCTCCGCGGGCGCGGCGGTCGCGTCGCACGGGGGCGCGGCGGCGGGCGCGGCGG
>JBBTFH010000274.1:0-12829 GCA_038041915.1 Myxococcota bacterium
GGCTTTCACTACCCCGCGTGTCCGTAGGCCGATAGACTAGCTCTTCTATGACGACGCTCGACGCACGCCGCGCCGGCTACCGCGCGACCAAGGCCCTCATCAAGGTCGGCGGCGCGTGCAACGAAAAGTGCGTCTTCTGCCACGCGACGGGGTTTCGCGAGATCGATCTCCAGCCCGCCGACGTGCTGCGCAAGGTCGATCTCGCGCGGCGGCGCGGCTTCGAGATGGTCGTTCTGTCCGGCGGCGAGCCGACGATCTACCCGGCGCTGCGCGAAATCATCGAGCGCGTGTACGGCCACAAGATGCTGCTCGGCTTCGTCACGAATGGTGTCCGCTTCGGCTACCCCGAGTTCTGCACCGCGCTGCTCGCGCGCAACCTGCGCTACGTCTACCTCTCTCTCCACGGCGGCGACGCCCGCACGCACAACCGCGCGGTCGTGGCCAAGACCTTCGACCAGACCGTCGCGGCGGTGCGCAACCTCGCCGGGCGTGGCGTGGCGCTGACGGTGAACTGCGTCGTCACGCGCATCAACGTCGACGCGCTGGGCGGCCTCGCCGAGCTGCTCGCGTTTGTTCCCGATCTCCGTATCAAGTACTCGTTCGTGCAGCTTCGCGGCGCGGGTCTCGAGAACGCCGACGCCCTGGTGCCGCTCGCGAGCGAGGCCGCGGCGGCGATTCGCGAAGTAATCGAGAGCCACCCGGCGATGGACGTGACGTGGGGCGGCTTGCCGCACTGCCTCATGCCGGGCCTGGCGGATCGCTACGACGATCTGCTGACGAACCACGTCACCGTGATGAGCGAGGTCGACGAGGAGCGGTTCTTCTCGGTCGACACGCGCGACTTCACGAAGACCGAGACGTGCCGCCCGTGCGTCGACGCCGGTCGCTGCACGGGGCTCCACACGGAGTACCTCGCGCGCCATGGCGACGCCGAGCTCGCGCCCCGGCACGGGCCGCGCCCCAACTCCTTCGACTTCGAGCGCGACGAGATCCACGTCGGCGCGCCGGGCGTCGCCTGCCCCGTGCGCGGCCGCGGCGAGCCGCCGTGGGGCGCCGGGCGCTCGCTCTATCTCGCACGCGGCGACGGGCGCCTCGAGCTCTACGCGGCGCGCACGCGCGACTTTTCCGACGTTGAGATCGACCGGGCGCGCGCGGCGGGGCAACTCTACGTCGACGTCAGCGAGAAGGCCGCACCCGACGATTTCGCGGCGGATCTCCGGCTGGCGCGGCCCCACGCCGGCTGCGACGGGTGCCCCGATCGCGGGCCGTGCCCGGGCGCGTTGACCACCGACGGCGAGGACGTGTTCACGCGCGACGACGCAATCGTCCGCGAGCACCTCGCGCGCCTCGCAGGCCGCGTGCTCGATGTCGGCTGCGGCGAGGCGCGCTACCGGCGCTTCATCGCCGAGGGCGTCGACTACGTCGGCATCGACCCCTCGCCCCCGTCCGGCGCCAAAGGCGTCGCCGCCGGACGGATCGAGGACGGCGTCCCGGCGCCGGGCCCCTACGATCACGCGCTCGTGCTGCGCAGCTACAACCACCTGTCCGATCCGCGTCGCGCGCTGGCGACGCTGTGCGCGGCGCTGCGGCCCGGCGGCACGCTGTTCGTCTGCGACAACGTGCCCTTCGGTCTCGTCCGCACGCCCGAGCAGATCGCGCGCGCGCGCGCCGCCACCGGCCTCTCCTTCGAGCACGCGCGCAACGACGGCCTCACCGACGCCGTCGCCGCGCTCGCGGGCCTCCCACTACGAGTCGTCGCGAGCGGCGACGTGACGCCCGGCCGCTCGAACCAGTGGTGGCTGCGCGCGGAGAGAGCATGACGCCGACCCCGGAGGTGCTGGCGGAACGCGAGAGGTACGCGAGCATCGTCGCCTCGATGGCCCACGCCGATCCCTCGGCGCTGGTTCACGAGTTCCGCGGGCGCACGCGACGCTTCTCGCCGCGCGATCTCGCCGTCGAGTGGCGCTCCGCGCTCGAAGCGCTCCCGGCCGGCGCAGCCTTCAACCTCTACGTCCACGTGCCGTACTGCAAGTCGATCTGCACCTTCTGCAACTACAAGCGGCTTCGTGTCTCCAGCCGAGAGTCGCTCGACGAGTTCGTCGACTTCATGACGAGCGAGGCGCGCTTGTTCGCGCCCGCACTGCGCGGCGCCACGTTCGGCGCGATGTTCATTGGAGGAGGCACGCCGTCGGTGCTTTCCGCGGATCAGCTCGACCGGCTGATCGGCGCCGTCCACGAGTGCTTCACGCTGCACCCGCGCGCACAGAAGAACTTCGAGTACGACCCGATGGTGATGACCGAAGACCGCTTTCGCGTGCTCGAGCGCTACGGCTTCACCCGCTACTCGTTCGGCATCCAATCGCTCGAATCGAGCGTCAACCTGCTGCACAACCGCGGCCCCCAGAACCGGCGTCACGTGGCCCGCCAGTTCGAGTTGCTGCGCCGTCACGGCGCCAGCGAGACGAACGTCGACTTCCTCCTCGGCCTCGACGGAACGACGCCCATCGGCATGGTCCAGCAGATCGAGGAGGTGCTGCGTGAGCAACGCCCGGAGGAGGTTTCGATCTACTTCATCTCGCCGACGGCGGAGTACGTCGCGCGCCACTTCGGGGGCGACTTCGCCCGCTTCGAGGCCTTCCTGAAGCCGTTCGAGGGCGAGGTGCCGCCGGCCATCCGCGAAGCGGCGGCGCGGCTGGGTTATCTCGTCGATGGCGACGGCAATCACATTCTCATCTTGCGGCTGAAGGATGCGCCGGCGCGGGTGCGGCCGTTCCACGACTACTGCGACGTGCCGTCGCAGATTCACCGACCGCTCTACGTGCTCGGGCTCGGCGACTCGGCCCGCTCGCGCATCTTCGGTCGGATGCTCTATCGCGCGGAGCACGATGTCGATGACGTCGATGAGGCCTCGCCGCGCTACGTCGGTGCGCGAACGACGCCGGGCGACGAGATGTTCGGCTACGTCGCGTTCGTCTTCCGCGACGGCGACACGCTCGATCGCGCGCGCTTCCGCCAAACCTTCGGCGTCGACGTCGTCGACGTCTACGCGGAGCCGATCGCGAAGCTGACGGCGGTCGATGCGATCACGCTGCGCGACGACGCGCTGCTGCTGTGCCCGCAGGATCGCCGCGCGCGGCTGCGCGACATCCTCTTCTTCATGCCCCGCGAGCGCCTCGAAACGCTCGTGCCGCGCGTGCAGGAGGCCCACGCGGCGCCGCGCGCATCCGCCGCGGCGGCGCCGCCGATCGCGCCGGACGAGGTGGCGCGGCTCGTCCGTCCGTTCGTGGCGCTCGGCGCCATCGCGGGAGGGTGGCGGCTCGCGGAGATCGTGGGGACCGGCGTCGCCATCGTGCGCAAGGCTCCGCCCGCACGCGTGCTGGTGCGCTTGCTCGCGCCGGCGGGAGCGCATCCGGCCTACCGATCGACGGCGCGGTTCGACGTTCAGTACGAAATCGTCGACGGGAGTCCGTCGGCGGCGGAGCTCGAGCCGGCCCTGGCGTCGCTCGCCAACGCGGTCGCCCACAACGAACCGTGAACCTGCGCCGATTGTGTCGCCCGCTCCGCGTCGGGTCGCCGATTGCCGGCGGCTTCCGATTGGCCTCGATCGACGAGGACACGGCCTGCTTCGTGCTGGCGTGCGGCGATCGGCGGCTCGCGGTGCGCCTGGACCCGCGCGACGACGCGGCCCCGCGCTTCGCCGCAACGGCCACGTTCAACCTCGTGTACCTGGGCGTGCCTGGCGTGGCGCTCGCGCGCGACCAGTACCAAGCGTTGCTGACGCTCTCCGCCCTGCTTCGGCGCAGCGATCGCGGCGAGCCGCTCGACGCTGGCGAGGCGCCGTCCCGCCTGCTGCGGCTGGCGCAAACCGTGCGCGATGCGGCCGAGCGCCCCGAGCTGGTGGCGCTGGCGGCAGTCGGCGACGAGGACTCCTTCTTCGTGGCCGTCGAGACGGCGGCGCGCCTGCGACCGCGCAAGCTCGTCCTCCACGGCGAGGACCCGCTTGCCAGGCCGCGACTGCTCGAGGCTGCCGGCCTGGCGCGAAAGCGTGGTGTCGACGAGGTGGAGATCGTGACACCGCCGGACCGGCTCGCCGACCGCGTGCTGGCGGATCTGGCCGTGCGGTGGGGCGTGACGCGATTCCGCGTCGTTTTCGACCAGGGCGGCGCGCGCGCCGTCGAGGCCGCGGCACGAACCCTCGAGACCGTCGGCGGCGTCTTCGACCTCGTCACGCCGGCCACGCGGCGCAACCTCGCCGCCCTACGGCCCATGCGCGACGCAGCGCTGCGCGCGAACTGCTCGTGGAGCCTGGTACCGGCGAACGCGCACGGCAACCGCTACCGGGACGAGATTCCCTCGCACGAGGAATTGCTCGCGGCGATCACCGGCGTGCAGGCGACGCTGGTCGGCTTCCCTCCGTGCGTCGCCGAGCGCGTGCGGCCCGCGCCCCGCAAGCCGGCGAGCCTCGACTGGCACCATGAGCCGCCGGCCTGGGCCGAGCCCTGTGACGCCTGCTCCGCGCGGCCACGCTGCCCCGGCGTGACGCCCGGCTACCTATCGGCCTACGGCTCGACGGGCCTGCGGGCGGTGCCGTGAGCGCCGCTTTCCGCAAGCGGTGAACGCCTTGGCGGCTGGCGCCTCCGCCGGTGGCGGCGCCACGGCGAAGCGATCACGCTCAGCCCGCCGAGAAGTCGAGCGAGACGCCCTTCGGCGGGGCACGGCGCAGCTCGCGCGCGAGCGAGAGCAACGCGGGCAGCGCGGCGAGGTCGAGCTTCGCGAGGCGCAGATCGACGCGGACGTGCGCGAAGCCGAGCGACAGGGCGAACGTCAACAGCTCGTCCAGCCGCGCTCCTGGCTCGCGGCGCGCCACCAGCACGGCCACCAGAGTGATTTGCGGCGCCTCGCGACGCACCGTTGCGATGGCTTCGAGCGTCTGCGCGAACGATCCCGGCACGCGGGTGTGCGCCTCCCACGACGTGGCGTCCACGCCGAAGAGTTTGATCGCGGCGCGATCGAGCCCGGCGCGGTGAATCGCACGGACGTACTTCGAGTACGCGAGCATGCGCCCGTTGGTCTCAATCTCGACGCCGGTCGCGCCGCCCGCGCGAAGCGCCTGCACGAGTTGCACCAGGTCCGCGCGCACGGTGGGCTCGCGTCCGGCCAGCCGCACGAAGCGGCCGGCCACCGATTCGGGCACCGGCACGCTCGCCCGCGGAGCCGACGTCAGGCGGCGGGTCCACAAGCACCCCTTGCACCCGTTGTTGCAGCCGCCACCGACGGTGAGGTCGGCGTGCAACCGCGCCGCCTGCCCCATCGCCTACGCTCCCGCGCGCGCGAGGTCGCGCAGCGCAGTCCAATCTCGGGCCACGGCTTCCCAGTCGAGCGCAGAGGGATCCTCAGCGCGGCGGACGGCATCCAGCAGACCGCCAAGAAGCTCCGTCTGATCGTCGTAGGCCAGCCGCTTGAGCGCATCGAAGCCGGTCGCCGCCGAAGCCGTGCGCGGATCGACGAAGCGCACCTCGAACTCGGTGCTGTAGCCGTTCGGGTGCTGCGCCGGGCGTCCCGAGCCTCCTTCCAGAAGCCCCTCGCGGCGCGCCTTCTCGTAGACGGGCGTGCCGGGTCCGACGCGCAAGCGCTCGATGTTGGCGTTCCACAGGCCGTGAACCTCCATCGCCCGCACGTTCAGCTCGAGATCCTCGAAGCGCGTCCACGGCGTGAACAGGATGAACGACGGCGTGTAGCCGGCCGCAACGAGGCCGGGCGGCGGCTGGGCGGTCCAGCGCCGGAGAATCGCCACGGACTCGTCGAGATCGCTCGGCCTCGTGCCGCGATTGAGCACGAGCAGCTCCCGCTCCGAGAAGTTCTCGAAGCCGACCACCGCTACTCGGAGCATCGCGCCCGCCACCGCCAGCCGCTCCGCCATGCGCTCAATCGCTGGTGCCGAGCGCACGAGCACGTCCGGACGCGTCTGGAACGAGAACGTGAGGCCTCGCCACACCGGGTCCGATTCGCTCTGGGCGAGCGCCATCGCCAGCGGCTCCAGAAACGTCTCGGGGTAGGTCAGCCAGGCCTGCGTCGCGTCGGGAAAGACAGCCCGGTTGCGCCGCAACGTCTCTACGATACGGCGCGCCATCTCCTCGGTCGGCGCCGGCGGCGCCGCCAGGACGGCGGCGAGGCAGTACGAGCACCCACGATGGCGCGACACCTCCGGCGCCGCTCGGACATGCTCGTAGAAGGCGTTCTCCGCCGGCGCCCCGCGGTAGCCGCAAGACTGGCCGACGTTCAGGTCGAAGTGCATCGACGGCAGCGCGGACTCGCCCGCGATGAACGCCACGAGGCCGCTCAGCGCGTCGAGCGGCCGCTCGACGCGACAGTCGGCGGCGACGCTCGCAAGTTCGTCGGTGCGACGCACGAACAGCGCCTTCGCGTACGTGTGCGTCCTCAGCTCGACGAGGCGAAGGCCACCTTCGATCAGCCGGTCACCGAGAGCCGGAATCCACACCTCGTGAAACACGGCCAGCCGGCAACCGTGAGCGAGAATCGTCCGCACCAGGCGGTCCACCCGCCGGCCGTTCTCCGCTTCGTCGCTCGGATCGAACAAAACCTGGAACTGCCGGCTCGGGATGCCGAACCGCCGGAGCGCCTGAGCGACGTCGGCCATGTTCACGTCGACGCGCGTGTGCAGGGGCGATTCGGTGGCGAACGCGACACACGCCACGCCGCCAACTGCGTCCGCAGGCAGATCCGTCGCCGTAGGTACGGCGGTCGGGAATGCTCTTTCGGCGCGGTTCATGAAAGCGACGGGTCGGAACGGAGCCGAAAATGATGCTAACCGAGTTTCACCGGCATTAGAAGCCGTGCACCGTCGGGGCGTCGGGCTCGGGGTTCACGTCTCGCTCGGGTTCGCGTTTGACACCCGTTGTCGCGACCGGGTAACTTGGATGGCCTCTCGACGATGAAATCATCCGAAGCCGACACGAAGATCGCGATCGACCCCCGAGGCGCGATCAGGTTGACCTTCGATCTCCGCGTCTATTCGCTCGACGTCCTCTACAGCGCCGCCTACATCTTTCTGGCGCGGTGCTGGGTCCGCCTGGACCGTGCGAGCGCCCGCGAAATCACGGTGACGCTCAAGGCCAAGGAGAAGCTCGACCGCAAGGGCCTGGTCGGGCTCGCCGGCGAGTTCGAGAACGAACTGGTCGACCAGCACGTGCGTGCCCGCCTCGCCAAGGAGCACACCAAGTTGCGTGAGATGATCGTCGGCCGCGCGCTGTTCGGAGCGCAGGGGCTAGGCGTCCAACCGTCCGCTCCCGACGCGCCCGCGCCGGTGGACGAGGATTACCTCGCGGACCCGCTCGGCATCGCCGTGCCGTGGGAAGACAAGTTCCTCGCGTCGCGCAAGCAAGAGGCGAGCTCCTCGGGAGAGAAGGCGACACCCGGCGAACCTCCGGCGCCCGCTACGGCGCCCGCGCCAGACGTGCCCCTGAGCGCGCTGCGGCGCGGCCCGGGCCCGGACAAATGGACCGACAGGCAAGAGTTCGTTCCATTCGACGAGACGGCCGAACCACCAGCCTGGACCAAGAAATGACCATGCCGGCCGCGGCCGCTCGGCTCCCGTCGCGGCCTACGAAGCTCAAACTCGCTCGCGATCTTCCTCCGTTCCGCTTCCGACGCATTCCGCGCCTGCCAGGCACGGTGCTGGTGGTCAACGAAGTCGGCCACTGGCAGTTTCTCACCGACGGCGAATTCGCGCAGCTCCTCGAAGGGAAGCTGGATTCGACGACTCCCACCTACAGAGCGCTGGCCGAGAAGCAGATGCTTCCCGGCGCGCAGTACGATCGGCTGATCGAGCAGTTCCGCGAGAAGAACAAGCACGTCTTCCAGGGGACGAGCCTGCACATCCTGGCCATCACGCTGCGCTGCAACCAAGCGTGCCACTATTGCCACTCCTCCAAGGTCGGGCTCAACGCGCCCGGCGTGGACATGAGCCTCGAGACCGCCAAGACGATCGTCGACCGAGTCTTCGAGAGCTCGTCCTACGGCATCCACATCGAGTTCCAGGGAGGCGAGCCGCTCGTCGCCTGGGATACGATCAAGTTCGTCGTTGATTACGCCAACGAGAAGAACAAGTACCGCGAGCGCGATCTCGCCTTCACCGTCGTGACCAACCTCAGCCTCATGACGCACGAGCGGATGTACTGGCTGCTCGATCACGGCGTGATGATCTGCACTTCGCTCGACGGCCCCAAGGACCTGCACGAGGCGAACCGCCCGTTCAAGATGGGCAGTTCGAGCCACGATCACGTCGTGCGCTGGATCGACGAGATCCACGCCGAGTACGAGAAGCGCGGCTACGACCCGATGGTGGCGCGCGTCAACGCGCTGCTGACGGTGACCAAGGCGTCCCTCGCGCGCGGCCGTGACATCGTCGACGAGTACGTGCGCCGCGGACTGAAGGCGATCACGCTCAGGCACCTCGATCCGTACGGCTTCGCGCTGCCGCTGTGGCCCCGCCTCGGCTACACGGCCGAGGAGTACCTGAAGTTCTATTACGAAACGACGGACTACATCGTTGAGCGCAACCTCGCCGGCGTCGAACTGGTCGAGAAGATGTCGTCCACGTTCCTCACCAAAATCCTCACGCCGCGGGATCCGAACCACATGGACTACCGCTCGCCCTGCGGCGCGGGCATCGGGCAGATCGCCTACAACTACGATGGTCGGGTTTACACATGCGACGAGGGGCGCATGGTTGCCGAGATGGGCGACGACCTCTTTCTGATCGGCGACGTCGGAAGGAACAGCTACGACGAGATGGTGCAGAGCGAGACCGTGAAGTCGCTCGCCGTCGCGTCGACCCTCGAGAACGTCCCGTATTGCAACCAGTGCACCTACAAGACCTCGTGCGGCGTCTGCCCGGTCTACAACTACGTCACGCAGGGCGACATCTTCGGCCAGATGACCACCAACGGCCGCTGCACCATGTCGATGGGCATGCAGGACTACCTCTACGCGCGCCTCTATGACGACCCGCAGGGCAAGGTGCGCGAGGTCTTCGATCGCTGGACGGTCGACCGTGACCGCTCGATGATCTTCCGCCGAGGCGGCAGTTGAAGTAGCCTGGAAGGCGTATCCTAGGAGGCAAGCATGGCACCGCGCGGAACGTTCCCGAAGAAGAACCGGATCAGGGTCAGCGGAACCCGTAGGGCCGCCAAGAAGCCCGAGTCCGATCTCGCCGGGAGTCTCGGCGGCGCGAAGCTGCCGACTCTGGCGCGACGCGCGAAGGACTTTCTCGCGAAGGGCGAAACCGACGTGACGCGCCGAGACTTCCTCGCCACGAGCGCGACGCTTGCGCTCGTCGGTGCGACCGGCCTCTCCGCGAAGAAGGCAATGGCCGGCGAGCCCGGCGCCGCGGGTTATCCGACAGGTGTCGAGCCATGGAAGCCGGGCGATCCGATTCCCGAGGGTCCGCTCCCGGAGCACTGCTCGCACGGGTCACACGGGTCACACGGGTCGCACGGCTCGCACGGGTCACACGGCTCGCACGGGTCGCACGGCTCGCACGGGTCACACGGCTCGCACGGGTCACACGGCTCGCACGGGTCACACGGCTCGCACGGCTCGCACGGGTCCTGGTAGCCGAACGTCGCTTCTCCGGCTTCCCCCGTCGCCCGAGGGAGCGCCTCGCGATCTCCCCGCCATGACGCTCTCGGCCGACTTGTCGCAGAAGCCCGCGCGTCCAGGCATCGTGGCGCTCCTTTCGTTCAGCACGCGCTCTCCGCGCGGCGCCCGCGCCGACGCCTCGTTCGTCAACGTCGCCCGGACGCTGCGGCGCCGCGGCGTGCGCTGCCGAGTCTTCCACGTGCACCTCGACCCCGCCGACGAGAGCGAGAACCGACGGCGTGTCGAGCTGCTGGTCCGCCGCGTCCTCGAGGAGGGGGCGCGCTTCGCCGTCGCACGGCAGTTCTGGACGCCCGACGTCGTCGAGCGACTGAGCGAGGCGGGCGTTTCCCTCATCGAGCAGCGCGCGCACACGGTCGCAGAGTCGACCGTCGTCGACCGCGATGTCGCCGCGCACGAATTCTCCGGGTGCCTGGCGGGAGAACCGCTCGACGAGACCGCGGATCTGATCGTGCCCATCGGCCTGCCGGACGACGCGCCGGTGGCTCACGTCGACCTCAACGTCTCGCTGCACTGCACGTACAAGCGCGGCCTCGAGGCCAACGCCTTCTACGCCGACGTGCTCGACGCGCCGGAACTGCGCGGCTACCGCGGGTGCGCACACTGCCTGAGCGCGCTGCCCGACTCGTCGGTCACGACCGAGGAGGTGGCGACGGAGATCATCGACTGCGTGCGGGACGACCGAGTGCTGTTCCCGTCGCTCGAGACGATCTGGGTGCCGTTCGCCGAGACATTCTACGACGCCTTACTGGAAACCTTCGACCGCGCACGCGGCGACGAGGCGTTCCGCGACCTGACCTTTGCGATGCAGTGCCGGCCCGATGCGTTGGCGCGCCGAGCCGCCGACGTCGAGGAAATCGCGCGGCGGGCGCACGCCTGCGGCGCACGCCTTCGCATCGCCGTCGTCGGCTTCGAGAACTTTTCGCCCCGCGACCTGGAGGTTCTCAACCGCGGCGTCGATCCGCGCGATCTCGAAGAGGCTGCGGCGACGCTTCGTCGCTGGTCGCGCGAACCGCCCGAGGGCCTGGTCGTCGCTGGCTACACGCCGAGCTTCATTCTGTTCACGCCGTGGACCCGGCCGGCTGACCTCACGCTCAATCTGCGCGAGATCGAACGCCACGACCTGTGGGCCGCCAACATCGAACGGCTGCGCGTCGGTCCGGGCACGCCCGCCTTCGAGAAGGCGCGGCGCGCCGGCCTCGTGGTCGACGGCCCCGTGCGGATGGCCGTGCACCCGAACGGCTACTCGTCCGAACGCGAGATCCGCTTCGCCGATGGGCGCACCGCCGCGATCGCCTCCGGATTCGAGACACTCAAGCCGCTCGCGCCCAACGATCAGCCCGAGCTGCTCGCGGGTGTCATGGACGCCGTCGGACGCGCCGCGGATCCCGCCGGAATCGACTGGGGCGTGATCGCCAGCGCATGGCGGCGGCTCTCCGATCTCGTTCGAGGCGAGGCGGGTGACGTCCGCGACGCCGCGCCCTCCGAGGGCCGCCCGCGGCCGGCGCACGTGGATCTCGCCGTCGGGCCGAGCTGCAACAACGGATGCCGCGCCTGCATCTGGACGCGGCGCCTCGACGACGGGGCAGCCGGCGCCACGCACGGGGACGCCTCGGCGCCCGAGGCCAGCGTGCGCCTGGCCGGACGCGAGCCGACCGTGCGTGCGGATCTGCTCCCGCTCGTCCGGCGACTGCGCGAGCGCGGCGCCAGCCGCATCGAGATCGAGACCAACGGCCGGATGCTCGCCTACGACGGCTTCGCGCGCGCGCTGGCGGAAGCCGGCGTGTCGGCCGTCGCGGTCAAGCTCTTCGCCGACGACGCCGCCGCCTGGGACGCACACACGCGCGTGCCGGGCTCGTTTCAGCAGACCATGCGTGGGCTCGCGGTTCTACGCCACGCCGCGCCACAGATCGAGCGGATCGCCGTGCTCATCCCGCGGCGGCAACCCGGCGCGGCCATCGACGCCCTTCTCCGACTGGCGCGCGAGAGCGGCTTCGCGCGGGCTCGCGTCGAGCTACGCCTCGCGAAGCTCGATCTCCTCGCCTTGCCGGAGCTGCCCGACCGCGTGCGCGCCCTACGGAGCGGCGTCGGCACTCTCAAAATGGACTGGATCGCGTCGTAGCCGCTTGTCGCGAGAGCGACGAGCAACGTGCGCGTCTTCGCGCCATGTAAGCCGAGCGCGCTAGAGCGGCTTCTTCGCGTTGGCGGACGTCAGCCGATGAACGCACGCCTCGACGGAGCCCTTCTCGTCGATCAGCTCGCGGCAGGCGGTCACCTCCCCGAGCGCGGTCCTCGCCAAAGCGCGATCCGGGGGCGCGAGCTGCTTCGCGATGGCGTCCAGCCCCCCGGCCTCGAAGGCCGATAGCCGCGCAATCTCCGCGGTGCAGCCCTCGCGCATCTCGGAGCTCCGAAGAGCGCCGCACTGCTTCGCGTCGAGCGTCGCCAACGCGCGGCACATGGGCCCGGCCAACGGATCCTTCGGGCAACGATCCGGCGCTCTCGCCGCAACGGCATCGCGGACCCACGGACACGCCTTCTCGTCGCGGATCTCCCGAACGCAGGCGGCCTCATCGAAACGCCCCGGACGGCCGCCGCCCCGCGCGGCCAGATAGAACGACCCAACGCGCCGGCAGAAATCGTCGCCGCAGCGATCGGTAGAGCCGCGCACGAGAGCGAGGCAGACCCCGCGAAAGCCCTTCCAGTCGGCGACCATCTGGTCCGCGATCTCTCCGACTCCCGCCACCGATGGCTCCGCCCTGCCCTCGAAGAGAAGCGCAAATCCCGCCTGGCACGCGGCTCGACTGCGCTCGACCTCCTGCTGCGCGCTCGCCACCTTCTCGGCGGCCACCGCGGCCTCGCGCGCCTGCGCCGCCAGCCGCTCCTGCATCTCGCGCTGCGCCGCCTTGGCCTTCTCGGCCAGCGCGGCCTCCCGCGGGTCGGGCGGACAGTTCGCGGGATCCTTGCTGGCGACGGACGCGGCCGGCTTCGGCGACGCCGCAGCCGCCGGCGGCGCTGGCTGCGGAGGAGCTTCGGAACGGCACCCCGCAAGCAACCACGTCGCCAGCACGGCCGATGCCAGCGAGATCCGCGAACACGCTCGGTCGGTGCCAATCGTCGTCAGCCGCATCGCATGTCCTCCCGACGCAGGTGT
>JBBTFH010000275.1:0-5485 GCA_038041915.1 Myxococcota bacterium
TCGGACCGTAAGTTGTGCAGGCTTTTGTGCAGGCATAGTGCCTCTATAGCGCAGGTGCTCTTCCTGTGCCTCTCGATCAGGCAGACGTACGGCGTTGCGTCGGGATGGGTTCGGCGGTTCCGGCAGCAACAACGTCGTCCGATCCCTCGGTCGCCGCGCTATACGTACACGGAAGAACGCGAGCCCGGGTGGCGGAACGGTAGACGCGGGGGACTTAAAATCCCCTGCCGCGAAAGCGGCGTGCAGGTTCGATCCCTGCCCCGGGCACACGTGGTATATGTCCGCCCCCAACCACCCAGGAGGCACTCGAAATGATCAACAAGTCGCTGATGGCAGTCGTCCTCGTCGCCGCCGCCGTCGCCTACGCCCAGGCCCAGACTCCCGGCATGATCATGGCCACGCCGAACGAGCTCAAGTGGAACGACGGGCCGCCGTCCCTTCCGCCGGGCGCGAAGATGGCCGTTCTTTCGGGCGACCCCAAGGTCGAGGGTCCCTTCGTGATGCGGCTGAAGCTGCCGGCGAACTACAAGATCAAGAACCACTGGCATCCGGCGCACGAGCACGTCACCGTGATCGAGGGCGCGTTCTGGATGGGCTCGGGCGAGAAGTGGGACGAAAAGGCGATGCACGAGCTGAAGGTCGGCGCGTTCGCGATGATGCCGCCCAAGCACCCGCATTACGCGATGACCAAGGTGGAAACCATCGTCCAGGTTCACGGATGGGGCCCTTGGGGCATCAACTACGTGAATCCCGCCGACGACCCGCGCCCCCCGCCCGCCCCAGTGAAGTAACGCCCCATCGCGCGCGTCTGGCGTCGCGCGGCGAGAGGCCGTAAGTTAGCGCCATGCTCGACACCTTCGGTTCCCGCGGAAAGCTCAACGTCGGCGGCGCGACCTACGAGATCGCGCGCCTCGAAGCGCTCGCGAAGCGCGGCCTGTGCGATCTCGCGCGCCTGCCCAGCTCGATCAAGGTGCTGGTCGAGAGCCTGCTGCGCCAGCAGGACGGGCGCACCATCACCGCCGAGAACGTCGAGGCGGCCGCGCGATGGACGCCGACGGGGCGGCCCGAGAGCGACGTTCCGTTTTTGCCGGCGCGCGTCGTGTTGCAGGACTTCACCGGCGTGCCGGTCGTGGTCGATCTCGCGGCGATGCGCGACGCGGCGCGCGCGCTCGGCGCCGATCCCAAGCGCATCAACCCGCTGATTCGCGGCGACCTCGTCATCGATCACTCGGTGCAGGTCGATGCCTTCGCGCGCGACGACGCGCTCTCGCTCAACGTCGCGCTCGAGTATCAGCGCAACCGCGAGCGCTACGCCTTCCTGCGCTGGGGCCAGAGCGCGTTTGAAAACTTCCGCGTCGTGCCGCCGGGCATGGGCATCTGCCACCAGGTGAACCTCGAATTTCTCGCGAGCGTCGTCGAGCGCAAGGACGGTCTCGCTTTCCCCGACTCGTGCATCGGCACCGACTCGCACACCACCATGATCAACGGCCTGGGCGTGCTCGGCTGGGGCGTCGGCGGCATCGAGGCCGAGGCGGCGATGCTCGGGCAGGCGATGCCGCTCGTGCTCCCCGACGTGGTCGGCTTCCGCCTGCGCGGGCGCCTGGCCGCCGGCGCCACCGCGACCGACCTGGTGCTCACCGTGACCGAGATGCTTCGCAAGAAGGGCGTGGTCGGAAAGTTCGTCGAGTTCTGCGGCGACGGCCTGGCGTCGCTCTCGCTGCCCGACCGCGCGACCATCGCCAACATGGCGCCCGAGTACGGCGCGACCGTCGGCTTCTTTCCCGTCGACGAAGAGACGCTCGCGTACTTGCGCCTGAGCGGGCGTCCCGCGGACCTCGTCGCGCTGGTCGAGGCCTACTGCAAGGAGCAGGGACTGTGGCGCGATACCGGCGCCGAGCCCGCCTTCAGCGACGTGCTCGAGCTCGATCTCGCTGGCGTAGAACCGTCGCTCGCCGGCCCCAAGCGGCCGCAGGATCGCGTGCCGCTGCGCTCGGCCAAGCAGGCGTTCGCGACCGCGCTCACCGCGCCCGTCGACAAGCGCGGCTTCGGCCTCACGGCCGACGCGGCGTCGCGCCGCGAGACCGTCACGCTCGACGGCCGGACGGCCGAGCTTACGCACGGCTCCATCGTCATCGCCGCGATCACGAGCTGCACCAACACCTCGAACCCGAGCGTGATGATCGGCGCGGGGCTGCTGGCGAAAAAAGCCGTCGAGCTCGGCCTGCGCGTGCCAGCGCACGTGAAGACCAGCCTCGCGCCCGGCTCGCGCGTCGTCATGGACTATCTCGAGCGCGCGCGACTCATCGCACCGCTCGAGACGCTCGGCTTCCACCTGGTCGGCTACGGCTGCACCACCTGCATCGGCAACAGCGGGCCGCTCCCCGAGCCTATCGCCAAGGCGGTCAAGGACGGCGATCTGGTCGCCGCCGCCGTGCTCTCGGGCAACCGCAACTTCGAGGGCCGCATTCATCCGCAGGTGCGCGCGAACTACCTCGCGTCGCCGCCGCTGGTCGTCGCCTACGCGCTGGCCGGCCGCATGGACGTCGATCTCGCCACCGAGCCGCTCGGCGTCGGCAAGAGCGGCGCGCCGGTCTACCTGCGCGACGTGTGGCCGAGCCCGCAAGAAGTGCTCGCGCTGATCCGCGAGGCGGTGCGCCCCGAGATGTTTCGCGATCGTTACGCGCGCGCCTTCGACGGCGACGCGCACTGGGCCGCGCTGGGAGCGCCCGGCGGCGACGGCGGGACGCTCTACGCGTGGGACGCCGCGTCGACGTACATCCGCAGTCCGCCCTACTTCGAGGGGATGCCGACCGCGCCCGCGCCGCTGGCGGCGATTCGCGGCGCGCGCGTGCTCGGGATGTTCGGCGATTCGGTGACGACCGATCACATCTCGCCCGCCGGCGCCATCGCCAAGGACTCGCCCGCCGCACTCTATCTCGCGGAGCATGGCGTCGAGCCCAAGGACTGGAACTCCTACGGTGCGCGTCGCGGCAACCACGAGGTGATGATCCGCGGCACGTTCGCCAACGTGCGCTTGAAGAACCTGCTCGTGCCCGGTGTCGAAGGGCCGGTCACCGTGTACCACCCGAGCGGCGCACGGATGGCGATCTACGACGCGGCGATCGCGTACGCGGGCAGCAAGACGCCGCTCGTGATCATCGCGGGTAAGGAGTACGGCACCGGCTCGTCGCGCGACTGGGCGGCCAAGGGCACGCGGCTGCTCGGCGTGCGCGCTGTTCTCGCCGAGAGCTACGAGCGCATCCACCGCTCGAACCTCGTCGGCATGGGCGTGCTGCCGCTCGAGTTCCTGCCGGGGCAGTCACGCGAGACGCTCTCGCTCGACGGCACCGAGACTTACGAGGTCGATCAGCCTTCCGGCGGAATCGCGCCGCGCGCGCGCCTGACAGTTCGCGCACAGGGCGCCGGCGGGCGCACCGTCGCGTTCGAGGCTCTAGCGCGCATCGACACCGCCGTCGAAGCCGACGTCTTCCGCCACGGCGGCATCCTGCCCGCGGTCCTGCGCCAGCTCGTGGCGCGCTGACGACGCCGGATCGTCAGAAGCCGATGCCCGTCGACAGGCCGAAGAACGGCGCCCAGAACCTGTGCTGGGTCGTCTCGGTCGGCGTGTCGATCTCCGTCTCTGTTCGCGCGAGCGGTAGCGTCGACCAGGCCTCGAAGAAGACGCGCATGGAGCGGTTGCGCAGGATCTCCCAGCCGGCGGTCAGCTCGGCCTGCACGCCCCAGGCCTCGTCGGTCGCCTCGTAGCTGTCATCCGCGTAGCGCTCATTCTGGTACCGCGCGTGGGACTGGCCAAGGCTCACGCCGCCGCCCGCGTAGAGGGCGGTGGTGTCGAGCGGGAAGAGCCGGTAGCCCGCGAGGCGTGCCATCGAGAGCAGCGTGGCGTCCGAGTCCGAGTCGAACTCGCTGCTGCGCTTCCAGATGTGCGTGTTCAGGACGGACGCATCGAAGAGCCAGCGATCGAGTCCTGCACCGTCGTACAAATTGCGGAAACAGACGGCATGTACATGATATGTATCGCTACATGTCCCAGATCAACCTCAACGCGGACCCGAAATTCCTGCGCGATCTCGCCCGCCTGATGAAGGCGAAGGGGATTCGTCACAAGTCGGAGGCCATCCGTCTCGCGGTCGGCGAGGCCGCGCGGAGGCTCGAGCGGCGGCCGGATCCCTCGACCATCGACGGGCTGCTCGGGCTGGGGACGTCGGCGCCGCTCAACCCGAACCCGAAGTTTCGCTCGCGGCGCGATTTGTGGGAGACGCGGAGATGATCGTCGACACGTCGGCGCTGCTGGCGGTGCTCTTCGAGGAGCCCCACGCGGCGTGGGTCGTCGATCAGCTGAAGGGGAGCGTCGCCAACTTGCGAATGAGCACGGTGAACCTCGCCGAGGCTCTGATCATCGTGCGCGACCGCCAACCGGGCGCGTATGCGCGGATCGAGGCGGCGATCCTCGGGGGCGTGCTGCGATTCGTGCCGCCGACGGTCGAGCATGCGCGCCTGGCCGCGGAAGCGCGCCTTCGCTTCCCGATCCATCTCGGCGACTGCTTCGCGTATGCGCTGGCGCGCGCCGAAGGCGAACGGCTCCTCACGCTCGACCTGGATTTCAAGAAGACCGACGTCGCCCTTGCGATGCCGTCGTGACCGGGCGTGCCGGGTGAACGCAGCCGAGATCGCCGTGCGCCGGCTCGTCGGGGCGGGATGGGGACGGGAGTCCCCACCCGACCGGCGTCGCGCACGGAGTTTCGGGGAGTTCGGCGCGGGTACGGCGCTTGCTGGGCTACTCGCCGGGGACTCTCGTGACGCCGATGCGCGCATGGCTGATGTCGCTGATCGGGCTCGCCGGCTGCGGCAGCGACGACAGCGGCTTTGTGACGTTTGACGGCGGCTCGGGCGGCGAAGGCGAAGGCGAGGGCGAAGGCGGAGGCGAGGGAGGGGGCGAGGGCGAAGGCGAGAGCGAGGGCGAGGGCGAAGGGGAGGACGTCGCCACCGAGACCGCGTGCGACCGCTTCGACGACGATGGCGACGGCCTCGTCGACGAGGGCTGCGGCTGCGAGTCGGGCGAGTCGCAGAGCTGCTACCCGGGCGATCCCGCGACCGTCCTTTCCGCCCCCTGCGAGTGGGGCATCCAGATCTGCGCGGGCGAGGAGAGCGGCGAGTTCAACTCGTGGGGCGAGTGCACCGGCTTCGTCGCGCCGGTTCCGGAGATCTGCGGTAACGACGTCGACGACGACTGCGACGGTGCCCAGGACGACGGCTGCACCTGCCCGCTCGGCGACGCCGAGACGTGCTACCCGGGCGACCCGGCCGACGTCGGCATCGGCGCGTGCGTCGGTGGCAGCCGCACCTGCGTCGCGGGGCCCGAAGGGTCCGCCGACAACGCATGGGGCGACTGCGAAGGTTTCACGCTTCCCAGCGACGAGGTGTGCGGCAACGGCCTCGACGACGACTGCGCCGGCGACGGCGACGA
>JBBTFH010000275.1:5585-14831 GCA_038041915.1 Myxococcota bacterium
CCGATCGTCTCCACGCCGGCCGCCTTCGCCACGTCCATCACGCGCACCGACTCGCCGTAGTTCGCGTCGTCCTCGACATCGAAGAAGATCACCTTGTCGCGGCGCGCTGCGTAGACCGCGCGCAGGCGTTGTTCCAGCTCGGCGAGCGGCACCGCCTCGTCGTTGACGAGCACACGGCGGTCGCGCCCGTAGCGCAGCACCACCTGCTGCGCGGCGACCTCGAGCGGAAGCGAAACCTCGGCCTTGCGCGGCACGGCGAGCTTCATCTCGCGCAGCACCAGGGGCGTCAGCACCATGAAGATGATCAGCAGCACCAGCACGACGTCGACCAGCGGCGTGACGTTGATCTCCGCGCGCGCGCCTTTGCCGCCGCCGACGTGCATCAGTCCTTCGCCTCTCGCGTCTCTTGGGTCGCGAGCGCCACCTGCGTCGAGCCCGCGCGGTGGCACGCCTCCATCACCTCGCGCACTTGCCCGTAGCGCAGCCGCGCGTCGGCCTTGACGAAGATCGGCCTGCCCGCATGGTGGCCAAGCGCCAGGCGCACGTAGCGTTCGAGATCAGGCAGCGTGACCTGCGCCTGGTCGATGAACACGGCGCCGCCCTGCCGCACGCTCACGACCAGCCGCTCGCCGGTGTCGCGCTCTTCGGTCGCACGCCGCGCCGCCGGCAGCTCGACGTCCATGCCGCGCTGGAGCATCGGCGTCACCACCATGAAGATGATCAGCAGCACGAGGCAGACGTCGACCAGCGGCGTCACGTTGATCTCGGCGCGCACGGCGTCGATCGGGCGCGGCGTGTCGGGTTTTCGCCGAAACGTTCGCCGCCCGCGGAAGTGGCGGGGCTGGCTCAATGCCCGCTCCGCAGGATGAAGTCGACCACCTCCGACGAGACGTCGTTGAGATCGACGACGAAGCTCTCGACGCGCGTCGAGAGCACGTTGAACATCCACACCGCCGGGATCGCGACGAGCAGCCCGAAGGCCGTGGTCACGAGCGCCTCGGCGATGCCGCCCGAGACCGCGCCCAGGCCGCCCGAGCCCGACTCCGCCATCGAGCGGAACGCGTTGATGATGCCGACGACGGTGCCGAAGAGGCCGACGAACGGCGCGGTCGAGCCGATAGTCGCGAGATTGCCCAACCCGCGCCGGAGCTCCGCCACCTCGCGCTCCTTGTGGCGCTCGAGCGAGCGGTTGACCGCGTCGACCACGTCGAAGTCGCGCTCTTTGCCAGCGGGTTGCGCCGCGGCCCCGGTCGCCCGCAGGTACTCGTCGATCCCCGCGCCCACCACCCTGGCGACCGGGCTTCCCGTGATCGCGCGCGCCGCGTCGCCGGCTTCGCGGATCTTCATGTCGCGCAGCAGCTCGCGCAGCCGCAGCACGTAGGCGGTCGATCGCAGCCGCGCGCGCCGGAACGTGACGACGCGCTCGACGATCACCGCGAGCGAGCCGGCCGACATCAAGGCCAGCGCGATCACCACCAGCCGCGCCAGCAGGCCCATCGCATGCCACATCTCCACCAGGCTGAAGCTCATCGGATTCTCCTTTTTCTGGACCCTAGCGCGGCGCGAAGAATCTCGGAAATCTCGCTAGTGTTGAAGATTCGAACCAGCGACGTCGGCGTGGTGGCATAGGCCCCACGGCGGTGTATGATTCCTACCGGTAAGAGTTAAAGGAGCCGCACATGCGCATCACATCTAAGGGGCAGGTGACCATCCCGATTGAGGTTCGCCACAAGCTCGGGTTGCTGCCCGACGCCGAGGTGGAGATCGCGGTCGTCGGACGGGAGGCGCGCATCCGCAAGGTCCGTGGTCCACAAGGTCGTGGCGGTCGGCTGATCGCGCACATGCGCGGCCGAGGCACTGGCCGTCTCAGCACTGACGAGATCATGGCGCTGACCCGGGGAGAGCGGTGAGCACGACGCTGGTGGACAGCAACGTCCTCCTCGACGTGTTCACCGAAGATCCCACGTGGAGTGGCTGGTCGTCCGGCGCGCTGGCGCGCTGTGCCGAGCACGGGGAGCTGGCGATCAACCCCATCGTCTACGCGGAGGTTTCCGTGCACTTCTCGGGCATCGAGGATCTCGACGACGCGCTTCAGGCCGATCGCTTTCGTCGCGAAGCGCTGCCGTGGGAGGCCGCATTTCTGGCGGGGCGATGCTTCCTCCAGTACCGTCGGCGCGGCGGTGTGCGAACGTCGCCCCTGCCTGACTTCTACGTCGGTGCGCACGCCGCGGTCGCCGGCATGGCGCTGCTGACGCGGGACGCCGCCCGCTACCGGACGTACTTCCCCACGCTGAAGCTGATTGCGCCGTAGGTGATGCGGCGGTTGGCCTCGCGTGGAAGCGCCGTAGACGGTAGCGCGCGGAGGCGATCAGTCGAAGCTGAAGCGCAGCTTGATGATTCCGCACAGCGCCGTCGGTCGGTCGTCGACCATGTACGGCCGGTAGCGCCATTGTCGGACGGCCGTGACCGCCGCGTCGTCGAAGACGGCGTTTCCCCGAACGATTTGCACGTCGACGACGTTGCCCTCGGCGTCGGTGCAGGCCTTGAGCAGAACCTCGCCGGTGATGCCCGCCGCCTTGGCCGCCGGCGGCCAGATTGGCTCGACCGTATGCGCACGCTGGCGCTCCATCACGGCGGGCGGGACGAACTTGGGCTTCTCGGGCGGTAGCGGCGCACCGCTGCCGGTGCCGCCGAGCGTGCCGCCGAGCGTACCGCCGAGCACGCCGCCGACGACGCCGCCGATGACGCCGCCGGCCACGCCGCCTTCGACGCCACCCTCGACGCCCGCCGGCTCTTCGGGCTGGGCCTCGGGCGGCTTCGGTGTTTCGGGTGGCACCGGCGTCGGCTGCACCAGCTCCTGCGGCACGATCGGCTTGGGCCGCTCGATGCGCGGCGTCGATCGGCGCGCCGCGGGCGGTGGCGGCGGCGGAGGGGGAGGGGGCGGAAGTCCCGCGAAGAACGTCACGTCGACCACCGGCTTGGGCTTCTCTTCGGGCCGTCCGAGCGAGAACCACACCAGCGCGGCGACGACGCCGCCGTGCGCGAGCGCCGACCCCGCGGCGCCGGCGAGGCGCCGCAGCGACGACTTCGGCTGCTGCGCCGCAAGATAAGAATCAAACATCCGCGCGGCGAACCGTTACACGTCATCGCCCGCGAGCGCCACCACCTCGCGCAGGTCGGTCGCGCCCGCCAGCAGCATCGCCAGGCGATCAAAGCCGAGCGCCGCGCCCGCCGACGGCGACGGCACGCGCGCGAGGTCGGCGAGGAACTTCTCGTCGATCGGATAGACGTCGAGGCCGCGCGCGCGCCGCTCCGCCTGTTCGACTTCGAGCCGCCGCCGCTGCTCGGCCGCGTCGGTCAGCTCGTCGAACGCGTTGCAGAGCTCGACGCCGCCCGCGTAGAGCTCGAAGCGCAGCGCGACCTCGGGCTGTCCCGGCTTGAGGCGCGCCAGCGCCGCGTAGCGCGCGGGCCACTCGTAGACGATCGTCGGTGTCTCGCGCCCGATGCGCGGCTCGACTGAATCGATCAGCGCGCGGAAGAACTCCGTCTCCGGCAGCTCCGCCGGATCCGCGCCCGGCGCGAAGCGCGCGAAGGCTTGCGCGACGGTCAGCCGCTGAAACGGCGGCAACAGCTCCGCGCGCTCCGGCGATGCGAGTCGCGCGAGCAGCGCCTCGCAGTCGTCCATCACCGCCTCGTAGCCCTCGCCCGCGCGGTACCACTCGAGCATCGTGAACTCGCGCGCGTGGTGCGGCCCGCGCTCGTCCTCGCGGAAGCAGCGCGCGAGCTGGAAGATGCGCCGCGCGCCGCGCCCGAGCAGCCGCTTCATGGCGTACTCGGGCGAGGTTTGCAGCCATCCGTCGCCGGCCGCGACGGCGCGCAGGTGCGGCTCCATCCCGGGCGAGCGCACCAGCAGCGGCGTCTCGACCTCGAGAAAGCCCCGCTCGACGAAGAAGGCGCGCGTCCGCTGAAGGAGTTCGCCGCGGAAGCGGAGGATGTCGGCGATCAGCGGCGCTACCGAATACGCTCGAGATACTCGCCGGTGCGCGTGTCGATGCGGATGACGTCGCCCTTGTTGACGAACATCGGCACCTGGATGGAGGCGCCGGTCACCAGCGTCGCCGCCTTGGTGACGTTGGACGCGGTGTCTCCGCGCACGCCCGGTTCCGCGTCGGCAATTTGGATCTCGACGAAGTTCGGCGGCGTGACCGCGATCGGGCGTCCGTTGTAGACGGTCACCGAGACGATCAGGTTGTCGGCGAGATAGTCCTTCGCGTCGCCCACATGATCGGCGTGGACGGGGATGGTCTCGAACGTGGTCGTATCCATGAAATGGTACGTGTCGCCCTCGCGAAACGAGAATTGCATCGTGGCCTCTTCGACGTCGGCGGGCTCGAGCTTCTCGCCCGAGCGCCACGAGCGCTCGAGGATGAGGCCCGTGATCAGGTTCTTCATGCGCGTGCGCGTGAACGCGGCGCCCTTGCCCGGCTTGACGAACTGCGCCTCGACCACGACGTAGGGATTCCCGTCGACGTTGATCTTCAAGCCCTTTCGCAGATCCGACGTGTCGTACACGCGGCTTGCCTATCGCAGCGATCCACGGGTGTCAAACAACCTCGCGCCTTCGCTGGTCTCGCCTGTTGCACGGCCCCGCCCACGACATTGATCTGTCACCGCCACGGTGACATACACTTCGCGATGGGCGGTGGGCGGCCCGGGAGGAAATCATGAGACCGTCTCCATCTTCGTTGCGCTGGCCAGCCTTGTCGCCGCAGGTCGCCAGGCTGCGGCCACGTGCGGCAACGGCAGCTGCGAGTATCCGGACGATTGCAGGGACCGGTGCTTTTCCGAGTGCTTCGGTTGTCCCGGTTGGAATTGGGCCCGGACGGCTGGTGCCCCGCGTACGAGATCTGCCCGCAAGACTGCTCGCCGACCTGCAACAACCTTATCTGCGAGCCGGGCGAGAACTGCGTGAACTGCCAGCGCGACTGCATGGCCACTTGCTCGACCCTCGACGTGACGGGCACGTGGGTGGGGGATCTCCCGATCGGCGCGACGGCGCGCACCTTCACGCTGCAGCTTCATCAGCGGGCCGACACGACCGTGATCGGTTACGTCGCCGGAGGGACGACCTTCCGAACGATGGTGGACGGGTCGGTGACGGGCTCGACGCTGCATCTCACGGTGGAGCTCGTGGATCCGATGCTCGTGCGCACCTTCGCCATCAGCGGGACGGTTGCGGGCGACACGTTCTCCGGCACGGCCGACGACGGGACCGGCCCGCAAGCGGTCACCTTCGCTCGCCGGTTCGACGCGCTCCATGAGCGACGGTTCCTGTTCGCGCAGAGAAGCGTCGGGGGCGGAGCTACCGGGCTGACGCTCCTCTCCGTCGTGCTCGATGGCGCGGGAGAGCGCGTGAGCGGAGGGTTCGTCGGGATGACCGAGTGCATGCTCTTCGCCTGCGGCGGCGGCGTGACGTCGTTCACCGAGGACGCCACGACCGGCGAGATCACGATCGGTCTCGAGAGCGGCGGCACGTGTTCCGGCACGGGCTCGCTGACCGCCACCTTCGACGCGACGACGAAGTTCTACGACGGCTTGTTCGCGTTCTCGGGAACGTGTCCGGGCCCCGTCCCCTTCTCGACCTCGGGGACGCTGTTCGGCGCGCGCGGCACGCGCACGCGGACCGACCACGTCGCGAGCGCGCTGGTGGCCTACGGCGAGCTCGCCGACGATCTGGAGGCCCGCATCACCTTCACGGAGCCGTACGCGCCGGTATCGGCGAGCTACCTCCACTACGGAGAGTCACGTGCCGACCTGCTGGCGGATCTCAACGCGGACGTCGTCGCCTACGACCCAATCGAGGTGACGCTCTCGCGCTTCCGCGACGTCACCACGGTAGACGATCCCGGCACGAACCCGTTCCTCGACGCCGGCTTCGGCGCCGATTTCCACGAGACGCGCGTCGGCACGCCGATCGTCGGCGGCACGGCAGTCACGTTCCGCGACGTCGACACGGACGTGTTCCACGACGAGCTGAAGTTCCTGGGCGAGGAGAGCGGCGCGTGGGTGCTCTACGGCAATCAGGACGGCGCGCCCTTCGGCCTGGACCTGCCGTTCCGTCCCGCGGACCTGCGTTATCGCGCCGTCGGCTTCTGGCCGTTCGGCGTGCATGGGGGTGGCCATCCCGAGGGGCACCCGGGCATCGACATCGATCTGATCGCCGCTGCGGACCTGCTGGCCGCGCGGGCCGGGAGGATCACGGCCGTCGAGGACAACGGGACGTTCCCCGGCCAGAAGGACGTACTGCTCGACACCGGCAGCTTCCGCGTCCAATACGGGAGCGTGGACGCCGCCACGCGACCCGCCGGCACCGTGGTCGGCGCCGTCGTCGCTCCCGGCTACGTTATTGGCCATCCGGGCAGGCCTTGCTGCGACGACGCGCTGTGCGGAGCGTCGGGCTGTTGCGCCGCCGCTTTCCCCGACGCGGGGCTCTGTGCCTTGTTGTCGCCCGACTTCAACATGACGCACTTCGCCGTGTCGGCCGGAATCGGCGGCGGCGACACCTGTCCCTACGACGTGATGACCTCGGTCGCGCAGGGCACGATGGTGTCGCTCAACGTCGACGCGTTTTACGGTGCGGAGCTGACCGAACCGTTCCTGTGCAACGATCCCGATCGCAACGGCGACACCTTCCCGTTCGTCACGCGCTGGGAGAAGCAAACCTCCGTGTCGGCCGCCAACCCGACCATCATCCGCTTCCGGCGCGCGTCGGTCGACGAGGGCCACTCCTACGAGTGGCTGAACGACGTCTACGACGTCGTCGCGTCCGGCAGCGTCTCGATCAACCAGTCGGTCAACCCGCACACGATCGACTTCGCCCAGACGTTTCCCACCGCGATGACCTACTACGGTGATTACGTCATCGAGGGCGCGGCGGACACGGCTGTCCTCAGAGTCGACATCGGCGGCACCATGCCGACATCGCGGCCGATCGGACTGGGAGCGGCCGACAGATACTCCGCGTTCGTCGAGCAGTAGTGGCGCAGGCGACCGTGAACGAGCCGATCTGCGCGGGTGCCGCTGTCGATGCCGAAGCCGCGGCGGCACCCTGTTTGACGGGAGTTCAGGTGTGAGAAGCGCCAAGGCGAAACGACGAGGGGGTGCGACTCGCGACACGCCGCGCGCGCCACCCGCTTTGCGGCTGGCGGAGCTGCTCTTGCCGCTGCGTTCCGGCGATGCGCTGACGGAACCCTGTCGGATGGGCGCGCTCGACGAGGAGCGGTGGCGGGTCGCGATCGACGGGCCTTCGCGTTCGCTCACCGTGCAACTCGATCTTCGCGACGACGAAGCCGCTTCGTACGCCCGGACGAACTCGCTCAGCGTGAGCGTGCTCGGGGCGCTGCGCACGACGACCGCGGAGGAGCTTTCGCTGCGGCGTGTGGTGTCGGCGATTCACGCCAACGATCCGGGCGACGCGGCGCGGCGGCTTCCGGCGCGGCCGCTCTCAGTTCCCGCGGAGCCGACCGCTGCGACCCCGATCGCCCCGGCCGAGACGCAGCGCCAGTCGTGGTCTGGGCTGCCCGCCGCCCCCGGCGAGCCGCGGGCCTGGACGAGCGAGAAGGTCACTGTCCTCGTGGTGTGGCCCTGCGACATGAACTGTGTATTTTGCCAGCAGGCGCAGGACGGCATGGCCGGGGGACGCGTGCAGCAGATGCCGCTGGCCGAGATCGAGGCGTCGATCGTCGCGGCTCGCCGCAAGGGCGCACCGCGCCTGGAAATTGGCGGCGGCGAGCCGCTCAACCACCCCTCGATCCTTGACGTCGTGAAGATGGCGTGCGTGAAGGGCTTCGAGAGTGTTTGGATCGCCACGTCGGGCCAGCCGTTGGAGGACCGCACGCTCGTGGAGCGATTGAAGGAGGTCGGTGTCTCCGGCTTCTACATCCCGATCTATGGCCCGGAGGCCGCGGTACACGATGCGGTGACGCGTACGCCGGGCGGGTTCGAGCGCATGCGGGAGGGGCTGGCAAACCTCCGCGGTGCGTCCCTGCCGTTCGTCGTTCGGTCGCTCCTCCTTCGCCAGAACCTGCTTCGACTCACCGATATCGAGCGCTTCGCGCGGGAGCAGGGCGCGGAGCAGTTTGCGATCGAGCACGTCACCCCGCGCTCCTGGTCCGCGGATGACTACCGGCGCGTAATGCCGACGTACGACGAGATGGTCGAGGCGCTCCAAGGCCAGCCGATCACGCTTCTCGACTTCCCGCTGTGCGTCGCGCGGCGGATCGGTGTTGTCGACGTTAGGAAGCGTGATCGGCTGGAGGGCCTCGTGCCGGGCTACGAGGCGCGCGGCAAGCCGGACTTCTGCCGCGCGTGCGCGCTGGACGAGGCGTGCCCCGGCACGCCCGCCGGCTACCTGTGGGCCTACGGCCCGGGCGGCATGGCGCCCGTGTCCGTGGCGCCGACGCTCCAGATCGGCTCCGCGGCCTCGCCGCGCGCACGAGGATAGCGCCACAACGCGGCGGCTTTGCTGGCGGAGATGAGCCCATTCAGCCCGTTCATCGCTCGCTCCGCCATCCTCGATCATGTCGTCGCGGCTCTCCTCTCGCACGACGCCGAGGGCGCGGCCGAGTAGGAGGATAGGTGCCTTGAGCCGCGGCCCGCTCCTTCCCGTCCTCGCTCTCCTGGCCGCAGCCGAGGCGCCGGCCGCGGCGGCGGCTGCGGAACGATGGGTGATCCCTGCCGGCCGGGAGGCCGAGGTCGAGCGCCTCTTTCTGCCTTTCCGGCTGGCGGGCGAGATCCGGGACGGCTGGCGCCTGGACGGCATCCGGATCGAGGGCGATCGTATCACCGTGGGTCTGGTACGGGGCGGCGAGCGCGGCGCGCTCGTCCTGCGCCATCGCGACGCGCCGGGGGCGGGCCGGCGCACGCGCAACTTCGCCGTCGACGCCGAGGGCGGCGATGCCGTGCAGTCGGCCGCCCGTGCGCTCGCGGACGCCGTCGCGTCGAACGACCGCGAGCCGCTATGGTTCGCGGCTCGCACCCCCGAGGCCGCGGGCGCGCCGCGCCTTCCCACGACCGATCCGGAGCCCACCTTCCGCTCCGCCGCGCCGGACGTGCCGCGCATCGTCGCCCTGGACCCGCCGGTGGTCCAGGCGGCGGCCCGCGCGCTGGCGCTGCTCGGCGCCGGCGGCCTGCTGGCGCGACGGTGGGGCGCCGGCGGCCGTCCTCGGCCCGGCGCCGCCGTGGTCG
>JBBTFH010000276.1:0-23317 GCA_038041915.1 Myxococcota bacterium
GGCGCGCCGTCAGGACGACGAGATAGCCGTCGGCCTGCCAGCGGTGGACCGTGAGGATCTTGCGCTCCGGATCGGCGATCCAGTAGTGCGGCACGGCGTTGCGGTGAAAGACGCGCAGCTTG
This sequence comes from Myxococcota bacterium, assembly GCA_038041915.1. Lineage (GTDB taxonomy): Bacteria > Myxococcota_A > Polyangia > JBBTFH01 > JBBTFH01 > JBBTFH01. The sequence goes on from JBBTFH010000276.1 coordinate 123, forward strand.
ACGACCAGGTCGTTGTTCGCGTTGGAGTCGGACAGCACTTCGCACACCCAGTCCGGGCGGATCCGAATCGGGCGCCCGGTCGGGCGCTCGGGAACGCGGTCGCGCCGCCAGCCCGCGAGGTCGGGGCGGTAGACCTCGTGGGTCTCCATCTCCACGTCGACCTCGGCCCGGATCCACCAGCCCCCCGGGCGGGAGCCGCCGGGCCGCCGGTTGAACCACGGCCAGAGCGTGCTTCCGAGAGCGGTCTGCGCGTCGCTGTGCTCGCCGCTCGGCGCCGCCTTCTCGACGATCTCGCCGCCGATGACCTCCGCGCGGACCTCGTCGGGCAGGGCCAGAAGGTCCGCTACCGTCGCTTGGCTGCGCGCCGCGAGCGCCATGCCCCAAGTATAGCCGCATTCCCTGCCTGCGCGGGGCATGATCCCGCGCGAAGGCCGCCGTCGCGCGGTGACGCTGCCGCGGATGTGGAAGTCCTCGGCGGTGCCGGAGACCTCGCTTGTGGCGCGTCGATGGCTCATGCTGCCGGTGAGGCAATACGCATGAGCTGGCGCGCGCAAACCCTGCTCGCGTGCGCGGCGCTCGCGGCCGTCGCGGGCTGCGGAACCGGAGCGGCCGCCGGGAGCGACGGCGGTACTGCGGACGGCGGCGCGGTCGACGGCGGGCCGGACGCGGGTGGCGAATCCGAGCCCGAGACGGCGGACGCCGGCCGCGATGCCGCGCCGTTCGATGCGCCGCCCAGGCCCGCGCAGTACGGCATCCCGTGCGGCGACGCGGTCTGCGCTCCCGGGGACGCCTTCTGCTGCGTGTCCGGCGATCCGTTCTCGCAGCAGTGCCTCGCCACCGACACCGGCCCCGGGCCCGCCTGCATCTTCGGCGCCGCGTGCGACGGCGCGGAGGACTGCGCGGCGGGCGAGCAGTGCTGCGGTCCCTCCGGGGCGATCGTACGCACTTACTGCAACCCTGGGGGATGCCCGGCCAGTCCGATGCTCTGCCACGAGGATGTCGACTGCGGCGAAGGCGGTCTCTGCTGCCCCTCCTACGACTTCGGCTGGCCTCACAGCGCCTGCGTCCTCGGAGAGCCGAGCTGTCCGTTCTAGCCGGCCCGTGGAGACGATGAACTCCCGTTCGAACGCAATCGGCGTGGCGCTCGCTCTCGCGGCGCTGGCTGCCGGTTGCGGAGGCGCCGGGGCGACGACGGGAACCGACAGCGATGGCGGTCCGCCGGCCGATGCCGCTCCGCCACCGGCGCCGACCTACCGCGCGATCGCGGGCCTCTCGATGGGCGGTCTCGCCGCGGCGCGCCTCGGCCTCAAGTACGAGGAGGCGTTCGACGTCATCGCCCCGCTGGGCACGTTCCTCGACGCGACAGGGTTTCGCCGCTGCTTCGCCGAGGCGATGTTCGGCGGCTTCTGCGTGCCGCCGGAGCTCGGCCGCATGTGCGCCGACCCCGCGGTCGGCGAGGACTACGAGCACATGGACCTCGGCGGCGCCAACTCCGGCACGGAGCACCGCACATCGTTCGTCAAGGTGGCGCAGGACGCCGTCGCCATTGCCGGCAACTTCTTTCTCTACAACGCCGACGACCCCTATCTGCCGCCGGGCGTGCCCGCGGACTGGCTCGCGCGCGGCTCCGAGTCCCGGTGCGCCGCGCCGGCGGTCGTGCCCGGCCTCTTCGACGCGCGGTTCAACCCGGACGGCGCGTACGATGCGATCACGTTCTGCGACGGCGACGGGCCGGAGCCGGGCGTTTTCGATCCCGACGGGCCGCACGATTTTCCGACCGATATTCTGCTGGCGATCGACCTCGACGGCGACGGCCGGCGCGGCAGCGGCGAGCCGATCGTGATCCAGTACGGCGAGCCGTTTCACGACACCGGCGCCTCGGCCGGCGACACGTTCGATCCGCTGGACAGCCCCTCCGGCACGGCCGGCAACGGACGCCGGGACGCCGGCGAGCCGTTCGACGACGTGGGGCTCGACGGCGTCGCCGGGACGGGAGACTACGGCGAGGCCAACGACACGTACGACGAGAACCCGCGCGCCGCCAACCTCGGCGCGCTCGATCCGCTGGCGGCGCTCGAATGGGCGGCGGATCTCAATCGGCTCCACGTCTACATCGACGTCGGCATCCGCGATCACATCCGCAACCTGGAGACGACCGAGCGGTTCGCCGGCACGCTGCGGGCGCGCGGCGAGGAAGTGTCCATCGTCGACGGCTTCGGCGCGCTCGGCGCGGGCGACGGCGCCGACTACCGGCCGTTCGAGGTCGACTGGGCGCAACTCGCGCCCAACGCGCTCGTCAAGTACGGCGACCCGGACGCCTCGGCCGAGGCGATCGCGCTGGGCGACGGCGGCCACATCGGCACGCTCGATCAGCTCGTCCAGCGGTTCCTGACGATGATCGCGTTCGTCTCGGCGCACCTGCCCGACGGCGACTTCCAGCCCATGGGCGACTCCGGACAGGTCGTCGCGGCGTCCTTTTACAGCCCCGTCCTCGACGAGACGCGCGCGTATTCGATCTTCCTGCCGCCGGGCTACGCCACGTCCGACCGCCGCTACCCGGTGCTCTACCTCATCGGCGGCCACGGCATGGCGCCCGAGGATCTCGCCGCGCCGGTCGCGCTGTTCGTCGGCGCGCCGATGCGGCGGGGCGACGTGCAGAAGCTGATCGTCGTGTTCCCCGACGCCCGCTGCCACCGCGGCGAGTGCGTCGAGGCGGCGGCCCACGCCAACATGCTCGGCCGCGACGGCGACGGCCCCCGCTTCGAGGACAGCTTCATCGAAGACCTGATGCCCCACATCGACGCGACCTACCGGACGCGGGGGCCATCCGCGCGAGATCGTGCCTCGCGAGCGAATTGAACCTGAAAACCTCAGTTCGTTCCGACGACCGCGCGGAACGTGAGCTGCGGCACGCGGTCGCCCTGGTAGACGTTGGCGAGCCACTCGCGCGCCTGGCGCGTCTCGGCGTCCTCGGCGGGCGGGGGCGAGGCGGGGCTGGTGCGGGCGTGCCGGACGCGGGCGTGCCGGACGCGGGCGTGCCGGCGCTTGACTCGCGCGCGGCCGGGCCCGAAAGTGGCGCGGTGCGACGGAGCACGTCGATGGCGCCCGGCGCGAGCATCCGCGCGTGGCTGATCGCGAGCGCGTGGCTCGCGTGCCGCGCCACGCCCACCGGCGAGGTCGCGCCGGCCGCGCCGCCGGCGGCCGTGCCGCGGCCGCCCGCCGCTCGCGCGCGCGCCGTCGAGGCGTTCGTCGCGCCCGCGCCGCCCGGCTTGGCGGGGGCGTACCTGACCCGTCGGCGCGACGCGTCGGTGCTCTACGGCGACTCGGGCTTCTCGCTGACGCTGGTCGGGCGCCCGCAGGCCGGCGGGCGCGCGCGCCACGGCGCGCCCGCTTGGGGCCTGCGCTGGGGGCTGGTCGGCGCCCGCGCGGTCGTGCCGCGTCCCGACGGCGCGCTGCCCGGGCGCGTCAACGAGCTGATCGGCCCGCGCGCCGCCTGGCGCACCGGCCTGCCCACCTGGTCGCGCGTGGTCTACGACGAGGTCTACCCTGGCGTCGCGATGGCCCTCGCGCCGCGCGGCGACGGCGTCGAGTACCGCTTCGCGGTCGCGCCCGGCGCCGATCCGTCGCGCATCCGCGCGCGCTGGCGCGGCGCGCGCACGGTGCGCGCCGAGGCGGACGGCCGGGCGCTCGCGATCGCGCTCGGCGGCGGCGAGCTGCGCGAGCGGGGCCTGCGCTGCTTCCAGGAAGCGGACGGCGGCGAGCGCGCGATCGACTGCCGCTACGACGTGCGCCGCGGCGAGGTTCGTTTCGCCGTCGGCGCGTACGACCGTGCGCGCCCGCTCGTCATCGATCCGGTGGTTGTGTGGTCGACGTTCCTCGGCGGCGCGGAAGGAGAAGGCTCGGACACCGCGAACGGCGTCGCCGTCGACGCGGCGGGAGACGTCTACGTCGCCGGCCAGACGACCTCGCTCGACCTCGCGACCGCGGGCGTCTATCGCGACGCGCTGTCCGGCACGGTCGACGCCTTCGTCGCCAAGATCGACGCGGCGACGCCCGCGCTCGTCTGGGCGACCTACCTCGGCGGCAGCGGTTGGGAAACGGCGAACGGCGTCGCGGTCGACGGCCTCGGCCGCGCCTTCGTCGCGGGCAGCACCACGTCGGTCGACTTCCCGACGCCAAACGGCTTCCAGCCGGCTCTCGCCGGCGGCGGCGACGGCTTCCTCGCGAAGCTCTCGGCCGACGGCGCCGAACTGCTCTGGTCCTCGTACGTCGGCACGGCGGTCGGCGACGACGACCTCCGCGCGGTCGCGACCGACGCCGCCGGCAACGCCGTCGCCGCCGGCTACACGACCGGCCTCCACCCGGGCGATTGCTGCGGCTGGGACGAGAAGTGCGGGTGCAATTTCTGTCTGCCCTGCGACGTCTCGGACCACGACGCGCTGCTCGTGCGGATGAGCGCCGCGGGCACGACCCGGATCTGGCTGGCGTTCGGCGGCAGCGCGGAGCAGGTCGCCGAGGACGTGGCCGTTGACGCTGCCGGCAACGCCTTTCTCACCGGCTACACCGCTTCCAGCGACTTTCCGACGGCGGGCGGATTCGATTCCTCGTTCGCCGGCGCGCAGGACGCGTTCGTCGCCAAGGCGGTCGGCGGCGCGCTCGCCTGGTCGTCCTTCCTCGGCGGCGGCGGCTGGGAGGCGGGCGAGGCGATCGCGCTCGACGCGTCGGGCAACCTCTACGTCGCGGGCAGCTCCGGCTCCGCCGATCTCGCGGCGGGCGGGTTCGACGCGAGCCTCGGCGGCGCGATGGACGCGTTCGTCGCCAAGATCAGCGCGGCGCCCGCGCTCGCCTGGGCCTCGTACGTGGGCGGTGACGACGACGATCGCGCCGCCGGGCTCGCGCTCGACGGGACGAGCCTCCTCCTGGTCGGGCGAACCGCCTCGGCGGCGCTGCCCGCGGCGGGCGGCTTTGACACCTCGTACGCGGGCGGCGGCGACGCCCTCGTCGCCCGGATCGATCTCGCCGGACCTTCGCTCGCCTGGTCCTCCTACCTCGGCGGCGCCGGCGCCGATGCGGCCGCCGACGTGGCGCGCGCCGCGAGCGGCCTCTTTCACGTCGTCGGATCGACCAGCTCCGCCGACTTCCCGACCGCCGGCGGCTTCGACCCGTCGAGTGACGGCACCAGCGAGGGATTCGTCGCCGAGCTCGCCGCCGACGCGCTCACCTGGTCCTCCTACCTCGGCGGCGCGGCGCCAGCGGCGGACACCGCGTTCGCCCTCGCCACCGACGCGGACGGCGACCTCTACGTCGGCGGCACGACCAACGCGAGCGACTTCCCGGGCGCGGTCGGTGGCTACGACGCGAGCCGGTCCGCGGGCGGCGACGCCTTCGTGGCCAGGTTGCTCGCCGCCGGCGGAGCGCTCGCGTGGTCGACCTACCTCGGCGGCGGCGCAGCCGACTCGGTGGTCGGGATCGCCGTCGACGCGAGCGGCGTGTACGTGACCGGCAGCACGCAGTCGAGCGATTTCCCGACCATGGACGGGTTCGACACGAGCTTCGGCGGGGGCGTGGCGGGCTTCGTCAGCAAGATCGAGCCGGCCGGCACCGACCTCGCCTGGTCGTCGTACCTGCCCGACGCCAGTCGCGGCGCCGCTATCGCCGTCGACGGCGCAGGGCGCGCGCACGTCACGGGCATCACGTCCTCGCCGGCGTTCCCGACGACCGGCGGGTTCGACACGTCGTTTGGCGGCGGCTTCGACGCGTTCGTGCTGGTGGTGGCGGCCGACGGCGCGGGCCTCGCCTGGTCCTCGTACCTCGGCGGCAGCGGCGTCGACTCCGGGGCCGCCATCGCCGTCGATGCCGCCGGCAGCGCGTACGTCGCGGGCTACACCTACTCGGCGGATCTCGCCACGCCGCTCGGCTTCGACCAGACCCACAGCGCCGGAACGGCCGACGCGTTCGTGGCCATGGTTCACCCCGCCGGCGCCAGCCTCCAGTGGGCGTCGTACCTCGGCGGCGCCGGCCAGGATCTTCCGCGCGCGCTCGTGCTCGACGGCGCCGGCGGCGTATACGTGGCCGGCGACACGACCGGCGGCTTCCCGGTGACGAGCGGCTTCGACGGCACGCTTGGCGGTGCGCGCGACGCGTTCGTCGCGAAGGTCGCGTCCGGCTCGCCGCCGTCGTTCGTCTGGGGCGCGTACCTCGGCGGCACCGGCGAGGAGTGGGCGACCGGCCTGGCGCTGAGCGAGGGCAAGCTGTTCGCCGTCGGAAACACGACGTCCGCGGATCTTTCCGCCGCGCAGGGCTTCGATTCGAGCTACGGCGGCGGCTACGACGCTTTCGTCGCCGAGATCAACCCCGACTTCCCGGACCTTGCCTGGAGCTCCTACCTCGGCGGCTCGGCCTACGACGTCGCGGTGGCCGTCGTCGCGGCCGCGGCCGGCACGGTCGTCGTCGCCGGGACGACCCTCTCGGCCGACTTCGCGCCGACCGGCGGGTTCGATCTCTCGTTCGCGCCCGGCTCCGACGGGTTTGTCGCGCGCGTCGGCGACCTCTTGCCGAGCGGCTTTGCCTGCACGGCCGCCGCGCAGTGCCTCACGGGCATCTGCGAGGACGGGCTCTGCTGCGCCGAGGCGTGCGGGCGCTGCCTCTCGTGCGACGCGAGCGGGACGACGTGCTCGGTCGTGCCGAACGACGACGACGCCTGCGGCCTGATCGACTGCGACGGGCGCGACGACCTGCCGTGCCGCGACTACGCCGACATCGCGGCCGGGCGCTGCGAGGGCGCGGACGACTGCCTCGACCCGAACGACCCGGACGATTGCGCCGCGTACGCCGACGCGGCGCCGGGGACCGACTGTGACCTCTGCGGCGAGTGCGACGGCGCGGGCGCCTGTGTGGCCGCGGCGGACGACGCCGCGTGCGGGACGATCGAGTGCGACGGCTTCGACGCGCTGCCGTGCCGCGACTATTTCGATTTGGCGGAGGCGCGCTGCGAAGGGCTGGGCGACTGCAAGGACGATGGCGACGCGGCCGATTGTTCCGAGTACGAGGATGCGGGTCTGGGCGCCGACTGTGGCATCTGCGCCGAGTGCGACGGGTCGGGCGCGTGCGCGCAGTTACCGGAGGACGACGGTGGCTGCGGGATCATCGCGTGCAGCGCGTTTACGACCGACTGTCGGACCTACGCAAACCTCTCCGCCGAGCGCTGCGAGGGCCTCTGGGATTGCAAGGAGGCGAGCGCGGAGGACTGCCAGGACTTCGTGAACGCCGCGCCCGGGGCGGACTGTGGCCTGTGCCAGGCCTGTGACGCCTCCGGCGGCTGCACCGGCGCGCCGGCCGACGACGCCGACTGTGGCGTGGTCGATTGCGACGCGCTCGACTCTGCGTGCCGCGACTACGCCGATCTCGGATCGAGCCGGTGCGAGGGCTTCGGCGACTGCAAGGAGGCGGACGCCGACGACTGCGTGACATGGATCGATGTTGCGGGCGCGTGCAACGACGGCAACCCGTGCACCGAAGGCGAGACCTGCTTCGCCGGGGCGTGCACCGGGCCAAACGTCGGCTGCGACGACGACGATCCGTGCACCGAGGACGTCGGCGACGTCGACGGCGTGATGCCCGGCTGCCAGTGCGAGCATCCCGACGCGTCCGACGGGACGAGCTGCGACGACGGCGACGCGTGCACGGCCGACGACGCGTGTGAGGAAGGCATGTGCGTCGGCACGCCCGCCTGCGGCGCGGACGGCGGCGTCGAGTCGGAGGCGGAGGCCGAGTCCGAGGCGGAGGCCGAAGCCGAAGCGGAGGCCGAATCCGAAGCCGAGGCCGAGTCGGAGTCCGGGTCCGGAGCGGAATCGGAGTCCGAATCGGAGTTCGAGCCCGTCGCCCGCACGCGCGGTCTCTATAGCTGCGACTGCGCGCTCGGCGGGGCGCTGGCGCCCGCCGCCGCGCCATGGTGGCTGCTCGTCGCGGCGCTCGCGCTCGTACGCCGGGCGACCCGTCGCCGCCGCGCGCGGCGCTAACTCGGCCTTCGCCGCCGGCGCGTCTGCGTCGGAGAGAGACCCGCGTGCCGCTCGAGGCGCGTCAGCGCGTAAGGCGTGGCTCCGACGCGTGATGGTGAGCGCGGCAGGTGGCGCGGCGCGGAGTGCGGCCATGGGGTCGGGTGGGCGCCCGGCGGCACGCTCTCGCCGAGCGAGATGGACTCGGCGTACCGCACGGCGCGCGCGAGCCTCCCTCGCAGCGCCGCGTGGTCCGCCAGGACCAGGCGCCGGACCTCCTCTCCTGGCGTCGGCGCGGACAGCCTCTCAGTCCTCATGCGTTGAGGAAAAGCGCGCCGCGTGCCAGCGCGCCTCCGACGGAGACGCGCGAGAGGCATCACCGCGCGGTAGCGCCCGGCGCGATCCGGTTACCGCCCGGCTACCGAAAGGCACTTTCAGTGGCTTTCGCTACCTTTGCGACGCCAGGTACGCCGTGATCGCCAGCGCCTCGTCGGACCCAAGGTCGAGGTCGGGCATGCTGATGCCGCGGACGAAGGCGTCCGGCTCCTGCACCAGCGCGTAAATCCATCCGGGTTCGAGCCGCGCGCCGACCTGCGCGAGGTCGGGACCGTCACCGCCCGGCTTGTGGCACTCCGCGCAGCCGTACTCGTCGAAGGCAGCGCGGCCCTGCTCGACCAGCGCCGCGTCCGGCGCCCGGCCTCCCAGCGGGTCCGGCGGCACGCGGTCGCTCACACACGCGAGCGCGATCCAGGCGGCAATCGTGTCGACCTCCGCGGGCGTGATCCCGAGGTGGGGCATGCTCTCCTTGACCTCCGGGCGGATGTGGGTGGGCTCCGCGAAGTAGCGGCGCAGCCACTCGCCCTTGACCTTGCTTCCCTCCTCGGCGAGGTCGGGCGCCATCGTGCCGCCGCGGCCGCCGAGCGCGTGACACGTGAAGCACTGGTAGCGCCGCGCGACCACGCCGGCCGGCCCCTCCGGCAGCGGCGGCCCGACGGGCTCCGGCTTCTCCGCGCGGTAGTGCCGCGGGAGCGGGCTCCGCTGGAATGACAGCAGCGCGACCGTCATCGCGTCCGCCTCTTCTTGCGTGAAGCCAAAGTACGGCATCTTCAGGCCGGCGCCGAAGGCGCGCGGATCGAGGATCTTCCTCTCGAGGTATCCGGCGAGCGTGCGCGGGACGCCGGTCGTGTGGCCGAAGTCGAGCTCCTCGACGCGCTTCTCGCCGACGCGGCTGAGATCGGGTCCGGCCTTGGCGGGCGCGCCAAGCCCTTCGATGGGGTGGCAGCCCAGGCACCCCAGCTCGACCACCAGGCTCCGCCCGCGCGCGATCTCCCGCTCGGATCCCATCGCCGCCGGGAGCGCCCGCGAAGGTCGCCGCCGCTCGCTCACGGGCGTCGTGAGCGCGCGCGTGAGGTAGGCGACGAGCGCGCCGAGATCCTCCTCGGTGAAGCTGAAGGCGCTCATCCGCGAGTGCGGCTGGAGCCGGCGCGGATCCCGCAGCCACGTGGCGAGCCACTCTCGGCTCACCTTGTCCCCGATGTGCGCGAGATCGGGCCCCAGGCGCCCGTCGTGGCCGCCCTTGCCCGCGACCGGGTGACAGCTCGTGCACGCCGATCGCTTGAACACGGCCTCTCCGAGCTCGAGCGAAGCGCCGGCCGTGCGCGGCGGCTCCGGCGCCGGCGCGAGCGGGCCGCCCTTCTGCGCCAGCAGGAACGCCGCGATCGCGGCCGCGTCCCGCGGCGACAACCGGAAGTTCGGCATCATCGTCCGCGCAAGGTACCCGTGGGGGTCCGAGAGCCAGCGCAGCAGCCACTGCGGATCGACCTTGTCACCGATCCGACTGAGGTCCGGCCCGACGTGCTCGCGTGCCGGCACCTCCGAGATGTCGTGGCAGGCGACGCAGGCCGCCTGGTCGATGAGCCGCATCCCCTGCGACAGCACCGGCGCCTTCGGGACCGTGGCGCCCGCGTGACAGCGCGCGCACGCGCTCTCGCGCGCCGCACCCTCGAGCAACGGCCGGTTCCAGTGGGGCACGCGGCCGTGCGCCCCCGCGACCGTCGTCGCGAGCCCCTGTCCGTCGTGGCAAAGCACGCAGCCCACGCGGTCGGGCGGGTGCCGATCGAGGTAGCCCGGCGGGTGGGTCGCGAACGGCTGCTTCGCTTTTGCGAACGCCGGGTCGTCGATGCCCAGGTGGCAGGTCGGGCACCGGTCGACGACGCCGATCTCCGGGTTGTAGATCTGATGGATGGCCGGGGACGTCGCGCGGATCGTGCGCGCCTTGGCAGGATCCTTCTCGCGGCTCGCGACGAGCTCGTGGAACCGGCTCTGGTACTTCTTCCACTCTGCGCGGTCCTCACGGAACACAGTCGCGCCGAGCAACGCCACGAGCGTCAGACTGAGCAGTGCGAAGGCGGCGCGCATGGTTAGGGCCCGTCGCCCACTAGACGTTGAACCACGGCGTGACGAGCAGGTACTTCACGTTGAAGAGGAGCCGCAGGAGAATCTTCAGCGGCACGGCGATCATGAGCAGCAGAAGCCCGACCGTGATGACATAACGCGCAGGGCTCAAGGCGCGAAACGCGCGGCGCGAGACGAAGTACGGGAGCGCCCCTCCAATGGCCAGGTAGGCGACGACGAGCGGGATGCCTACAGCGGGCGGGAGGTTCACGGCCAGCCCCGCCGGCGGCTTGTGCACGGACCAGTCCTCCCATGGCCAGTACCAGGCCCAGCTCGGCCCGCGGCAGAGGACGCCGATGAAGATCAGCGTGAACCAGAGAAAGAGCCCGAACGTGAAAATTCCCACGGCCACCGGGCGCTGCCGGAATGCGTAGCCTCCCGCGCCAGCTCGGTTCGGATCGAGGTACGGGATGGCGCAGAGCCCGAGCAGCACCAACCCCGGCAGCATCACGCCGGCGATCCACGGGTCGAAGTAGACGAGCAGCTCCTGGAGCCCCGCGAAGTACCACGGAGCCTTCGCCGGGTTGGGCGTGTGAGTCGGGTTGGCGATCTCCTCGAGCGGCGCGTCCCACCCAAGCGACACGACCCACAGCGCGATGGTCGCGGCGAGCGCCGCCAGCATCTCGCGCCTCAGCAGGTGCGGCCACACGTGCACCTCGTCGACCGCCTGGTCGCGCACCTTGGCGAGCGTCTCCCCGCGCACGAGCGCGAGCAGGCGCATCGGCTTGGGCTCCTTGGGATCGGTCGGATCCGCCATCACGCGCTCGGCGGCAACGGATCGATCGGACCCGAGATGCCGCCGTCCTTGCGCACGCGCCAGAAGTGGACCGTGAGGAGCAGGATCGCCGCGAGCGGCAGAACCACACAGTGGAGCACATAGAAGCGGATCAGCGCGGCCTGGCCGACCTCGACGCCGCCCAGCAGCATGAACCGGACGTCGTTGTCGATGCGCGCGCCGACGAGCGACGCGAACGGGCCCTCGTGGCCAATGAACGGCGTCGAGCGCGCCATGTTGGTCCCGACCGTAATCGCCCAGAACGCGAGTTGGTCCCACGGCAGCAGGTAGCCGGTGAAAGAGAGGAGCAGCGTCATGAACAGCAGCCCCACGCCCACGACCCAATTGAACTCGCGCGGCGGGCGGTAGCTCCCGGTGTAGAAGACGCGCGCCATGTGGAGGATGACGACCAGCACCATGGCGTGCGCCGCCCAGCGGTGCGCGTTGCGCAGGACCCGTCCGTACGGCACGGCGAAGGCGAGGTCCTTCATGTCGCGGTAGGCCACCTCGGGGAAGGGCCGGTAGTAGAACATCAGGACCACGCCGGTCACGGTGAGCGCGAGGAACGCGAAGAAGCTCAAGCCCCCCAGGCCGAACGTGTACGCGAAGCGCAGGCCGTGGCGGCGAACGAACGTCGGGTGGATATGGAGGAAGACGTTCGAGATGATCACGAGCACGCGGTTGCGGGACGTGTCCGGCCGGCCGTGGCGGAAGATCGACTGGAAGATCTGCGACGACCGAATGCGTTCGCCGATCTCGCGCAGCGTCATGGTGGCCTACACCTTCACGAGGAACCTGGCCGACTCGCGCCGGCCGGGGCGGTTCTCGATCTCGCTCGTATCGACCACGATGCGTCCGTCGGGCGCGAGCGAGACCGCGGCGCGCCTGAGCGGCGCGGGCGCCGGGCCCGAGAGGACGTCCCCCTCGGGCGAGAAGTTCGTCCCGTGGCAGGGGCACTTGATGAGCCGGTCCTGCTGAAACCAGTTGGTCGTGCAGCCGAGGTGCGTACACTGGGCATGGAGGGCGTAGATGCCCTGCTGCGTCCGCACGACGAAGATCTGGTAGTCGTCCTTGAATCGGGTCGACACCTCGCCGATCTTGTACTCGTCGGGGCGGCCGATCTTGAACACGCGCGGCAGCTCGTAGCGCACGGCCGGCGCGACGAACCGCAGCAGCGCCGCGCTGGAGCCCGCCGCCCACGCGCACAGGCTGCCCCATCCGAGCCAACCGAGCGCCCTGCCGAAGAACCCTCGGCGGTCGAGAACCTTTTCATCGTCTGCCATCGCGAACCTCCGGGCCGCGCCTACGCGGCCGCCTCCTTGAGCAGGTCTGGATCGAGATCGAGCTTGAGCATCGTGCAGGCGTCGGCCGGACAGGCGCGCACGCAGTTGCCGCAGCGAATGCACAGCTCTTCGTCCATGACCATCGCCGCGCCCGGCCCCTCAAGAACGCCGATCGGCAGGCCGCGCGAGCGAACGTACGCGGCCGTCTCGGCGTCGGCCTCGAGCCGGCCGAGCGAGACCATCTTGAGGCAACGCTGCGGGCAGGCCTCGACGCAGCGGCCGCACAGCACGCACTTGCCGGCGTCGATGACGACGTTGAAGAAGCAGCGGAGGCAGCGCAGCGCCTCGGTCCGCGCCTGCTCCTCCGTGTAGCCGGCCTCGACCTCGGTCACGCCCACGCGACGGTCGACCGACACCACGGGCACGGGAACGCGCGCGATGCGGTCGAATTCGGGATGGGCCGGCTCGTAGACCCGCCGGTGGAAGATCTCGATACGCTGGGGCTGCGGCTCCGCGCGCCGGCGCGTCAGCCGCTCGTGGATCGAGCGCGCGGCACGCCGACCGTCGGCGACCGCGGCGATCGCGATGCGCGGTCCGAAGGCGGCATCGCCGCCCGCGTACACGCCCGGCAGGCTCGTCTCGAGCGTGGTCGGGTCGACGCGGATCGTGCCGCCGCGGCCCTGTTCGATCTCGCCATCGCCCGCGAGGAACGAGAGGTCGATGGACTGGCCGATGGCGAGGATCACGCCGTCGCACGGGAACACACGCTCGGTGCCCGGCCGGAATGTCGGGTTGAAACGTCCCGCGGCGTCGAAGATCGACTCCACCTCCATCGTCTCGACGCCGGTCGCGCGACCGCCCTCGCCGACGATGCGCTGCGGGCCGAGGCCGTTGTGGATGACGATGCCTTCCTCCGTGGCCTCGGCCACCTCGATCGAATCCGCGAGCATCGCGTTCCGCGGCTCGATGCAGACCACGTGGACCTCGTGCGCGCCCGCAAAGCGCGCCGCGCGCGCGACGTCCAGCACCTCGTGGACGTCGGCGCCCGCGGGCTCGGCGGCCGCGAGCGGCTCGTAGGCGTCGCCCGCCCGCTCGGCCTCGAGGCTGTCGTGGATGTCGGGCCGGCTCCTGCCTTCGTGGGGGGCGACGGCGCCGCCTTCGCCGTGGCGGAGCGCGGAGCGAGCCACGTCGAAGGCGACGTTGCCACCGCCGATGACGACGATCCGCCGGCCGAGGTTGACGCGATAGCCCAGGTTCACGTTGATGAGGAAGTCGATGCCCTTGAGCACGCCGTCGAGATCGTGCCCGGGGATGGCCAGCGACCGGCTCTTCTTCGCGCCGACCGCCAGGAACACGGCGTCGAACTCGCGCCCGAGTTGCGAGAACGGCACGTCGCGGCCGATCGCCACGCCCAGCCGGAGCTCGACGCCGAGCGAGACGATGAAGTCTATTTCGCGATCGAGGATGCGACGCGGCAGCCGGTACTCGGGGACGCCCAGGCGCAGCATGCCGCCGGCGACCTTCGCCTCCTCGAAGATCACGGCCTTGTGCCCGAGCAGCGCGAGATCGTGCGCGCACGCCAGCCCCGCCGGCCCGGAGCCGACGATCGCGACGCGTCCCGGCGTGTCGGCCTTGCGCCCGGGCTGCTCGACGAGGCGCCGCCACTCGGCCGCGTCGAGCCCCAGCGAAGACTCGACGCCGTGGCGCTCGGTGAGAAACCGTTTGAGCGCGCGGATCGACACCGGCTGATCGTGGATCCCACGCCGGCAGTTGGTCTCGCACGGGTGCGCGCAGATGCGTCCGCAGATCGACGCGAGGGGATTGGGACCGCGGGCGAACCGGAACGCCTGCTCGTATTTGCCCTCGCCGATCAGCGATACGTAGCCACCCGCGTTCGTGCCGACCGGGCATCCGACGCGACACCGCACCTGATTGACGAGCCAGCCCGCATCCGTGAGCGTCACGCGATAGGGAGGGTCCGATGCGCTCGGGCTGGAGGGGCTGGGCATGCCTGTCGGGTGTTCCTTTCTCAGAGCGGGTCCTTACTTCCTGCGGAGGCCGCGGATGAACTTCACGATCTCGTCGAGCTCGACGTCGGACAGCTTGTCGGGGCCGACCGCCGTCATCTTGCCCTTGGTTCCTTCGCGGACCTGCTTCTTGATGTCGGCGTCGGTCTTGCTGTCCTGCCACTCCGGAGCCGTCAGGTCCTTGACCTTGAGCTTCTCTCCCATCTTGGTCTTGCCGACGCCGTCTTCGCCGTGGCACTTGGCGCAGATCTTCGTCCACGGAGCGGGCGGGGCCGCGCCGGCGGGGCGCGCGGACAGCCCAACGATTCCCAAGAATGCAACCAGCGACACGAACTTCATCATGGTTTTCTCCTCCGGCCTCGTCACGAGGCCCTTTGGGGGTTCCACTGCTATCTGACGCTCACGGCGCCTTATCATTCACGTTTCGCGCCCGTCTGTGCCGGCGTCCCCGCGTCCAAGTACGCGATCAGGTCCGACATCTCGCTTCCCTCGAAGTTCGGCCACGGGATGCCCTGGTCCGCCATGGCGTCGAGCATCAGCGGGCCCGAGCTCCACATGACGTGCGCCATCAGCACGGCCGACGCGCTGCCACGGACGGGCGTCAGCGCCGGCCCGAAGTCGCCGCCGGTGCCGCCCACGACGTGACACGAGACGCACTGCTTCTCGAGAAACACGCGCCGGCCGGCGACCGGGTCGCCCTGCGCGAGGAAGTACCGGCGCGTGATCAGGTAGGCGATGATGTCCGCCATATCCTGTGGCCCGAGCCTGAGCGCCGGCGCGCGCGCCGTCTCGATGGCACGGAGCATCTTCGGCGCGTGGTTCCACATCTGCGACGCGATGCCCGCGGGCGTGTCGGGGAGCGCGGCCTTCTCGAGGTCGGGGCCCTTGCCCTTTCCGCCGTCAAGGGGATGGCAAGCCGCGCAGCCGCGCTCCTGGAACAGATCCTTGCCGCGCGCCGGCGAGCCCGGCGCGATGTACTCTTTCTCCTCGCCGGCCGTGCGCGCGCGGATGAACGCGACGATGTCGCCGAGGTCGTTTTCCGAGAAGGTCGGCCAGGCGATGCCGAGAGCGCGCATCTGCGCCATCATGGCCGGCGCGTGCATCCACATCTTCTGAGCCCAGACGATGGGATTCACGAACCGCGCCCAGCCCTGGAGGTCCGGGCCCACGGTGCCGCCTTCCGTGGCGAGCGCGTGGCACTCCTGGCAGCGGTACCGCGCGAGCGCGTGTTCGCCGCGGACGGCGTCGCCCGGCTCCTCCGCGTAGCGGATGAAGAGGAGGAACGCGAACAGGTGCCCCATCTCCTCGCCGGAGATGGGCATCAGGCGAATCCCCTTCTCCTCCATCTTCTCCCACATGCGCGGCACGTGGTTCCACATCACGCCCGCGATCTCGCCGGCCGACAGGTGCTTGAGCGTGCGCGTTCGGCCGAGGTCCGAGCCCACGCTGCCGCCCTCGCCCCACACCGCGTGGCACCGGATGCAGGCCTTGTCGCGGAAGAGGTCCCAGCCCTTGCGCGGGTCGCTCGTCAGCGCCATCTCCTTGACCTTGGCGGCTTGCGCGGCGAGCGCGTCGCCCGTGGGCGCCTGCGCACGCGCCGGACCCGCGTTCATGAGCGAGGTCAGCAGCACCCCCGTTAACGCCCGCATGGTCACGACGCTCCCTCCGCCGTCTGCGAAGCGGCGGGCTTCGCGGCCGGGAGCGGCTCCGCGGCGGGCGAATTGGGCAGGTAGGAATCGAGCCGCTCCATGACTTCTTCGCGGCCGTTCATCCGGCCCTCCTGAATCTCCCAGATCGAGACGATCGGGAAGAACCGCGTGAAGAGCAGATAGAGCAGGATGAAGAACGAGAAGCACCCGAGGAGCATCGACCACTCGACCCACGTCGGGTGGTAGACGCCGCGATCGATCGGCAGGCGCGGGTTGACGACCGTCGGAACGACGATCACGAAGCGCTCGAGCCACATGCCGATGGTCACCGCGACCGAGGCGACCGTCATCCAGCGCACCGTGCGGGTCTTGCGCCGGCAGAGGATCGCGAACGGGATGACCAGGCAGCACGCGACCATGGTCCAGAACTGCGGGGCGAAGTCCCCCGAGACCTTCGACCACCACACGCGCATCTGCACCGGCTCGGCGCCGTACCAGGTCGTCAGGTACTCGGCGAAGGTGAAGTAGAACCACAGGAGCGTCATGACCAGCAGCAGCACGCCGAGGTAGTTGAAGTGGATCTCCTTCAGGTACCCCTCGAGACGGTACGCCCACCGGATGATGACCATGGCGATGATGAGCGCCGCGATACCCGAGTAGATGGCGCCCACGACGAAGTACGGGCCAAAGATGGCCGCGTGCCAGCCCGGCTGAACCGTCATCGCGAAGACGAACGAGACGACCGTATGGACCGAGATCGCGATCGGGATGACCACGACCATGAGCACGCCGATGGCCCGCTCGAGCCAGCGGTACTGCTTCTCGGTGCCCTGCCAGCCGAGCGCCAGGATGCGGTAGAGCCACTTCCGGCGGTTCGTCTGATCGCGCAGGATCGCGATGTCCGGGATCAGCGGGAGGTAGAGGTAGATCGAGCTCACCGTGAAGTACACCGTGATCGAGCAGACGTCCCACAGGAGCGGCGACTGGAGCCGCCCGTGCGTGACGATGAAGGCGGCGCGGTCCGGCCGGCCGAGGTCGAAGATCACGCTGATCACGCCGAAGAGGATCACCATCACGGTGATGACCTCGGCCGATCGCGTGATGGCGCGCCGCCACTCGGCGCGCGCCAGGCGCAGGATGGCGGAGATCAGCGTCCCGGCGTGGCTGATCCCGATGAAGAAGACGAAGTTGATGATATAGATGCCCCAGTACGCCGGTCGGTTGAGCCCCGTCACGCCCAGCCCCTTGCGGAGCTGCGTGGTGTAGGCGACCGCGCCGAGCAGGATTCCCGCGCAGAGCACGCCCACCGCGATCCAGAAGCGCGGGTCGGACGCGAGGATGGGTTTGACGAGCGCCATGTCCGGCCCGAGCGGGTCGGTCGGCCGCGGCATCCGTCGCGCGCCGGCGGCGCTCACAAGTTCGCTCCGCTCGCTCACTCGCGCACCCCCTCGCGCAGGTAGTAGATCTTGGGCTCGGTGCCGAGGTCCTCCATGAGCCGGAACGCGCGCTTCGAGCGCGCGAGGTTCGAGACTTCGCTCTCCGGGTCGGCGAGGTCGCCGAACACCATTGCGCGCGTCGGGCACGCCTCGACGCAGGCCGGCGTGTACTCGCCGGGCAGAAGCTCGCGTCCGGCCGCGGCGGCCGCGTCGCGCGCCTTCTGCAGCCGGTGGTTGCAGAAGGTGCACTTCTCGACCACGCCCTTGTAGCGGAGCGAGACGTCGGGGTTTGCGCCGTCGCGGTAGGTCGCGGGCAGGTTGGGGTCGAACCAGTTGAACTGGCGCACCGTGTACGGGCACGCGTTCGTGCAGTAGCGGCAGCCGATGCAGCGCGAGTAGACCTGCCCGACGATCCCCTCCTCCTCGCTGAGGAACGTCGCGCCCACGGGGCAGACCTTGATGCAGGGCGGTTTTTCGCACTGCATACACGTGACCGGCAGGATCGAGAGCCGCACGTGCGGGTACTCGCCCTCCATGACCGGCATGAGGTCGATCCAGCGGATGGATCGCCGCTCGGCCGCGAGCTCCGGGTTCGACGGCGGGACGTTGTTCTCCTGGTGGCAGGCGGTCACGCACCCC
Organism: Myxococcota bacterium; assembly: GCA_038041915.1. Lineage (GTDB taxonomy): Bacteria > Myxococcota_A > Polyangia > JBBTFH01 > JBBTFH01 > JBBTFH01. The sequence goes on from JBBTFH010000276.1 coordinate 18,380, forward strand.
TGGCACGCGGTGCACCGGCCGAGGTCGATGACCATCCCCCAGCGCGCGTGGCGGCGGGCGCTCGCCTTCGGCTCCTCCGCCGCGCGCGGGGCCCCCGGAGCCGCCGGTGGGGCGGCGCTCTTGCCGCCGCGCGCCTCATCAGACACGGCGCACCTCCACGAACGTGGGCTCGATGCGGCTAAGGCCGGTGCCGGGCTCGAGCCGGGTCGCGACCAGCACCATCGGGTTCGCGCCCACGCCGGCCGCGAACCGGCCGGCGCGCACGCGCCCGCCGCCGGTGTGGATGGCGATGACCTCGGGCCGGATGCCCTGCGACAGGCGAGCCACCGCCGTGACGACGCCGCGGTCGTTGCGCAACGTCACGCGATCACCGTGCGAGATGCCGAGCCGGAGCGCGGTGGCGGCGTTGATCTCGACCGTCGTCTCCCAGCCGCGCTCGGTAAGCGGCGACCCGATGTCCTGGAGGTATGGCAGCGAACCGCCCATCTCGACGCCGAGCGCCAGCTCCGGGTGAACGTACAGGCTAAGCTTGTCGCCGAAGGGCGGCTGAGGCCGGCGCAGCGCGTCCGGCTCGGAGCTACGCTCGACGGGCCGGAGGTCGATGCGGTGCTCGCCGTGCGGCGAGAGCCGCCGCCACTCGCCGTGGTGGTAGGCGGGCTCCCACCAGCCGCCCGACTCGTCGAGCCGCTTGGCCAGCTCCTCGGCGTTGCCGTAGGACGCCGAGCGCCAGCCGCTGCGCTCCAGGAGCTGCGCCCAGGTCGACCCGTGCTCGTCGCTGAACGTGTCGCCCACGCGCGAGCGGTCTATGGCGCCGATGCGATCACGCAGGACCTCGTCGTAGCTCCGCCACGGGAAGTGGCGCGCCACCCGCTCGCCGGCCTGCCGGGCGACCTCCAGCACGACATCCGCCGTGTCGCGCGAGTCGGCGCGCCGGCGGGCGGCGGCGGGGCTCATCGCGACCACCGGGTAGCCGTCCGCGTCGACGCTGACGGAGTCGGAGCGGCGCTCGATCCAGAGCGCGTCGGGAAGGATGAGGTCCGCGCACTCGGTCGTGTCCGTAGCCACGGGCGAGGTCGAAACCAGCAGCGGCACCTTGCGTAGCGCCTCGGCGACCCGGTGGCCGTTCGGAGCCCAGAAGACCGGGTCCGCCTCGTGGACGATGCAGACGGTGATCGGCGGGCTCCTGCCGCCGAGCACCTGCTCGCAGAACTCGTCGAGCGTGGGCCCGCGCCGCCCCCGCGCGACTTCCGCGCCCGCTGGCCCGCCTGTCGGATCGAACGGCGCATCCAGCGCCGGGAACGGCGGCTGCCGGCCGAGCAGCACGCCTCCGGACACGTCGATCGCCCCGACGATGGCGTTGAGCGTATGGACCGCCATCAAGTCGAAGGTCTGGAACGGCGTCGCGACGTCGACGGGACCCACGGCCAGCGGGCGCCGCGCGGAGCCGAACGCGCGCGCGACGCGGATGATGCGCTCCCAGTCGACGCCGGTCACCTCGGCCACGCGCTGCGGCGAGAAGGTGCGCAGGATCCACGAGCGGATGCCCGGCTGCGTGGCGCCCGACTCGTCCGTCCAGTCGTCGAAGGAGCGCACGTGGGTCGCGAGGAACTCGCTGCGCGCGAAGCCCTCCTTGATCAGCATGTGGGCGACGCCGAGCGCGAGCACGCCGGCCGTGCCCGGCCGGATCGGCAGCCACTCGTCGGCCTTCGACCCGGTCACGCCCAGCCGCGGCTCCGCGTGTACCATGCGGCCGCCCGCCGCGCGCAGCGCCGCGAGGCCGCGGTGGAACGTCATCGTGTTCGTGGGCGACTCGCAAAGGCCGCTCTCGATCGAGAGCAGGAAGTCCGCGTTCGCCAGGTCGAAGACGAGCCGGCCGGTCGTCCCGTACATCTGGCGAAGAACCTCGTCTGCCGCGCCCGCGCCCGCGCCGCCGCCGACGTCGATGACCCAGTCCGATCCGGCGGCGCGCACGAGACGGCCGAGCAACTCCGAGGCCAGGCTCCGCCCGCCGCCACGGATGACGGCGACGCGCCCGGGTCCCGCCTCGGCGGCGTAGCGGACGCGGCTGGACAGATCTCCGAGCGCGGCGGGCCAGGTCGTGCGGCCGAATTTTCCGATGAGGTCGTCGTCGCGGCGCAGCGGCCCGGTGAAGCGGTCCGGGTCGTAGTAGAGCTGGAGCCCCGCGGCGCCGCGCCCGCACAGACCCCCGCGGTTCACCGGATGGAGCGGGTTGCCGTGGATCGAGACCGGGTTGCCGTTCACGAGGCGCACCCGCAGGCCGCAGCCCGACGGGCAGAGCTGGCAGATCGACGGCGCCAGCTTCTCGGTCCACACCAGCGGCTGGCGGCGCCCGACTTTCCGTCCCGCCGTACCGAGAGCGCGCGCCGCCAGCGGCCCGAGACCCAGGGCCACCATCCCGCCTCCGGCGCTCCACAGGAATTCGCGGCGGTTCACGAGGCGCCTACCGGTGACAGTGGATGCAATCGACCGAGGCCCCGCGCGCGAGGTGGCAGTCGATGCACCACTCCATGGTTTGGGTGACGAGCGGTTGCTCGGGCGGCTCGGTCAGGCGACCGACGTCGCCGTGGCAGGTCTTGCACTCGATCTTCGCCACGACGACGTGCCGCCGGTGCGAGTAGAAGACGTCCTCGGGCAGGTCGTAGACGCGCTGCCACGGCAACTCCTCGCCGCGCTTCGTGAACTCGATCAGCCGCACCTCCTCGGGGCTCTTGGTCATCGGCTCCTCGTGGCACTCGGCGCACATCTCGATCCCGGGCAGCCCCGAGAACTCGGCGCTGTCGAAGTGCTGGTGGCAGTCGAGACACTTCAAGTCGTTCTTGATGTGCACGGCGTGGTTGAAACGGATCGGCTGCTCGATCGGCACCTCGCAGCCGATCGCCAGCGCGAGTAACGACGCGGTGCCAGCGGCACGTGTACTCTGCATTCCCGTACTGCCGGCCAATGCAAGATTCCGACCAGTAGCACCGCGGACGGCGCACTCCCGTCGGCACGAAACCTGCGTCGCTTCGCCACACCCACAGGAGGTGACGACGATGCGAAACGCGCTGTGGCTACCGACCGCAACCCACGGAGGCACCATGCGAGCGCCGTTCTCGGTCTGATCGTCGTCGCCGCGCCCGCCGCGTCGGAGGCGCAGCACCTGATGATGCACGGGGGCGGTCACGACGGCGATCAGAGCCCCGGTCTGGCGGCCGCGCTGTCGCTGACGCCGGTGCCGATCGATTTTGGGAACTTCTACGCCGAGAGCGCCGGCTGGGGCGTGGCCTACACCGTGACCGAGGTGGGGCTGTTCGTGCCGATGATGATCCTCGTTGCCGACGCCGGCGGCATGCACGACCGGTACGACGACGACGACGAGTGGACCCGGCGCGAGCAGATCGCGTTTTACAGCCTGCTCGGGGGCTACGTGGCGGTGAACCGGTTCTAACCCTGCGCGAAGTGGAGATATCATGGTTCGCGCCGCGGCGCGTCACACGCGGGTAACACCAACCCGGCCCCTGTTACCGTTTCCCCCCTCCCCTGGATGCACGGGCGCAAGCGGAAGCCAGCCGATGCGCCGCCCGCAACGAGATGATCGACTATTCCTTGCCGCAGGCAAGCTGCGAGCCGTCGACCACGTTCCACCTGGGCGCGAGGATCGTCCCGCCCGTGAGCGTCGCGCCGTGGCAGTAGGTCTGCGAACAGGCGAGCGCGTCCCCGTCCCACGCCGGCGCCGCATCGCCGCTGCTGCCGAGGCCGGCGGGATCGAACGTCACGTCGGCCGGTGGTTCGGTGTCGAGGTGCCCCTCGTCGAGCAGCTCCTCGGGCATGACATGGCACTCGACGCAGTGGTTGCCCCCGGGGCACCTCGCGCACTTCATCCTCGACGTGGTTGCCGCGCTCGACATGCGCGCGATCGAGGCGGCGGTCGAAGCCAGGGATCCGCGCGGAGAGCGGCCCTACCAGCCCGCGATGATGCGGGGGTTGCTGGTGTACGGCTACTGCGTTGGCGTCCTCTCGTCGCGCAAAATCGCACGGGCGACCTACGAGGACGTTGCGTTCCGCGTGCTGGGCGGCGGCACGCACCCGCACTTCACGACGGTCAACCAGTTTCGTCTGGACCATCGCGCGGCGTTCGCGGGGCTGTTCGTGCAGGTGCTGCGGCCGTGTCAGAAGGCCGGGCTGGTCAAGCTGGGCCACGTCGCGTTCGACGGCTCAGAGCCTGTGAATCAATCCCCGGACCGAGCCAAGCGACGCGCGGCGGGCCCGGATGCAAGGCGCGAGGAGGGCGAATACCTTGTGGTATTCAACCGACGGGCCAACGCGAGCAAGCACAAGGCGATGAGCTACCAGCGGATGAACGAGCAGGAGGAGCGTCTGGTGCGGGAGGTCGAGGAGCTACTGGCGCGCGCGGACGCGGCTGACCGGCGCGACGACATGGTCAAGGACGGAGCGTTCGTGCAGGGCTACAACGCGCGGACCGCCGTCGATGCCGCGTCGCAGGTGATCGTCGCCGAGGCCGTGAACCACCAGGCGCCCGACTGCGAGCATCTCGTGCCGATGGTCGATCGCGTCGAGACCAACTGCGGGCAGAAGCCGGCGGTGCTCACCGCCGACAACGGCTACTTCTCCCGAAACAACGTCGCGGCGTGCGAGCAGCGAGGCGTCGACGCCCACATCGCTGTCGGACGCGAGCGCGCTCGGGCGACGCCGTCGAGCCAGGATCCGGTTCGCGAGCAGATGCGAACGAAGCTGCGCTCACCGCAGGGCAAGGCGATCTACGCGCGTCGGAAAACCATCGTCGAGCCGCCCTTCGGTCAGATCAAACAGGCGCGAGGATTCCGGCGCTTTTCGCTGCGCGGGTTGGCCAAGGTCCGCGGCGAGTGGACCTTCGTTTGCCTGACGCACAACCTGCTCAAGCTGTTCCGCGCTCCGCGG
>JBBTFH010000277.1:0-1119 GCA_038041915.1 Myxococcota bacterium
GGTCGAAACGGCGCGCAAGTTCGCGCGCGACGAGATCATCCCGATCGCGGCGCGCTGCGACGAGCACGAGGAGTTCCCGCTGGACGTCTTCAAGAAGGCGCACGCGCTCGGGCTGTGCAACGTCGAGGTGCCCGAGTCGTACGGCGGCGGCGGGCTCGGCTGCCTCGACCACGTGCTCATCCTCGAGGAGCTGAACTATGCCTGCTGCGGCATCACGACCTCGCTCGCGGGCACGTCGCTCGGCACGCTGCCGCTGCTGATCGCCGGCAGCGACGAGCAGAAGAAGCACTACCTCGGCTGGGTGACGCGCGAGCCGATCATGGCCGCCTACGCCTGCTCCGAGCCCGAGGCCGGCTCCGACGTGGCCGCCATGACCAGCCGCGTGCGCAAGGTCGGCGACGACTACGTGCTCGACGGGCAGAAGCGCTGGATCACCAATGGCGGCCTGGCCTCGTTCTACACGGTGTTCGCGACGCTCGATCGGGCACAGCGCCACAAGGGCATCTGCTGCTTCGTGGTCGATCGCGACACGCCGGGCGTCAAGGTGGGCAAGAAGGAGGTCAAGCTCGGGCAGCGCGCGTCCAACACCACCGACGTCATCTTCGAGGACGTCAAACTCGGCAAGAAGAACCTGATCGGCGCCGAGGGCGCGGGCTTTCGCATCGCGATGCAGGCGTTCGACCGCTCGCGCCCGTGGATCGCGTCGGGCGCGGCCGGGCTGATTCGCCGCGCGCTCGACGAGTCGCGCAAATACGCGCTCGAGCGCAAGACCTTCGGCGTGCCGATCGCGCAGCACCAGGCGATCCAATTCATGCTGGCGGAGATGGCGATCGCGTACGAGTCCACGCGCCTGCTCACGCAAAAGGCGGCGTGGATGATCGACAGCGGCAAGCTCGACGCGATCGTGTCGAGCTACGCCAAGGCGCACGGCGCCGACGCCGCGATGCGCTGCGCTGTAGACGCGGTGCAGATCTTCGGCGGCTACGGCTACACCAAGGACTACCCCGTGGAGAAGCTGATGCGCGACGCCAAGCTCCTGCAGATCTACGAGGGCACCAGCCAGATTCAGCGCGTCGTCATCGCCCGCAACCTGTTCGAGCGCGGCGTCTAGACTACCTC
>JBBTFH010000278.1:0-1832 GCA_038041915.1 Myxococcota bacterium
CGGCGGAGTCGCAGCAGGCGGCGCAGAGCGTGAAGCCGTCGTCGACGGCGCCGTCGCAATCGTCGTCGACGCCGTTGCAGGCCTCGGCGATGGTCCCGCCGATTTCCACGCAGCCGAAGCAGGTGAGGGCGTCGTCGGCGCAAAGGTCGGCGTCGTCGGCGGAGTCGCAGCAGGCCGCGCAGCCGCCGAAGTCCTCGTCGATCGTGCCGTCGCAGTCGTTGTCGATGCCGTCGCAGGCCTCGACGCCGGTGGCGATGCACGTCGGGACGAACGCGTCGGCGGCTCCGTCGACCGCGGCGTCGTCGCCGACCGCCCCGGCGGCGCCGTCGCGACGCACCGCCCCACCGTCGCCCTCGCCGTCGTGTTCGCCATTGCGCTCCGGGTCGTATCCGGGATTTGCCCGATGGCAGCCCGCGCCGAGAGCGACCGTCGCGAGCAGCCAGCGGAGCACGCTCCAATCAAACGTAGTTCGCCACCTGCGTCAAGGCGCCCGGCATTGGCGTTCTGCCAGACCACTGTGCGGATGCGGCAGCGTGATTGCCAAGCCCTCCACCTTCCCCTAACGTGCCGCGCCATGTCGCGTCGCGCGCTCCTGTCGCTCGTTTGCTTGGTGGCCTTTGCGGGCGTCGCGCTTGCCGCCTGGATGGTGCGGCGTGGCGCCGGCGCGCGGGCCGGCGGCGGCCCCGGCTTCCGCATCATCAACGTTCACGAGCACATCAAGAGCCGCAAGGTGGCGCCGCGGCTGCTGCGCGCGATGGACGATCTTGGCATCGAGAAGACCGTGCTCTGCGCGGGCGCGAAGATGACCACGCACAGCCCGAAGAAGTACGGCTTCGAGGGCTGGGAAGAGAACAACCAGGAAGTGATCGACATCGCCGCGAAGTGGCCGGATCGCTTCGTGCCGTTCGTGACGCTGAGGCCGGGGCTCGAGGACGCGGCGCAGCAACTCGCCGCGTGGGTGGCCAAGGGCGCGCGCGGGCTCAAGCTCTACTCGGGGCACGGCAGCTTCCACACGCTGCGCCTCGAGGACAAGACCGAGCGGGAGTTCGCGCTCGACGATCCGTCGATGATACCGGTCTACGCGTGGGCCGAGCGCGAGCAGTTGCCGATCGTCTGGCACGTCAACACGGGCAAGTATCTCGACGAGTTCCGCCGCGTTATGGACGCGTACCCGAAGCTGCGCGTGAACTGCCCGCACCACTGCATGGCGGTCGGGCGCGTCGAGCTCATGCGCGAGCTGCTCTTGCGCTACCCGAACCTCTACATGGACCTCAGCCACGGCTATCACGCGTTCATGGCGGACGCGCTGCGGCGCGTGTCGCGCGACGGCGAGAAGATGAAAAAACTCTACGCCGAGTTTCCCGGGCGCTTCCTGTGGGGCACCGACGTGGTCGTGACCGACCACAAGAAGAAGACGACGGAGTGGATTTCGGAGATGGCGCGCTCCTACTTCGGGCTGCTCGGCGACGCCGAGTTCCGGCTGCCCGTCTACAAGAGCGACTACACGCGCGAGCGCATCGAGACGCTGCCGGGGCTGTCGCTGCCGAGGTCGCTGCTGCGCAAGATCTACGAAGAGAATCCGCGAAGGTTCCTGAAGCGATGAGAGCTTGTCTCGAGGACGGACGCGCCGAGGACGGGCATCCGCCTCGACCGATAGGATGCGGATGGAGGTGAAGGAACCATGCGAACAGTCATGATGCTGATTTTGGCGGCGGGATGCGCGGAGAGCGTCGGCTCCGTATCGGAATCGGAATCGGAATCGGAATCGGAATCGGAGTCGGAATCGGAGTCGGAAGCCGAGTCCGAGTCCGAAGCGGAGTCGGAAGCCGAAT
>JBBTFH010000279.1:0-20829 GCA_038041915.1 Myxococcota bacterium
CGAGCCTCCCCCCCACGTTGCTCCCGCCCCTGCACCTCGTAGGAGCGTCTTGGGCCTGTCTAGGGCCTGTTTTGGGCCAAGATTGGTCTCCGGGGCCGCGCTACTTTTCGCGGTGCGCGCGGAACTGGAGCCGGATCGGGCTGCCGTGGAACCCGTACCGCTCGCGAATCTGGTTGGCGAGGTAGCGGCGGTACGCGTCGGCGACGTCTTCAGGCCGATTGGTCGAGATCACGAACGTCGGCGGCGCGCCCTTGGCCTGCGCGATGTAATAGAAGCGCAGCGGGCGCCCGGCCGGCGACGGCGGAGCGTGGCCCGCCACCGCCTCGCGCAACAGGCGGTTGAGGGCGGCGGTGGGGATGTGCCGGTGGTTGTCCCCGTAGACGGTGCGCGTCGCGTCGAGCACGGCCGTCACGCCCAATCCCGTCCGCGCCGAGACCAGCACGAGCGGCGCGTGCGCGGCGAAGGGCAGCCGCTCGGCGACCTGCGCACGCGCTCCGTCTTCCGCGGCGGCGCGGCGCCCCTGCACCAGGTCCCACTTGTTCATCACCAGCACGAGCGCCCGCCCCTCCTCGGTCACGACGCCCGCGATGTGCGCATCCTGCGTGCCGATGCCCATGCCGGCATCGATGACCAGCGCGCAGACGTCGGCGTACGCGGCCGCGCGCAGCGCCCGCAGGATCGCGATCTGCTCGCTCGGCTCGGCGGACGAGCGGCGCTTGCGGATGCCGGCGGTATCGACGAGGCGGAAGCTCGTTCCGGCGTGCTCGTGATCGACGTCGATCGGATCGCGCGTCGTGCCCGGCGCGTCGTGGACGAGCGTGCGCGCCTGGCCGACGATCGCGTTCAAGAGCGAGCTCTTGCCGGCGTTGGGTCGCCCGACGATCGCCAGGCGAATCGGACGCACCACCGGCTCCTCGTCCACGATCGGCCGCGCGGGCGGACCCAGGCGCGTCTCGAGGGCGTCGGTGAGATCCGCGATGTTGCGCCCGTGCGCCGCCGAAACGGCGATGACCGCGTCCGCACCAAGCTCGTATGCCTCGTGCGCTTCGGCCTCGACGCTCGCGTGGTCAACCTTGTTGGCGACGGCGAGGAAGGGCTTGCCCGAGCGGCGCAGCATGCGCGCGAGGTCGCGGTCGGCCGGCGTCACGCCCGCGCGCGCATCGACGACCAGCAGCACGATCTCCGCCTCATCGACGGCGAGCTTCACCTGGTCGCGGACGAGCGCCGCCAGGCGACCCTCCCCTGCCTCCCCGCCGAGGAAACCTCCCGTGTCGACGACGATGGCGCGCCGTCCGCAGAGATCGAGCGAAGCGTAGTGGCGGTCGCGCGTGACGCCGGGCGTGTTCTCGACAATCGCGCGCGAGCCGCCGACGAGCCGGTTGAACAGCGTCGACTTGCCAACGTTCGGGCGCCCTACGATGGCGACGATGGGAAGGGCGTTCATGCGCGCCGCCTACTGATCCGCCGCGCCGTAGCCGAGCCGGCGCAGCGCCTCGGGATCGCGGCGCCAGTCGGGATCGACGCGCACCCAGAGCTTGACGTGCACGGGCCGTCCGAGCAGCCGCGTCGCCGCCGCGCGGGCGCGCGAGCCGATCTCGCGAATCATCGAGCCGCCCTTCCCCACCAGGATTGCGCGCTGGTTCTGGCGCTCGACGTGGATCGTCGCCTCGACCACGACGTCGCCCCGATCGGCGCGCTCCTCGAAGGCGTCGATCGTCACCGCCGTCGCGTAAGGCACTTCCTGGCGCGCCTGCAGGAAGATCTGCTCGCGCACCCTCTCGCCGACGAGGAAGCGCTCCGGGCGATCGGTGAGCGCGTCCTCGGGGAAGTAGCGCGGACCCTGGGGCAAGAGGTCCGCCGCGGCGCGCACGAGATCCTCGACCCCGTCGCCGGACTTGGCCGCGATCGGAACGATCGCCCGAAACTCGTGCAGCGCGCGCCAGCGATCGATGCGCGGCAGCAGCAGGGGTTTGGGGCGCACGAGGTCGACCTTGTTGAGCGCGAGCAGCGCGGGCTTGCCGCTGTGACGGATGCGCTCGAGGACGCGTTCTTCGTCGGGGCGCGGCGTCTGCGAAGGCGGCACGCTTGCCTCGGTCACGAGGATCACGACGTCGACGTCGTCGATGGCCTGCCACGCTTCGCGCACCATCCAGCGCTCGAGTTCGCTGCGCGTGTCGCGCACGAGGCCGGGCGTGTCGACGAGCACGAGCTGCGCCGCCGGCGCTGATGCCGTGGCGAGAAGCTCGCGCACGCCGATGATGCGATCACGCGTCGTCTGAGGCTTGGGCGTGATGATCGACAGCTCGACGCCGAGCACGGCGTTGAGCAGCGTCGACTTGCCTACGTTGGGCGGTCCGACGATCGCGACGAAGCCGGAACGGATTGCCTCCGTGCCGCTCATCGGGAAGCTCCAGAAGCGCGTGCCCATCGAGAGACGGAGAGCAGCCATGCGCCCGCAAGCGCGCCCGCGAGGTCAGCCGCGACGTCCCAGGCCTCGGCGCTGCGCCCGGGCACGTGGCTCTGCCGCCACTCGACGATGCCGCCGTGCGTGACCGCGACGATCGCGACGATCGCCAGCGCCTGCCCGCCGGGTCCGGCCGGCCCGACGCGATCGTCGATGGAGCGACGCATGAGCGCGCCGAACGGCGCGTAGAGGAGCGCGTGCGCGATCTTGTCCATTCCGGGGAACTGCCAGGGCAGCGGCATGACGACGGGCCGTGTCACGAACCAGAAGAGCCCCAGGGCCCAGAGGATCGGCGGCAGCCAGCGCCAGCGGCGACTCTCTACATCTTCCACTTCGCCGTCGGCTCGTCGGCGAGGCTCGCGAGAAAGTCGCGGTAGGCGTCCTCGTCGAGTTCGGGGTCGCAGACCTCGGTGCGGCCGCGGAGATCGAGGTGGCGCGCCTTCTCGACGATCGACTCATCGACGCAGATGCGCGCGCCCGTGCGCAGCGCCAGGGCCAGCGCGTCGGAGGGCCGCGCGTCGATCGCGATCTCGCGCCCGCCGTGGCGCAGGCAGATGGTCGCGTAGTAGGTGTTGTCGCGCAGACCGCTGACCTCCACCCGCGCCACCTCCACGCCCGTTTTCGCGAGCATCGTCTTCATCAAGTCGTGCGTCATCGGCCGCGCCATCTCGACCTTCTCGAGCTCCATGGCGATCGCGCTCGCTTCGAGCAGGCCGATCCAGATCGGGACGGCGTTCTTCCCCGCCTCGTCCTTGAGCACGACGATCGGCGTGTTCGTGAAAGGATCGACCGCCAGCCTGGCGACGCTCATCTCGATCAGCATGGGGTTCCTCCTCGTGCCGTTTGCACCGGAAGCGAGACGCGGCGCTTTGCTTCCGGCGCCGGCAAGCGTCCCTCGAGCGAGTGCGCGCGCGCGGTGACGATGTCGAGGCGCGCCAGCCGACCGACCCACTCGCCGAGGACGGCGCCGTCGGGCAGGGCAAAGTTGACCTTGTAGTTCGTGCGCGTGCGCCCACACGCCTGCCCGCCGTGGCGGCTCTCGCCCTCGACCAGCACCTCCTCGGTGCGGCCGACGAAGCGCGCGAGGCGCCGCGCGCCGATCGCCGCCTGAAGCTCCTGCAGCGCGGCCAGGCGCTCGGCCTTGCGCGGCTCGGGCACGGTGTCGCCGAGCGAGAGCGCGGGCGTGCGCGGCCTCACGGAGTACTTGAAAGAGTAGATGCCATCGTATTGGACGCGTTCGAGAAGCGACAGGGTCTCGCCAAACTCGTCGTCGCTCTCGCCGGGATAGCCGACGATGACGTCGGTCGTGATGGCGATGTCAGGGCAGACCGTGCGCACATAGTCGATCTTGCGCAGGTACTCCTCGCGCGAGTAGGTCCGCGTCATCGAGGCGAGCACGCGTGTCGAGCCGGACTGGACCGGAAGGTGGAGCCATTCGCACAAGCGCGGCAGGTCGCGGAAGCAATCGGCCACGCGTTCGTCGAAGTCCTTCGGGTGGCTGGTGGTGAAACGCACCCGCAAGAGCCCGGGCACCGCGTCGACGCGCGCGAGCAGCTCGGGAAAACCGCCCCGCAGGCCGCGGTACGAGTTGACGTTCTGTCCGATCAGCGTGACCTCGCGCGCACCCGCGGCGACGAAGCGCTCGACCTCGGCCACGACCTCGCCGGCAGGGCGGCTCACCTCGGGCCCGCGCGTCGTCGGCACGACGCAGTAGGCGCAGTCGTTGTCGCAGCCCTTCTGGATCGTGACGAGCGCGGTCGTCCGGACGTCGCCGGGAAGCGGCGCCGCGTCGAGGAAGTCGTAGGCCTCGACCTCGGTGAAGGCGACGGCGGCGAAGCGGCGGCGTCCGCCGGTCGCCTCGTCGACCAGCGCGGGCAGGCGCGGGATGGCGTCGGGCCCGAACGTGAAGTCGACGAACGGGAGCTGTGCGAGAAGCGGTTCGCCCTCCAGCGTCGGGACGCAGCCGCCGACGGCCAGCAGGAGATCGGGGCGCGCTTGCTTGAGCGGCCGCAGGCGTCCGAGCGCGCTCGCCATCTTGTGCTCGGCCTTCTCGCGGATGGCGCAGGTGTTGAGGACGATGAGATCCGCCGCGCGCTCGTCCTCGGTCGGCTCCCAGCCACGGCCGCGCATCACCTCGACGATGCGCTCGACGTCATAGTCGTTCATCTGGCAGCCGAAGCTCTGGATGTGGACTTTCTTCATCTCGCTCAAAGCATAGAAGCCTAGCAGAGGTGATGTGCGAGTCGATGAAATCGACCGCGCCCAGCCGAGGAGAGTTGACAGCCGCGGCGGAAAGCACTCCGGCCGCCCGACAATTCTGTGGGTTAATGTAGTGAATTTGACTTCATTCACCTTCACCGCTACGCTGCGCTCACGATGTCAAAAACGGAAAAACGCTCGACGGTTCGCTTCGATCGCTCCCTCCCCGTCTACGTTTCCAATCCCACATTCGGGCGCATGCGCTTCATCGCCCGCAACGTCTCGACGGGCGGCATGTTCGTCGAGACGGGCGATCCGCTGCCGCTCGGGACCGAGGTTGAGGTGCACTTCGGCGCGGAGGAATGCCGCGTCGTCGCGCGCGCCGAGGTGCGCAACCACTACTTTCTCAACTTCGCCGACGGCGCGGGGCCACGCGCGCTCGCGGGCATGGGCCTGCGCTTCGTCGGCTTCGAGGCGGGCGCCGAGCGCCTCGAGCGGATGCTACATTGATCGTGTGATCGGCCACGCGCTCGTCGCCGCCTTCGCGCTCGCCGCGCCGGCGCACGACGCCGACTTCGATCGCCTCCTCCCCGAATTCGCCGCCTCCACGGAAGCTCGCCTTTCCGCCGCCCGCCTGATCGCCTCCGTGCCCAGGCAGCGGCTCGATCTCCTCGTGCATCGTCTGGAGCGCGCGCGTCGGGGCACGCCTGCGCGTTGGCGCAAAGTGCTCGAGGCAATCGGCGCCGAGATCCCGTCGCTACGCTCGGCGGCGCCGGCACGTCCAGGCGCGCCGCAGATCGACTGGCTCGCGCGGCTCGCAGCGCTCCCGACGGACTTCGTCCTCGCCGACGGCGAAGCGCTCGCCGAGACCATCGAGGCCGTCGCGCTCATTCGCGCCATTGCGGGCACCGAGCGCGAAGGCGCCGTGGCCCCACTCCTGCGCTTCGCGTGGTCGCACGACGGCATCTTCCGCGACGAGTGTGGGCGCAGCATCCGAAGCATGGGACCGGCGGCGATTTCCGGGCTCGTGCGCGCGCAGGCGCTCCCCGGGCGCGAGACGTACCGGATGCGGCGCTACGCGCTCTACCAACTCGAGCGGATGGACCGGGTGAACCCGCGCAACGCGCTCGCCACGCCGGACGTTGCGACCAAATCGGAGATCCTGCGCGCCTACGGTGAGACGCGCTTCGAGCCGGCCGTCGAGGCGATCATCGCCGAAACCGACGCCACCAGTCGCCGCGTGCGCGACGTGGCTCGCGCGGCGCTCAGACCGTATGTCGACGGACCCGCACCGCCCGAGGTCAAGCGCAAGCTCAAGCTGGCCGGCGGTCAGGAGACCGTGGAGGAGATGCCGCTCTATCTGACGTACCGGCAGCGCGCAAGCGTCGAGCTTCAGAAGCGGCTGCTCGGCGAGGCGGGCGTGATGGCTGCACAGGGCGCGACCGCCGCCGAGATGGCGCGGCGGCTCTTCGAGTTCTACGACCGCCGCCGCTACGAGCGGTATGCGATCGATGTGCGCCGCGCCGACGATGCGCGCGCGGCCGGCCGGATCGAGGAAGCGATACGCCTCTACGATTGGGTGCTCGCGCAGGATCCTTTCTTCCGCGAGCGCGCCGGGATGGCGCCGGCTCATGCGGCGTGGGGCGATCGGCTCGCGGGGCAGCGGCGCTGGGACGAAGCCGCGGCGAGCTACCGCAAGGCCATAGCGCTCGGCGCCGCGGGCGCGTCGTTGCGTTCGGCGCGCGCCGGGCTGGCATATGCCGAGGCGGTGCGGGCGCGCGAGGGCGGTGCGCACACCGACGCAGAGCGCCTCGTCGCCGAAGCGCTCGCCGTCGACCCGAGCCACGACGGCGCGCGGCGGCTGCGGGATCGCGCTTCCGCCGAGCGCGCGCGGCGAAGGATCATCGCGTGGGCGGCCGCGGCGGGGAGCCTGTCGATCCTGGGCGTGGCGATCATCGTCGGCTGGCGGCGGCTCGGAGCCTAGGCTACTCGCCCGATTGCGCGCCGATCTCTCGCGCCCGTTCGAGCGCGCGCTGCAGATCGCTGGGCGAGGCGGGTGTGGCCACCGCGTCCTGGGACGCGGGCCTTGCGGGCGCGGATCGGCTCGGGGGGGAGCCCTTCGCCGGCGGAGTCGGAGTCGCCGACGGTCGCGGGGGCGCGGGCGTAGTCCTGGCGGGCCGCAGCGGCAAGCGCGGCGCCGGTTTGGGCTTGGGAGCAAGCTCCTCGGCCACCGGCGCGGCCGACGTCGCGTCGTCGGTGACGCTGGCGAGCGAAGACCTGCCCGATCGCAGCGCGAGTGTCGCCGCGACGAGCGCCGCGACGAGCACGACGACGGCGACGCCGATTCGGCCGGTGTGCGAGGACGGGCCGCTATCCTTCTCGATGCTTCCCGCGGCCTCGGCCGCCAGCGGCATCTCGCCCAGAGTTCTGCGAGCGGCCGAGTCCGCCACCGATGGAAAGCTGCCCTCCGAGGCAGCCCACGGTGGATCCTCGGGCTCGTCGGCTCCCTTCATTGCGGCGGGCTCCTGGTCTTGGCGAGGGCGCGCTCGAGCCTCGCGCGCACCGCGGTGGCCTCGGCGCTCGGCCGCAGCTCATCGACGACGTCGAGCATCTCGCGCACCTTGACCGCCTCGCCCTTCAGCATCAGCAGCTCCGCTTGCCGGAGCAGCAGATCCGCGGCGAACCCGATGCGGTCGTCGCCGACGCTCTCGATTCGATAGCGCTTGCGGCCCAGCGGATCCGTCAGGGTTCGGTGCGCCTGCTCGATCAGGGCCACGGCGCGCTGCTTCAGCGCCGCGTCGGGAGCCGAAGTCTCGTCGATCTCGGCCAACGCCCTCTTGAAGGCGCGAGCGAAATCCGTCGGGTGCGAGGTGTAATGCACGCCGAGGCGCTCGAACATGTTCTGCGTTTCGAGCTGCGCGATTCGCGTTTGCAGGCGCGTGTTGCCATCGGCGCTGCTGGCAGCGCTCGGGTCCGCCGCGCCAAGCTCGATCACTCCGGCCGCGCGGAGCAGCACGACCAGGCGCAAAGTGACGGACCGGCCGAGCGTCGAGGCCGACACGACGTCGCGCAAGGTCCGCGATCCATCGAGAAGCTGCACCATTACTCGCGCCTGCTTGAGGTCGGGCACATAGGGCCCGAGCGATTCACCGCCGTGCGGCAGCCGGCCGAAGAGGTAGAGATCCTGGCCGAGCATCTCGGTGAGCGCGGCGATCGAGTGATTCTTGAGGTGGCGATGCGCCTGCTTGAGCAACACCGACTTGAGCCGGATCGGGTGAGCCTCGGCCTCGGCGGCCGGATCCGCGCCGGGCGTGAAGCGGTAGCCGCCCGACGCCCAGTCGAACAGCTCCATCGTGCGCACCTCGACTTGGAAGCGCAGCAGCGCGTCGAGTTGATCCCGCCGGATGACGCCCTGCTCGACGAGGACCGAGCCGACGCGGCGCCCCTCGGCCAGCGCCCGCTCGACGATCTCGCGCTGCTGCCGCTCGTTCATGCGCCCGAGATCGACCAGCAGCCGCCCAATCTGCTCCTCGCTACGCGGCGGGTCGGTCCGCGCGAACACGGGGCTTCCGTCGACGAAGTAGATCTGCTTGGCGCGCTCGGGTCCCTCGACACGGAGCGTGCCGGTCGCGCGCGCACCGGCCAAGTACTGCAGCAACCGCAGCACGGTCGTGGCGCCGATCTCGCTCTCGGGCGCGCTCGTCTGGGCGAACGCTTCCGCGAGGTCGGGCGCGGCGAAGGCCCGCGTGATGCGGCCGTCGAAGGGCGCGATCGGCGGCGCCGCCGTCACCGCGCGCAACGTCCTCGTGATGCTGACCGCAGCCGGTGGCGCACCCGGGCGCGCCGCGACGCCCTCCGACGACGGAGGCGGCATCACGCGCGTCCCGGCGTAGGGCGTGCCTCCTGCCATCGGCGGGATCGTCGCGGAACCTAGCTCCCCGCCCTGCCCTGCCGTCACGAGCGTCATCGCCTCCTCGGCGAGCCGCCGATCCGTCTCCGGCGTCTTGGCGAGTTGCAGCCACGCGACGTCGCCCTGCACGACCACGACCTCGGCGTCGACGTCGAGCGGCTGATCGCTGGACGGCAAGAGGAGCCGCACTTTGAGCCCCTGCCGGACCGTCAGCGCCAACTCCATCCGGACGGTCAAGCCGCCCGCACGCAGGTTGCGATCGTACTCCTCGAGAAAGCCCGACGAACCGTCGAAGCGAACTTCCCCTCGGGCCGTGAGCGTTGGAGTCAACGAGGCTGCCTCAGCCCACCCGACCGGGTGCGCTCTCGTGCGCCACCGTCGGGTGCGCTTGACATGCAGGATGCTGTGCGGGCATAGGCTTGTCAATTCCTCGCCATGCCGCTGCTCATCGCGCTCGAAGGGATCGACGGGGCCGGTACGACGACGCAGACGCGCCTGCTCGCCGCGTGGATGGGCCACCGCGGGCTCGCCGTGCACGCGACCCGCGAGCCCTCCGACGGTCCTGTTGGCCTGCTGCTCCGACAGATTCTGCGCGGCGCGATCGGGTCCGACGCTCGCGCCGTGGCCCTGCTCTTCGCGGCCGATCGGATCAATCACGTCGAGCGCGAGATCGGTCCCGCGCTGGCCGCCGGCCGGCACGTCGTGACCGACCGCTACGTCCTCTCGTCGCTCGCCTACCAGTCGCTCGATTGCGACGAAGTGTGGATCGAGACCATCAACCGCTTCGCGCGTCCGGCCGATATCACGCTGCTGCTCGACGTTCCGGTCGATGCAGCGGCCGAGCGGCGCGCCCGCGAGGGCCGCGCACAGGAGCGCTTCGACGCGGGCGATGTTCAGCGCCGAGTCGCCGATCGCTATCGAGGGCTCGCGCGCGCGCGCGGCGCGACCGTCCTCGACGGCACGCTCGAGCCCGAACGCGTCCACGAGGACGTCGTCGCCCATGTCGCCCCGCTTCTATAGCCTCCTGGTCGTCGCCGCCTGTGCCTCCTCGGGGCCGTCGGGCCGTCCGCCGCCCGCGCACGTCCCGTCGAACCGGCTGAGGCAGCCCCTGCCGGCCAGCGCGCCGGCTTCCGCTCCCGAGCGCGCTCTCATCCCCGCGGAGACGCGCGAGAAGGCCGTCCCGGAGGGCGGTCTCGATCACGTCGACGTGGAGCGCACGATCGGCGCCGGCCTCGGCCGCTTCCTCCGGCGCCTCCGGGTGGAGCGCCACCCGCGCCGGGGACGCTTCGAAGGCTGGCGCGTGCTGCACTTCGACGGCGACGCGCTGAGGCGTGGCGACGTCGTGCTGCGCGTGAACGGCCACGCGATCGAGCGGCCCGAGCAGGCCCAGGACGCGTGGGAGGACGCGCGCTTTCGTGACGAGATCGTCGTCGACATCCTGCGCGCCGAGAGCCGCTTGTCGCTGCGCTTCCCCATCGTCGGCCGCCCCGCGCCGACGCGATGAGGTGATAGGATGCGGCGATGATTTCGTACGAGGATCTCGCCGAGGCGCTCGCGCGATGGAAGGCCGCGCAGGTCGCGCTGCAGCAGGCGCCTTCAGCCCCGTCGGAGAGCGGCCCCGTGGGCGCCTCACCCCGTTCGACGGGAGGTGACGAGGCTGCGACCGATCCGACGAGCCAGGAGATCGGCCTGAACGACATCGTCGGCTCGGGAGGCCACGCGACCGAATGAGCGACGTGCGCCGGGCCCTGGCGCCCCGATGAGTCGGCCGCGGACGCGGGCGCTCACCGTCGAGAGCGCCGGCGTGGCGCCGCGCACCATCGAGCGCGAACTGCGTTCTCCTGCCACGGGCGAGGTGGTCGTGGAGGTTCTTGCATGCGCGCTCGACGCGCTCGACGCGCGCATCGCGGCCGGACGCGTCCCGACCGCGGCGCCCCTCTTTCCGCTCGTGCCTGGGCGCCACGCGTCTGGCGTGGTCGTCGAAGTCGGTATCGGTGCGGAGCATCTGCGCAACGCGAAGGTCGTCGTTCCCTCGCTCTTGCCGTGTGACGAGTGCGAAGCCTGCCGCCGAGCGCGCGCGACCCTTTGCCGGCGCCGAATCGCGCTCGGCGCGGGCCCTATAGGCGGGCTGCAGACGCACATGACCGTGCCGGCCAGGCACCTTTTGGCGCTTGCCGGCGATCTCGCGGCCGGCGCGCCGCGCCTGATGGAGATGGCTTCACTCGGCCACCTCGTCGAACTCTACCAGGCGACCGCTTACGCAGGCCTGGCCGCCGGCGACGTCGCCTTCGTTCTTGGCGCGGGCGAGCGCGCCCGGCTGCTGCGCGAGCTCGCGGCCGCGAAGGGCGCGACCGTGCTCGACGCCTCCGATTCTGCGCAAGCCGATGCCGCGGCGGGGGCGCGCGAACTGCCGCGCGTCGGCTGGAAGATCTTCGCGCTCCACGGCGCCGCGGAGGCGACGTGGGCCGACGCTATGCGCCTCTGCGGTCCCGCGGCGACGGTGGTCCTCGTCGGTCCCGAAGCCGAAGGCGCGCTCGACGCGGCTCCGCTGGTCATGGCCGAGGCGCAGCTTCGCGTCTCGCTCGGCGCCCACCCCGATCTCTACGCCGAGGTGGCGGCGCTCGTTCTACGCGGCGACGTGCGCCTTCCCACGCCCGAGCCGGTGCCCCTGGCGCAAGCCGCGGCCGCGCTCGAGTGGGCGGCCTCGACTTCCCGAGTCGCGATCGTCGCCGTGAGATCGTGAGATGAGCTTCGAGGGATTTTGCGAGACGGATTTCGACGCCTATCTGCCGCGCAAGTGGCAGTCGCATCTCTTCAATCGCGAGCGGCTCGAGGTCAAGCAGAAGCTGGTCGCGCTTGGCCGCGAGATCGGCGGCGCCCTCAAAGGCGCCGACGGCGTGTCCCTGCTCGCCGAGCCGAGCGTCGAGCACCCGGCGTTGTGGAATCACCAGCGCGTCGAGGCGCAGCACCTCTACTTCACGCGCGGCGAGGATGCGCGCAGGGAGCTCGATGGGCTGATCGACAAGGGGCGTCCGCTCGCCGCGCTCATCGAGGATGGGGCGCCATATCAGAAGCACGTCGTGCTGGCGCTGCTCATCGATCACGAGCGCTTCGAGATCGCGCTACGCCTGCACGCGGACGCGCGCGTCGACCGACAGAACCTCGAGCGCAAGGTGGTCGAGTACTTCCAGCGCGAAAAACTCGTGCACCTTCTGCGCACACTTCCGGCCGACTACCGCGTGGGCGTCGTCGGGGGCGCCATGCTCGAGCCCGGCGCGATCGACGACGACGCGCTAAGGGCGCTGCTCGGCGCGCTGCCGGACTCCGGATCGTCGCTCTTCGCAGGCACGTCGCTGCCTCGCGCCGACGCGCGCGTGCGCGGCCAGGCGCTCGCCGCGTGCGCGCAGGACGGCCTCGAGCGGCTGCTGCCGATCTACCGGTTCATCGCATGGACGCGCGAGAACGACTTCCTCTCGGTGCGCGAGGAATTGCGCAAAGTCGAGGTCGCGCGGCGCGCGCACGGCCTCGCGAAAGGCGATCGGGTACGCATCGTTCAGGGCATGCTCTCGGGAAAGGCCGGTGTTGTGCAGAGCGTCGACCCGCAGGGCGGCCTGCGCGTGCTCATGGGCGTGATGTCGGTGAAGGTCGGCGTCGCCGACGTGGCCAAGACTTAGCGGGGACGCTAGTTCAAGATCAGGTAGGCGAGCGCAATGAGGATCGCGCCGCCGATGATGCCGGTGACGATGTAGGCGCGCTTGCGTCCTCGCTCCGCCATCTCGTCGAGGAACTCCGTTTCGCTCATCCGATCGCCGGGGCCGCCGAACATCGCGTCCGGCTTCGGGAGTTGCACCTTCTTCATCATCATCGTCTTGCCGGTCTTCAGCGAGAGCTTGGCGCCGGCGGCGTCGAGCGAGCCGTCATCCTTGTACTTGTCATCGAGCGGTTTGTTGTCCTCAAGCACGTTCGCCGGCGCGTCTTCACCGCCCGCGGCAGGTCCCTGCGCGCTCTGCTGCGACGCGACCTCGCCCTTGAAGAACCACATGGTCTCGCGGAATCCCCCCTGCCCCGCGCCGCCGGGCTTGGCGACGGCCGCTGGTTTCGCCACGACCTGCGCCTCCTGCGCCTTGACCACGGCCTTGCCCTGGCCGAGCGTGCCGGCCATGGCCGCGGCGGCCGCGCCTGCCTGCGGTGCAACGAAGCCGGCGGGCGCCGCGGGCCTGGGCGCCGCGGCCACCGGAGCGTGTGCCACCGCCATTGGCGCCGGCGACGGCATCGCAACCGGTGGCGCGGCGGGCGTCCCCGGCATGGCGAAGCTCGCCGCACCGGGCGAGCCGGGCATGATCGCGATCGTCTTGGCGCGTGCCATGTCGTCAGGCGTCACCGAAGGTTTGGTCGGCGCCGGGGCGGGTGTCGCAGCCGCGGAGGCTTGCTCGGCGAGATCCTGAACCTCCTTGAGGAATTGGCGCAGCGTGAGATGCCGGCGGCCCGGGTTCTTGGCCATCGCTTTCCGCAAAAGCGCGTCGGTCGCCAGCGGCAGCCCCGATGCGCGCTGCGAGATCGGCGCCGGCTCTTCGCTCTGGTGCTTCTGCAGGAGCGTCCGAGCGTCGCCTTCGAAGGGCGGGCGGCCGGTCACGGCGTAATAGAGGACCGCACCGAGACTGTAGATGTTCGAGCGTTGATCGGCGGGCTTGCCTGTAGCTTGCTCCGGCGAGAGGAACTCGGGTGCGCCGAAGACCTGATCCGTCACGGGCTCGGCGATCGAGAAGCTCGTCACCTTCACCTGATCGCCGGGGAACACGTGAACGTTATCCGGACTGACGTCGCGGTGCACCACGCCGACCTTCTGCGCTTCCGCGAGAGCCTCGCCGATCTCCAGCACGATGCGGCACGCGCGGGAAAACGGCAGGCGGCCGTCTCGCGAGACGAGGCCACGCAACGTTGGCGCATCGAGCACCTCCGTGGCGACGAAGAGCCGACCATCGTCGCTGCGCCCCTGGTCGATGATGCGCGCCACACCGGGCGCGGTCACACGCTGGAGCTGCCGGAGCTCACGCTGAGAACGCTCCATCGCGAGCGGCGAGGGAAACACAGCCGGCGCGACGAACGTCAGGCGGACGGGAGTGCCTGCGTCGTCCGCGCGCCAAGTCTCGCCCGAGGAGCGCGCCTCGATCCGTTCGACCATTCGGAAGCGCCCTGACGCGCCGGCGGAAGCATGGCCGGCGGCAGGCGCGACGGGTCCCGGAGCGGGGGCCGTCTTGAGAGCCGAAGCGTCCATTGGGCAGAAGTTCGCGTCGTCAGGAAACTTTTCTGCACAAACGGGGCAGATTTTCATTGCCGGGCAGAGTAGGAGACCTCCCTCATGAAAGCAAGTCTCTGACTGTCTCTGGCGGCTTGACGCGGCCAGGACGAAGGGGTATCTGCGGGCCATGGCATCAGCGACAAAGGCCACCAACCGCAAGCGCGCGTGGAAGCGCTCCAGGCAGGGGCGCCGCCGCAAGAACCAGGAGTCTCGCAAGTCCACCCAGAGCCACGTCGAGCTCTTCGGAGCCTCCCGGCCAACCGAGCGCGGGGTGCCTGACCCCGTCCGACGGGACGCAACCGAGTAGAGCGCGCCAGGCAGGAGCGTGTGAGCGAGATGCTCCATTGAGCCAACCCCCGCGCCCGCCGCTCGCTCCGGACCCGCTCATCGGCCAGGTCGTCGGTCCCTGGCGAGTGGAGTCGTTGCTGGCGGAAGGAGGCATGGGCCGCATCTACCGCGCGCGCCACGTGGTTCAGGCCAAGCGCGCGGCGCTGAAGATCCTCAGCTACGACTACGAGGACGAGACGGACGCCTTCTCGCGTTTTTTCCACGAGGCACGCTCGCTCGCCGACATCGATTCTCCGCACCTGGTGCGGGTCTACGACTTCCTCCGAGAGGGGCGGCTGGCCGCCTACAGCATGGAGCTGCTCGCGGGCGAGGATCTCGCGCGGGTGATTTTGCGCGACCGCGTCGTCGCGCCCGGGCGAATCGTCCGGATCGCTCGGCAGGTGTGCCACGCGCTGCAGGCAGCGCACGACGCCGGCATCGTCCATCGCGATCTCAAGCCCGAGAACGTGTTCCTCGTGCGCAACGGGCCGTCTGTCGACTTCGTGAAGGTGCTCGATTTCGGGATCGCGAAGTACCGGCAGGCCGTCGCGCACCGCACGGCCGAGGGCGCCATGGTCGGCAGCCCCTGGTACATGTCGCCCGAGCAGGCGCTAGGCGGCGCCCAGGTCGACGGGCGCGCCGACCTCTACGCGCTCGGCTGCATCATGTTCGAGACGCTCACGGGACGCGTGCCGTTCGACGCTCCCAAGCCGAGCGAGGTCGCGCGCAAGCAGGCGTACGCGCAGCCTGAGGCGATCAACGGCGACTACGGCGCGGGGCCCATAGCCGACGGGCTCGCGGAGGTTGTGCTGCGCTGCCTGGCCAAGCAACCGGAGCGGCGCTATCCGTCGATGGACGCGCTCTCGGACGCGCTGAGCGAGTATGAAGTGGAAGCGACGCGGAGAGAGCCGATGCCGAGCTTTTAGCTTGGGCTTCAGGTTCCGCCGTCGACGAAGCCGCCGGGACCCTCGTCGAGCAGTTCGCCCTCGCCTTCGCCTTCGCCTTTGCCTTCGCCTTTGCCGGCGACGGCGGTGATCGGCGCTTCGAAGAGCGCGAGCGAGCGGTCGATGACAAGCGCCGCGAGATCGCCGTCGACGACGAGCCCACGCGCGCCGATCGGCAGGGCGCGCAGGCCTGTCAGCACGCCGGACGGCATGGCGTCGCAGGCGATCTCCCGAAGCTCGTCGCGCTCCTCGAGGTCGTAGGCGTGAAAGCCCAGCCCGGCGCCGCCGGGGCAGGCTCCGCCGATGACGTACGCGCGGTCGCTCGTGGCGTAGAAAATCGGCGGATGCGCCGCGTCGGTACCGAGCGACACGCGGCCTCGACGCCGCGGCATCGTCGCGTCCTTCACGTCGAAGATCGTGATGGATTCGGTGGTCCCGACGAGGATCTCGTCCTCGGAGAGCACGAAGACCGCCAGCGCGTCGCCGTCCGTCTTGATCGGACGATAGCCGGGCGGGCTCTGCGACACGTCGACGATCATGAGGCCGCGGCTGCCCGCGGCGGCGAAGGCCAGCGAGTCGGTCGCGGCGACGTCCTGCACGATGCCGCCGATACCGAGTATCAGTATCAGCTTCGACTCCTCGAGGTCGATCCCGAGGACGTCCGTTCCGGAGGCCACGTACGCGTATTCGCCACGCACGAAGACACGCGACGAGCCCCGGGGCGAAAAGTCGAAGATCGCGCCCTTCGACACGACCGTGCCGTCGGCCAGCGTGCCGGCCCAAAGCTGGCTACCAAACGCGATGTAGATGGATTCGCCGACCGCGTGCAAGCCGGTGCCGGGCAGCAGCGCATTTCCCACGATGGTCGCCGCCGCCGGGTCGGCGACCGGGATCACGCTCAGATCGAGCAGGTCGAGCACGTAGGCGACGTCGTCGACGATCGCGAGATCGGTCGCCTGGTCGGCCAGCGGCACGTTCGCGAACACTTCGAGGTGGCGCACGCCGCCGTCCGTCGAGACGACATCGTCGGCCTCTTCCTTGCAACCACCGATGACGACGGCGAGCACGCAGAGAATGGCAAAGCGCATAGCGGATTTCTATCACGAGCAAAGCGGGAGGCTAACTAGCCCAGGAAGGGCAGCGCGACCACGCGCGCCGCTCGTCCGTCGGCCAGCTTGAGCACCTCGCCGTCGCTCACCGTGCGGTGGACGTACGCGAGCGCGATCGTGCGTGCGAGCGTGGGTGATCGGCACGCCGACGTGATGCGCGCGGCCTCGGGGCGCGCTTCGCTCGCCGCGGTCGCCCCGGGCGCCGGCACGCCCTCCCCTTCGATCACCAGGCCGACCTGGCGCCAGTTGACGTGGCCGCGTGCGGTGGCGCGCGCGATCACCTCCTGCCCGACGTAGCAACCCTTCGTGAAGCTCAGCGCGTGGCGCAGGTTGGCCTCCAGCGGGATCGTGTCCTCGCCGAAATCGACGCCATAGCGCGGAGTGCCCGCCTCGATGCGCGCGGCGTCGAGCGCCTCCTCGGCGATGGGCGTCGCGCCGCGCTCGATTGCGCGGGAGAGCGCCGCGCCCGCGGCTGCGCGCGGCACAATGAGATGTACGCCGCGCTCGCCGGCGTCGTCGCGGCCTGCGGCCAAGCCCGCGCCCTCCGGCGCGTGCGCGTACGGCGTCAGCGGCGGGGTGCCGGCGGCCTCGAAGGCGCGCGGCCCGTGCACGGCCACGACCCCGTAGAGCACGGTCTCGTCGACGATCTCCACCTCCTCCATCACGACGCGCGCCTCGAGCACCTGAGCGAGCTTCGCCCCGAGCCCGGCCTCGGTCTCGCAGAGCAGCCAGTCCTCGCCTTTGTAAATCGCCATGTCGGCTATGACCTTGCCCTTGACGCTCAGGTGCAGCGCGTAGCACCCCTGACCCGCGCGCAGCGTCGCTACGTCGTTCGTGCACATGCCCTGCATGAAGGCCACACGATCGGCGCCGCGCAGCCGCACCAGGCCGCGGCCCGTGCGATCGATCGCGCCGGCGCTTCCGCGGATGGCGCGAACCTGCTCGGCGATCGTCAGGGCTTCCGTCACGGCTTCGCCATCGCGCCTTCGATCTCATCGATCGTGCGTGGGATGCCGCGCGAGAGCAGCTCGTAGCCGGTCTCCGTGACGAGCAGCAGATCCTCGATACGCACGCCCAGCTTGCGTTCCGGAATGTAGATGCCCGGCTCGACGGTGATCACGCTGCCGGCCACCAGCGGCGCGTGGCCGTCGCCGACGTCGTGCACCTCGAGTCCGACGAAGTGGCTGGTGCCGTGGATGAAATGATCGTAGTGGCCCGCGGCCTCGATCGACCGGCGCGCGGCGAGATCGATATCCTCGACGACGCGGGCGCCCGGCCGTACCTGCGCGAAGGCCGCCTCCTGCGCGGCGAGCACCGCCTGGTAGACGCGGCGCTGCTCGTCGCTGAAGCGGCCCGACGCGGGCAAAGTGCGCGTGACGTCGCTCGCGTAGCCGTCGACCTCGGCGCCGACGTCGCACACCACCAGCTCGTCGGCGGCGATCACGCGATCGTCCTTCGGATAGTGCAGCACCGCCGAGTTTGGCCCGCCGCCCACGATCGACGGGAAGGCGAGGCGTCGCGCGCCCGACGCGCGGAAACCGCTCTCGATCACCTCCTTCAGCTCGAACTCGCGCATGCCGGGCCGCAGCGCGCGCATCGCGGCGCGCAGGCCGGCGCCGGTCGCCGCGGTCGCGCGGCGGATGCGGTCGAGCTCGATAGGCTCCTTGCGCTGGCGCATGGCGACGAGCAGCGCCGACGCGTCGCGGATCCCGACGCCCGGAGTGCGCGCGGCGATGCCGCCGTAGATCTCGAGCGCCTTCGGCACCGGCGCCGTGTAGGGCACGATCGGCCCGAGAAAGACCAGCGTGCCGGCGCGCTTGGCCATGTCGGCGAGCGCGCCCGGCAGGCGCCCGGCGCGCCGCACCCGCGCGAAGCCGGTCGAGAGCTCGACGGCGCGCCCGAGCGGCGCGCGATCGCCGATCCAGCGCTCGGCTTCGGGATCGCGCTCCTTGAGGAACAACATCTCCTTGAAGAGCGGCTCCGCCGGAGCGAGCACGACGGCCGCGCCTTCCTCTTCGATCCCGGTTAGATAGTAGAAGAACGGATCCTGCCGCTCTCCCTCGCCAAGAGACTCCTTGGCGAAGACCACGGCCAGGCCCCGCGGCATCTTTGCCATCAGCGCCGCGCGGCGCGCGCGGTAAACCTCGGGTCCGATCGGCGGCCGCGGCCCGGGCAGGCCGCGCGCCTCCTCGGGTGGAAGCGCCGCGCCGACGTCCGCGCGCGGCGCGGCGCGCGGGACCGTTGGATCGACGGCGGCGATTTCCGTCTTGGCGCGCCGCTTTCGCGCGCGCGCCTCGCCGTTGCGACAGCCGCCCGCGAGCAGCGCGACAAGAAGTAGGTACCTCATGGGGCTAGGGCCGATCGCGCATGAGCACGCGCTTGAGCTCGGCGAAGCGCGCGCGTTCGTCGTCGGTAAGAGCGCGATGCCGCTCGCGCAGCTCGCGCCACTCCGCGTCGAGCGCGCGGAACTCCTGGGGCGCCAGCCGCACCAAGCCGCCGCGCCCGAAGTACTCGTAGATCTCCAGGTATTCGCGATAGGCGTCCATCCGAGCGAAAGCTAGCACTACGGTCGCGCGCGCACAGCCTCGACGATCGCCACCAGGTCCGGCAGCCGCGGCAGCTCCGCCTCGATCGCGGCCCGTGCCTCCCGACCGACGTTGGCTTCGGCGTTGACGAAGAGGTCGTGTCTCGCCGCGTCGTCGATGGCCTGGCCGGTGACGGTCGTGCCGCGAAACTGCGCGCGGTTGGAGACGCGCCTCAGCTGGTATTGCACGAGGAACCCGGGCAGAAACTCCTCGCGCTCCGGCCCGATCTCCAGCCGGCGATTGAGGAGGACGCCGAGATCGTGCGCCTGGATCAACGCGGAGCGCGCGGCGTCGCCGACCTGTCCGGTCTCGTCGGCGAGCAGGCGGATCTCGTCGGGGTTTCGCCCCAGCTTCTCCGCGAGGCGTTGCCCCGCTTCGTCGAGAAGATGATCCGACCAGGGCATCCTCGGGTAGATCCTGGGACGAGCGAGCGGCGCAGGGATGACGGAGGGCTCGCTCGCCACGCCGGCGACGCCGTCCGAGGTCGGGGTGCGCGCGGAATGCCGCGCGGCGGGAGCGGTCCTGGCTCCGTGGCGCGTCGCCGCGCTCGGCCCTCGCTCCTCGACCACTCCGGGAGTGGCGCGGCGGGTCGCGGTCATCCGGAGCAGCGCGACGACCAGCAGGAGCAGCGCCGCGCCGCCGGCGGCCGGCAGGAACGCGCGCAGCCCCCTGCTCAAGGCGTGGTCAGGCAGAACGCGTCGGCCCACACCGTCGAGTTGGCGAGCCCGCTCCACGCTTGAACCTGGCAGCCGTTGGCGATGCCCTGCGGCTGTCCCCCGTCGCAGTCGGTCGCGCCCCGGCAGACATAGTTGAACAGACCCCCGCAGCCGCTCCTCGTCGTTCCCGCCGGACAGGTGACCGACGCGACGAGCGGGATGCCGCAGGCCACGCAGCTCGCGCTCGTCGTCAGCCAGCTGATGGAGTCGGCGACCGTGTCGCCGGAGTTGCTCAGCGTGATCGAGCCAGCGCCGTTGGAAACGGAGATGCCCGCGCCCGACGTGCTGAGCGTCGCCAGCGTGAAGCCGGCGCCGTCGCCGATGAGCAGCTGGCCGTTCGTGGGCGTCGCGGCGCTGCCCGTGCCTCCGCGCGCAACTCCGAGCGTGCCGGTCGTGATGTCGCCGGTGGCGTGCGCGTGCGACGGAATATCCGACGCGCCGATCGTGCCGACAGTGAACGCGCCGCCGGCGGTGGACTGCTTGACGAATTGGCCTGCGCCACCGGTGGCCGACAGGTTGGCGCCAGTGCCACCGTTGGCCAGGCCGAGCGAGCCCGAAACTTCGGTCGCGCTGCCCAGGCTTAGGGCGCCAAAGGTCGGCGCGCCGACACCACCGCTCTTGAGGACCTGGTTGACCGACCCCGCGGCCGAAAAGCCGTACGCGGATCCGGTGCTGTACGCGATCGAGCCCGCGGCGCCCACCGCCGCGGCGCCCGTCCCGCCTTGCGAGACGGGGATCGTGCCGCTGGTGATCTGCGAGGCGCCGATGGCGATCGCCGTGCTGCCCGCCGCGGTCAACCGGCCCTGCGCGTCGACGGTGAAGGTACCGACGCTGCTCGCCGAGCCATAGCTGCCGGCGGACACCGCCGTGTTGGCCAGGTTCAGCGTGGTCGAGCCGCCGAGCGACACTGCGCCGCCGCCGGTGAGCCCCGTGCCGGGCGACACGGTCAGCGAGGAATTGGCGAGCATCGCGTTGGTCACGCCACCGGTTGCGATCGCGATCGAGCCGGCGCCGGTGATCGGGCTCGGGCTGAACGTGAGGCCGCTGGCGCCCGAGACCGCGCCGGACGTGCCGGCGGAGATGCTCGTGACGGTGCCCGTCCCGACGTCGTCGGGCTCGCAGGTCACGGTGCCGTCGGCGGCGACGACGCGGATGGAATTCCCGGCGGCACAGGTGGCGGACACACGGCGCTGGATGAGCGCCGTGTCGACATCGAACGTCGTGCCGGTGAGCGACAGGTACGTGCCCGCGCCGTAGGTCGTGTTGTCGTCGGTCT
>JBBTFH010000280.1:0-10542 GCA_038041915.1 Myxococcota bacterium
TTCATGCCGCGAGGCCGCCATCGTCAGGAGCTCCGTCAGCGGCACGCGCCACGCGCGCGCGATCACGACGCGCGCGACGCCGATGGCGGCGCGGCGCAGACCGTAGGGATCGGCCGTGCCCGTGGGGGCGAGACCCACGCCGAAGATACCGACCAGCGTGTCGAGGCGATCCGCGACCGCGAGCACGGCGCCGGTCGCGCCGGCCGGCAGCCGATCTCCGGCGAAGCGCGGCAGGTAGTGTTGCTCGATCGCGTCGGCGACCTCGAGATCCTCACCTTCGGCGAGGGCGTAGGCGCGGCCCATGACGCCCTGCAGGTCGGGGAACTCTCCGACCATGTGCGAGAGCAGATCCGCCTTGGCGATGCGCGCGGCGCGCGCGACCCGCTCGGGATCGGCGCCGACCTCTTGCGCGAGCCACACGCCGAGCCCGGCGATGCGCTCGACCTTCTCGTAAACGCTGCCGAGCTTGGCCTGGAAGACGAGGCCGTGCAGCCG
Organism: Myxococcota bacterium; assembly: GCA_038041915.1. Lineage (GTDB taxonomy): Bacteria > Myxococcota_A > Polyangia > JBBTFH01 > JBBTFH01 > JBBTFH01. Next base: position 496 of record JBBTFH010000280.1, read on the forward strand.
CTCGGTCAGATCGGCGAGGCGCTGCTTGCGATCCTCGTCGAAGAAGAAGCGCGCGTCGGCGAGGCGCGCGGCCAGCACACGCTCGTTGCCGCGCCGCACGACGGCGGCGTCACGCACGCGCGTGCCGGCGATCGCGACGAAGCGGTTGGAAAGCCTCCCGTCGGCATCTTCGACCGCGAAGTAACGCTGATGGCGCCGCATCGCCGAAACGATCACGGCCTCGGGAAGCTCGAGGTGACGCGCGTCGAAGGAACCGAGCACGGCGTGGGGCTCCTCGACGAGCCAGGTCACTTCGGCCAGCAGTTCCTCGTCTTCGCGCAAGAGCAGGCCGGCGCCGGCGGCCGCGCGCCGTAACTCCTGCTCGATGCGCTCGGCACGCACCGCGGGATCGACCACGACGTGCGCGGCGGCGAGCCCGCGCAGGTACTCCTCCACGCCGCCGATCGCCAGCGGCGCCGGCGCGTGGAAGCGATGGCCTCGGGTCTCGCGCCCGGACCGAACAAGGTGAAACTCGCACGGCACGACCTCGCCGTGAAAGAGCGCGACGAGCCAAAGCACGGGGCGCGCAAAGGTCTCCTGGCCATCGCCCCAGCGCATGGGCTTGGGGAAGGGAAGCTCGCGCACGAGGCGCGCGAGGAGGTCCGGCAGCAGGGCGCGCGCCGCCTTGCCTTCGACCGCGCGATCGAGCACGAACCGCCCGTCGCGCTCGATTAACGCGGAGGCGGTCTGGCCGTGCTTGCGCGCGAAGCCCTCGGCCGCGCGCGGGCCCGAGGTCGTCGATGGGCCGACGACGGTGTCCGCCAGGGTCGGCTGGCTCTCGGCGAGATCGCGGACGATCAGCGTCAGCCGGCGCGCCGTGCCGAGCGCGCGCAGGTCGCCGTGCGTGAGCCGCGCCTCGCGCAGACGCAGGGCGGCGAGGCGCGCCAGATCCTCGAGCGCTCGCGGAGCGGCGCGCGCGGGAAGCTCCTCGGTGCCGATCTCGAAAAGAAGGTCGGGCATACGTGGGTCAGGCCGGTTTCGGCGAAGGTGAAGCCGGCGCGAGGTAGGCCTTGGCCGCGGCCTGCGCGAGCGCGCGCACCCGGCCGATGAAGCGCTGCCGCTCGGTGACGGAGATCGCCCCGCGCGCGTCGAGCACGTTGAACGCGTGCGACGACTTGATGCAGTAGTCGTACGCCGGCAGCGCCAGGCCGCGCTCGCACAGGCGCCGCGACTCGCCCTCGTACTCGTCGAACAGGCGGCGCAGCCGATCGACGTCGGCCTCCTCGAAGTGATAGCGCGAGAACTCGACCTCGTTGCGGCGGAACACGTCGCCGTACGTCACGCCGGGGGCCCATTGCAGGTCGTAGACGCTGTCGACGTTCTGCAGGTACATCGCGATACGCTCGAGACCGTAGGTGTACTCGACGGCGACGGGGCGCACGTCAATGCCGCCGGCCTGCTGGAAGTAGGTGTACTGGCACACCTCCATCCCGTCGGACCACACCTCCCAGCCCGTGCCCCACGCGCCGAGCGTCGGCGACTCCCAATTGTCCTCGACGAACCGGATGTCGTGATCGAGCGGGTCGAGGCCGAGGCGTGAAAGGCTCTCGAGCAGCACCTCCTGCGCCTCGACGGGGCTGGGCTTGAGGACGACCTGAAACTGGTAGTAGTGGCCGAGACGGTTGGGGTTCTCGCCGTAGCGGCCGTCGGTCGGGCGGCGGCAAGGCTCCACGTAGGCCACGCGCCAAGGCTTGGACTCGAGCACGCGCAGGAACGTCGCCGGATGGAACGTGCCGGCGCCTTTTTCGAGGTCGTAGGGCTGCACGATCACGCAGCCCTGGTCGGCCCAGTAGCGCTGCAGCGTGAAGATGACTTCTTGAAAATTCACGGGATTTCGCGTAGCACGCGCCGTCGGAGAGGGTCAAGGAACGCCACGGCCACGACGACCGATCCGAGCGCCGGCTAGCCGAGCGCGGTCGTCGCGCCGACCGCCGTGCACGCGCGAGCGCCGAACTCGTTGCCGCTCGCGCAAGCCTCCGCGAGCGTCGCGCCGCGAAGAAGCGCGGCGAGCAGCGCCGCCATGAACGCGTCGCCCGCGCCCGTCGTGTCGACGACCTCGACGTGCGGCGCCCCGAGCCGCCCGGTCTCGCCAGCGCTCGCCCAAACGCAGCCGTCGGCGCCGAGCGTGACGATCGCAATCTCGGCGCCAAGGGCGCACACGCGCGCACAAGCCTCCTCGGGATCGCGCGTGCCCAGAAGCGGATCGATCTCTTCTTCCGAGAGCTTTGCGACCCAGCAGCGCGCGAGCAGTCGCGCGATCAGCGGTCGAAACTCCGACGGATTCTCCCACAGGCGCGCGCGGAAGTTGACGTCGCACGACACGCGTCGCCCCGCGGCGCGCGCATAATCCACGACGCGCCACGTCGCCGCCCGCGCGGGCTCTCGCGCGAGCGTGCTCGAGCCGACGTGGGTGACACGCGCGCGCGCCACCGCGTCGGCGCCGACGTGCTCGGGCGTCACGCAGAGATCCGCGCTCGGGTGCCGAAAGAAGACGAAGCTGCGCTCGCCGTGCTCGTCGATCGCGACGAACGTGACGCCGGTACGCGCCGCCTCGTGCTCGCCGACGAGCTGCACGTCGACGCCGGCGGCGGCGAGCCGCTCACGCACGAAGCGCCCGAACGGATCGCGCCCGACGAGCGTCGCCAGCGCGGCGCGCGCACCGAGGCGTGCGAGGCCAATCGCCAGGTTGGCCGGCGCGCCGCCGAGGTGCGGCCGAAAGGCGGGCGCTTCCCAGAGCGGCGTGAGGTGCGGATCGGCGAAGAAGTCCACCAGCGCCTCGCCGAAGACGAGCACGTCGAGATCCTTCCCACCGCTCCCTTTGCTCATCGCTGGCTCATCTGGGCGATCACCTCGACCGACTTGAGCCGCCGTCCGAGGTGCCACTCGACGAACGCCACCAGCGCGCGCCGCGCCTGCGCATTGACCTCTGGATCGATCGGCCGTGCCGCCGCCTCATCGAACGATTGCCCCTGACGCCCCAGGAGGTCCTGCCGCGTGGCCTCGCCGAGCGCCAGCGCCCCCGCGGCGGCGCACGCCTCGCACAGCATCCCCGCCGCCGGATCGAAGCCGGCCGCCGGGCCAGCCGCCGCGCAACGCACGCACGCGCCCAGCATCGGCCGCAGCCCGACCGCGTCCAGCAGGTGCAGCTCGTAGGCGCGCAGCAGCGGCAGCGACGGCGGACCGGCGTCGAGAAGCTCGAGCGCGCGCGCATAGAGATCGAAGATGCGCGAATCCGGGGCGCGTTCGGGCACCAGCTCGCGGCAGAGCTCGGTCAGGTAGCTCGCGTGCCCGAGCTTCGCGACGTCGGTTGCGATCGTCGGAAAGTCGCGAATCGCGTCGAAGCGAAGGAGCTGCCAGAGGTCGCCGCGGCGTTCCTTGAGCTCCGCCTCGCCCAGCACGAACGGGGCGAGCGCCGCGCCGAAGCGCTTGCGACTGCGCCGCGCAGCGCGCGCGATCGCGCCGAGCTTGCCGGTCTCGCGCCCGAACAGCGTGACCACGCGATCCGACTCGCCGTAGTCGACGGCGCGGAAGAGAAACGCGCGGGTGATCAGGGCTGCCAGACGCCCGCGACGACGAACGGCACGGCGGAGAATTCCATGACGAAGGCGTAGGCGTCCTGCAACTCGGCGCCGCAGCCACTGCCCTCGATCAAAGTTCCGTCGCCGTCCGCGCACGAGACTACTTGCTCGTCCTCGCACACGATCGTCTCGACGCCGTCCCCGTCGACGTCCACGTTCGGCGGCGTCGGCGGGATGATGCCCGAGACGCCACACGCGATGGCGGTCAGCAGGTTGACGCCGGCGACATCCAGCTCGTTCAGATCCGTGAGCAGCACCTTCGCCTCCATGCTGGCGTCGGAGAGCCCGCCTGCGCCGGCCTCGACCGCGGCGGACAGCGTGGCGTCCTTGAGCGGTATCTCCGGGATCGGAAGGCCCATGATGTAGAGGGGCGGCAGCGCGATGTCGGTCGGGCCGGCCGTGAGCATTCCTTCTTCCACAGCCCCGTCCATCGTTATCACCGGCGCGTCCTCGTCGCCATCGACGAAGTCCGGGTCGATGCAGAGGTCTTCTTTCCCGGTGAAGTTGTCATCCGGATCGTCGTCCCGGTCGCGGACGAGCGCGAAGGCGGCCAGCACCTCGTCGTCATCGGCCTCGTCGTCGAGGCCGACCAGCTCCCATGCGAAAAGCAGGTTGCCGTCGTCGAGCTGCTGCTGGACGCCGGCCGAGAACTCGAGCCCCGCCACTACGAAGGCATCGACGTCGTTCACGACGAATGCCGCGCCCGGCTCGCGCGCAAGCTCTCGGCAGTCTTCCAGCCCGTCGTCCATGTCGGGCTCGCCCCCGCCGGAGGCGCCCCCGTCGACCGCACCGTCGCCAAAGGCAACGCCGCCGTCGCCGACCGCCCGCGTGTCGTCGCCGCAGCCGGCGGCGAGCCATCCTGTCAACAGGACTCCCAGTACAAGCTTCATCGCTTCTCCAGTCGGATGCGCTCAGGCGAGGCCGCCGCCCGCCGGTGGCCCGTTCTGCAGCAGCAAGGAAACCGTGATCGTGGCGATCACGATCAAGATGAGCACGAACAGCGCGACCGCGAAGCGGCGCCGCCCGTCGAGCGGCGCGGAGGCCCGATCGCCGATCGGAAGCGGCGCGGGCGTGCGCTCGACGCGGAGCGCCTCCATCGCATCCTCGTAGCGCGCGATCGCGGCATCGCCATCGGCGGCGAGCTCGCGCGCCATGCTGCGCAGGAAGCCGCGTACGAACACGTTCGCGGGCAGGCGCTCGACGTCGCTGCCCTCGATTCGGCGCAGCACCGCGAGCGAGATGCAGGTGCGCCGCGCGAGCTCCTCGATGCTAAGGCCCGCGCGCTCGCGGGCCGACCGCAAGAAGGCGCCGAAGTCCGCCCGGTTCGAATAGAGGCTGGTCCCGCTCGGTGGCTGCTCGGTCATCTAGTTCAGCAGCTTCCCGTCGCGCGCACACTGACGCGCGAGGCAGCTCCCCGGGGCGAGCTGGACGCATCGATCGAGCGCCCCGCGCGCCCGCTCGAGATCGTGGCGGAGGGCGAAGGTCATCCCCGCGAGCTGAAAGGCCTCCTGAATGGGACAGCGCTGGTCGGCGAGCACCTTCTCGAGCTGCTCGACCGCCTTGTCGAGCTGCTTCTGGTCGAAGTAGACCTGCGCCAGACGGTAACGCCCGACGCAGAACCCCGGCTCGTGGAACACGGCCTGCCGAAGCTCCTTGGCCGCGCGGATCAGATCGCCTTTCTGGTAGTAGGCCCAGCCGACGTTGCCGTGAGCCAAGTGTGGCTGCCGGTAGAGGATATTCTGGAGCGCCTGCTTCCCATAGCGCACCGCCGTGTCGTAGTTCTTGAAATGGAGCGCCACGACCGAAAGGTTGTTCAGCGCCTCCGAGAAGCTCTCCTGACCGCGCGCGGCGATCTCGAAGTGCTGGCGCGCCTTGGCGATCTTGGCGTTGGCCTCGACCATCTGCTCCTTGGCCGCCGCGCCGTCCAGACACTGATCGATCTCCATCATGCGCAGCTCGTCGATACCTTGCTTCAGCAGCAGCAGGCCCATGAGGTTTTGCGCGTAGGCGTTTTCGGGGTCGAGCTCGATGGACTTCACGGTCTCCTCGAGCGCCGGCCCCTCGAGGCCCTTGCCGAAGTAGTCGGCCCCGAGGAGGTAGTGGCGCTCTGAACGCTCGACCGCGTTGCGCGTCTTCTCATCACCCGCACAAGCGCCGAGCACGGCGACGATCGCCAAGGCCGTAACCTCCGCGGGGGTTCGCCCCCTGATGGAAATCCGCAACGGTTTCGGGCTTCGCTTAACCCGGGAGGCCGGCGAGTGTCAATCGATGTCGCGCGCGGGCGCGCGGGGGCTACTCGGCGGTGACGGGGATTTCCTTGCCGGCCTTGTCGACCTCGGCGGCGCTCTTGCGAAGACGGCCGAGGATGCTCTTGATCTCGACCGTCGATCCCGTGGCGGCGCCCAGTCCCACGAGGACGTCGAGGTAGTCGGCGTCGGAGGTGCTGGCGCGCTGGCCGCCGGCGAAGTTTTTGACCGCGGAGAGATGGACGGTGTTCTCGCCGGGAGCCAGGTTGGAGGTGATCTCGACGATCTCCTGCTGCTCGAGGCCGCGCAGCCGCTTGACCCACTTCGAGTTCACGAACACGTCGATGTCGTACTGAACGGCGCCCGTCCGGTTGGTCTGCGCGATGACGAAGTAGCGCTTCGAGAGGAGCGAGGCGACAACGGGCATGGGCGGGGCCGCCGCGATGGGCGGCTTTGCTTGCGGTGCAGCGACCGCGGGCGGCGAGGCGGTGGACGCCGAGACCGGCGCCTGAGCGTAAGGGTTGGCGGGGGGCGTCCTGGGAATCGGGCTGAGCGTGATGACTCCGGCCGACTCCTTCACAGTGTAGCCCTTGGCGTGGAGCAGGACGTTCCCCTCGGCGTCGATCCGCACCTCGCAGTCGGACAGCGCCTGATTGCGTACGCTGTCGATGTTGATGCCGTTCAAATAGACCGACCGCGCCGACGCGGGCGCCGCGAGCAGCAGCGCGATTACCCGAGCGTTTCGCATGATGAGCCCTCCGAGAGTGAAAACGTGACGATTCGCCGTCAGACGCCGGTCGCGTCCGCTCCCCAGACGTACTTGTGGAGCTGCAGGTTGAGCCGCGCGGGGACATGGTCGCGCAGCATCCAGGCCACCAGGTCCTTCGGGGCGACCAGCCCCCACGCGGGCGAGAGCAGCAACTGTACGCGACCGGCCAGGCGATGCTCCTCGATGATGCGACGCGCGAAGCGGTAGTCTTCTTCACCCGTCAGCACGAACTTCACGGCGTCCTTGGGCTCGACGCGCGCGAGGTTTTGCCAATCCATACGGTGCGCCTCGCCGCTGCCGGGTGTCTTCACGTCGACGATCTTCACGGCCTCGCGCGGCAGCCGTGAGACGTCGTGGCTGCCCGAGGTCTCGACCATCACCTCGAAGCCGCGATCCAGCAGGCGGCGCGCGAGCTGGCCGAGATCGGGCTGGAGCATCGGCTCGCCGCCGGTCAGCAGCACGAGACGCACAGCGCGCGCCTCGACGTCGGCGACGATCGCATCGACGGGGCGCTCCTCGCCTCCGGCAAACGCCTGCGGCGTATCGCAGTACCCGCAGCGCAGATCGCAGCCGGCGAAGCGCACGAGCGTGCAGGGCAGCCCCGCGTATTGGGTCTCGCCCTGAATGCTCGTGTAGATCTCGAAGAGCCGCACGCGCCGAGAGACTAGCCGAGCGAGGAGGAACGTCCAAGGCGGGCCGTGTACTCGTCGTCGGGAAGCGAGACGGGTTTGCGCGCGCGGGGGCGGGGGCTATACTTGAAGCGAATTCTCGTTCCTTGAGCGCTGAATCGGCTCTACCCGACCTTCGTCACCAGGTCTGAAGGTTCCCCCGAAGGCCTCGGGGGAGAAGAGAGGCTTCGACTATGAGCATCCTCTTCGCATTTTCGGTCAGCGATCCCGAGCGGTTGTGCTGCGCGCTCCATCCATGGCGCTCGCCCCTGCGCGTCCCGTCCGAGCGGACGGGTGACGGATGGGGTCTCGGCTTCTACCAGGGCGGGGAGGTGCTTCTGAAGAAGCAGCCGCTCGCCAGCGAGGATGGCGACCTCGACTTCTACGCGCGCGCAAAGGGGCTGAAGAGCAACATCCTGGTCGGCCACGTGCGCGAGGCGACGATCGGCGCGCGTCGCACGGAGAATACGCAACCCTTCCGCTTTCGCCAGTGGGTGGGCGCGCACAAGGGCACGATCGAACGCTTTGACCAGATCCGCGGCGAGCTGCTCGAATCGACGCCCGACTTTCTCCGGCGCAACATCCGGGGGGAGAGCGACAGCGAGCACCTGTTCCACCTCGCGCTCGCGTTCCTGCACGACAGCGGCAAGCTCGACGATCCGCGCATCGCTCCCGACGCGGCGGCCGATGCGGTGCGCGCGGCGGTCACGCTCGTCGAGCGCGCGGTCGCTGCGAAGGGCGGCGGCGAGTCCGAAAAGCGCGACGGGACCGTCCTCAACTTCGTGCTCAGCAACGGCCGCATCGTGGTCGCGCTTCGCCGCGGTGCCCCGATGCTCGTGATGCGCCGCAACGGCGTCGCGGACTGCCCCGTCTGCCGCCAGCACATCGTCGACATGGGTCGCGGCGATCGTCCGGCGCCGCACGAGCAGCTCCGCAGCGTCCTCGTGCTGTCGGGCGGCGATATCGGACCCGAAGCTGGGGCCGAAGAGGTTCCCGACTCCGCCATCGTCATGGTCGACGAGTCGCTGAGCGTGTCGATGAGGCCGCTCCGACCCGAAGACGCTTAGCGGCTCTTCCCATCCTCCGTTTGATCCGCGTTCTGCCGCTCCTGCTGCTGGCGCTCGCGACGCCGCGAGCCGGGGCGCAGGCACCGCCTCCGATTGATCCGCCACGGCTCGTGCGCGACGCGGAGCGCGCGTATGCGCGCGGCGACTGCGAGACGGCGCTGCGCGGCTGGCGCGCGGCCTACGATGCGACGCGCGAGCCAGATCTGCTGCGGCGCATGGCGCTGTGCCCGCAGACGCCGCGCGGCCCGCAGACGCAACCGATGGCAGGCGATGCGCCGCTCCCGGAGGGCGATGACCTCGGCACGTCGGGCCGAGCGGCGCGTCGCTGGGCGTTCGCGGCGCTGGTGGGCGGCGTCGCCTCGCTCGGGCTCGGCGTCGGCTTCGCGGTCGCCGCCGAGAGCGCGGAGGACGAGGCCACGCGACGCGCGGTCGCGGGCGAGCCTGGCGTCGCCGACCTCGTGGTGACGGATCGGCGTGATCGGCGTCTGGCGGCGAGCTTCCTCGTCGCGGCCGGCGCGCTCGGGGTCGCGTCGCTGGTAGTTTACCTCACCTGGCGCTGAGGCTACATTCCGCGTCCAGCATGTCCGCCGGCCTCAGCGACCGCAGGGACATCGCGAAGAAAGCGCGGCGACGCCGCATCCAGCGTGCGGCGAAGAAGATATTTTCGGATCGTGGCTTCCTCGGCGCGACGATGGACGACATCGCGGCGCGCTCAGGACTGAGCGTCGGCGCACTGTACCTGTACTTCAAGAGCAAGGAGGAGCTTTACGTCTCGCTCCTGGGCGAGGTCTTCGAGCTGCTGACGCGAGAGCTCGCGCGCATCGTCGCGCTCGCGTGTGGCGCGCGCGGGAAGATGACCGAGGTATGGGAACTGCTCGTGCGCCTGAGCGCGAAGCATCCCGAGTCGCACCAGATCTTCCTCTTCCTGAGCAACCAGGGCATCCGAGGCTGCGTTTCGTCGGATGTGCTGCTCGATCTCAACCGCGCCGCGGGAAAGAGCTTCCACCTCTGCGCGGCGATCCTCGACGAGGGCGTGCGCACTGGCGCCTACCGGCCGCACGACTCGCGCGGCGTAAGCGAGATCGTCTGGACGCTCTTCCTCGGCACGGTCCAGCTTCACGAGGCGCGGCGGAGCCTCGGCATCGCGACGGTGCCGCTCGAGGCGGCGTGCCTCGAAGCGTGGAGCACGGTCGAGCGCGGCCTGCTGCGGATGGACGGAGCGACGACGGCGGAGGCCAGCCCGGCGGGCGGCGGGCGCCCGAGCTAAGAGAGAGCCCCGCCGAGGGCCTGGAAGACTTCGGCGACGTGGCCGTCGACCTTCACCTTCGGAAAGACGTGCGTGATGCGCCCGTCGACGCCAATGAGGAAGGTCGAGCGCGTATTGGACGTGCCGCTCCACGCGCCGAAGGCCTGCGCGAGCGCGCCGCCGATGTCGGCGAGGAGCGGGAAATTGAACCCGTACTTCGCCTTGAAGGCCGCGTGCGAGGCGACATCGTCGCAACTCACGCCGGCGATGTCCGCTCCGAGTTGCGCGATCTCACGGATCGCGTCGCGAAAGGCCTGGCCTTCGCGGGTTCAGCCGGGCGTGTCGTCCTTCGGGTAAAACCACAAGACGAGCTTTCGACCGCGCCACTCCGAGAGGCGGCGCGTCTTGCCTTCGTCGTCGGACAGCTCGATGTC
>JBBTFH010000280.1:10642-12486 GCA_038041915.1 Myxococcota bacterium
GAGCGTGCCGTTGCCGCAGTTCGTGCATGATGTCGTGTCGTACGAGCACTCGTCGCAGGCCAGGACGCCCGCGAAGAACTCCTCGGTGCTGCAGCTGCCGCCGCCGAGCTCCGTGCCGTCGCAGTCCTCGCCGTCGTCGACGTCGCCGTCACCGCAGTTGTGGCACTCACTCGTGTCGAACATGCAGGTGTCGCTGTTGCAGGCCAGCGTGCCGCCGAAGAAGCCTCGGTCGTTGCACTCGATGCCTTCCGGCACCTCGTCGTCGCACTGCTCCCCGTCATCGATGACGTCGTTGCCGCAGTTCGTGCACGCGCTCGTGTCGATCACGCAGTCGGTGCAGACGAGCGCGCCCTCCGACATGCCGGTCTCCGAGTCGCAGGTCGCGCCGCCGAAGTCCGCGGTATCGCACTCCTCTTCGCCCTCGATGACGTCGTTGCCGCAGGTCGGCACCACGCACTCGCCGACTGCATCGTCCGCCGGCGGTCCCGACACCGTATCGTCGAGGCACGCGCCGTCGGGTGAATCGCCGTCGATCTCCTCGCCGGTCTCGAAGTCACGGCACGTGTATCCGTCACCGAACGTCGAGCACTCGGCGCCCGGGAGAAAGTCGCCGCCCGAGATGACCTGGCAGTCGAGGCCGACGTGCGGGCTCCAATCGCAGATGGGCTCGTCGGAGCAGTCCGGGCAGATGTACATGCCCGAATCCTCGATAAATGCCTTCCAATCGTAGCACTCGTAGTCGCCGAGCAGGTCGCCGCTCGGGTTTGCGCAAGCGTCCCAATCATTGCCACGACAGCCCGTGGCCGATGCCAGATCGCAGCTGCGCTGGCAGAAGCCACCGCTGTACAGGACATTGCACCCGGAACCGGCGGGGCACTCCAGCGCCGCAGTCACGTCGCCGTAGAGGCAGCCACGGATCGTGCAGTAGCCGTTACGCAGGATTACACCGAGATCGGGATCGTCGTCCTCCGTCAAGCACATGGCGTTGTCGGGGCAGTCGATGTCGGCCTCGCACGGACCGCCGATCTCCGCGCCCTCGGCGCCCTGATCGTGCCCGGCGCAAAGCCCGCTCTCTGCGTTACAGATGCCGGGCAGTGCGCACATGCCGTAGACCGGATCGCCGTTCTCATCGAAGTCAATCGGCTCGCACATCTCGCCGTCGCCGCAACCGTCGTCGTCCTCGCAGTCCACGCCCGTCGTGACCGGGCAGTCGACGCCACCCCCGCAGGGCGCTCCGTAGCAGATCGAATTCGGCTGTTCGACGTTCAGCACCGCGCCGATCAGGGGGTTGCAGGTCACGCCGTCCGAGCAGCCGCCGTGATCGTCGTCGGACGGCTCGCAGAGCTTCATGCAAAAGTTGTCGTCGACCTCGTCGTTCGGATCGTCGGGATCCGGATCGCCGGCGCCGATGCCGATATCCACGCAGAGGAAGTCTGCGTCGATGTCGCTGCAGGTGTCCTCGTTGACGGCGTCGGTATCCGGATCGTCGATCTCGCACTCGACCGAACTGCATACGCCGACATCGAGCAGGGGGTCGTCGTCGTTGTCGTAGAGCGGGAAGCAGCCCGCGCCGCCGAGGCACACCGGATCGTCGCCGGCCTCGGTGCAGAAGGCGCTGCCCGTCTTGGGCTCCTCATCGTTGCACTGGCACTCGTCGCCGATGTTTGGATCTTCGTCCTTCACCTCCGGCCCCGCGTCCGGCTCCTGCCCCGCATCCGCCTCCTGCCCCGCATCCGCCTCCTGCCCCGCGTCCGCCTCCGACTCACTCTCGACGCCGTCCTCGTCACCGCAGCCGATCGACCCCAGACCGAATCCAAGAAGCAGAGCCGTAAGCCAATTTTTGT
>JBBTFH010000281.1:0-5400 GCA_038041915.1 Myxococcota bacterium
GGTGTGCTTGACAGCGGCACGAGGCGTGATATAGGGCGGGCCTGCGGTTCGAGCCGAAGGCCACCCTGGAAGGAGAGCCCATGCGCCGTTACTTTCGTTTTGCTCTGGTCCTTTCGTTCACGGGCGTCCCGATAGTCGCTTTCGCCGGTGGCGACGACGCCGAACCGGACACGGACGCGACCGACGATCTGTCCACGTCGAACACGGCGTTCGCCGGCGCGCGGCTGCTGCACTTCGATGAGACGTTCACCCTGGGCGACATCGAGCTGGTGGACCCGGCGGCCGACCTGTCCGCCACGGTCCACGCCGAGGGCGACACGGTTTTCGCCGACCTGCTCTCCACCTCGACCGGCAACCGCGTCGGCCTTGTGATGGAGGCGTTCTGGTTCATGTCGTCGCTCGACCGCGAGTCCGACGATTACGTGCTCGTCGTCAAGATCAACACGTCGCCCGACGTCGCCGGCGACTGGGGCCTTGTGACCGAGCAGTCCACGACCGATCAGTGGATGCACGGCAACCACGAGGTTGCGCAGAACATGATCGCCAACGCGCCGGACGACGGCAGCCTCGGCTCGGTTCGTTGGGACTGGAGCCTCCCGTTCCAGTCGTACCGCTGGGAGCCGTCGCGCGTGATCGAGATCGAGGAGGAGTTCTCGGCCGGCCTTGAGGCCAAGGGCAGCTTCATGAAGGATCTGACCCAGGGCCTGCCGATCCAGGTCAAGGGCTCGATCGAGGCGGACTACCGCGCGACCACGAACTACACCGTCACCCTTTACAAGTGGGAGATGCGCGTGAGCACGTCGGCCCAGGATATGGAGTGGGGGCTGGTGCCGCTCGATCCCGACCGCGTGACGGACAACGCCTACCACGAGTACTTCATCGTCCTGCAAGGCGACCGTGACACGACGGTGGGCCTGGACAGCCTGCAGTTCGGCGGCGACTTCCGCTCGTACAACCCGATCTGGTTCGACGGCTTCGAGACGCTCGACGCGCGCATCCGCGACCTGCGCCTGACCGCGCCGCCGATCGACGAGCTCTGCGATGACGACGAGTCGCTGGTCGGCACCGAATGCGTCACGCTCGATGGTGACCCCGACGGCGGCGAGGACGAGCGCGAGTGCGAGGTCAACTCGCACTGCTCCGACGGCACGTACTGCTCCGACGGGGCGTGCGTGTACGACTGCCTGGAGGAGATCGACTGCCCGTCGGGCCAGAGCTGCGACAGCCGCGGTCGCTGCGGCTTCTCCGGCGACGAGAACTGCTCGTTCGGCTCGTGCGACGACGACGACGACGACGATGGCGATGGCGCGCAGCCGGCGAGCGAAGGCGGCTGCGCGATGGGCGGCGGCCCCGATGCCCCGCCGCTGGCGTTCGCCCTGCTCGGCCTCGCCCTCGCCCTGTTCGCCTCCCGCCGCCGCCGCTAACCTGAATTTTTTCCCACCGGTTGAGTTGACGCCACTGGGGCCTCAACTACTTCTTCACCTACGGCAACGCCGGGTGGTCATGGCCATGACGACCGGGCGGCGAGATCTCTTGCCCCAACGCGTTCATCCCTTCGACCTGATGCGGAGGCGGAGCCTACGCGACGGCGAGCAGGTCGAGGAGCGGCGCGTCGGGTGACGCGGGGTTGACGCGCAGCTCGCGGGACTTCGGATCGACAATGAGGTCGAGCGCTTCCAGCGGAATCTGGCCGATGAGCGGCACGGTCCCGGCGGCCTCGACCAGAGCGTCACAGGTCATCTCCCGGCCGACGATTTCCAGGCGGACGTTGCCGACCCACCGCACCTCGGCGATGCGGCCGTCGGCGTAGCGGACCTTGCGGCGCGTCGGCTCGAAGGTGAGCCCCAACCGCTCGCACACGTCTTCCGGCAGCATCAGCATCGTCGCTCCCGTGTCGACGAGCGCCTCGACTTCGCAGGTGCGTACCTCGGCGGGCGTCAGCAGCCCGCGTCGCGCGATCTCCACGTCGTTATGGTTGGTCAGCTTGAGCTTCGTCATCACTCTCCCCATGCCATGAGTGTCGGCGCCGTGCACGAAAGCGTGCCTTCAATCTACCACGCCGGTTAGACTGCGCGTCGCATGGCCGAGCCGACCTGGATGCTGTATGGCGCGAACGGGTACACGGGCGCGCTGATCGCCGAGGAAGCGGTGCGCACCGGCGCGCGGCCGATCCTCGCGGGGCGGCGCGCGGAGGCGGTGCGGCCGATCGCCGAGCGTCTCGGCTTGCCTTGGCGCGCGTTCGCGCTCGACGACGGCGCGCGCGTGCAGGGCGGGCTCGACGGCGTGTCCGCGATCCTTCTCGCGGCCGGGCCGTTCTCGAAAACCAGCGCGCCGGTGGTCGAGGCGTGCCTCGCCAAGCGCGTGCACTACCTCGACATCACCGGCGAGTGGCCGGTGTTCGAGGCGTGCCACCGCCGCTCGCAGCTCGCTCGCGACCAGGGCGTCGTCCTCATGCCGGGCGTCGGCTTCGACATCGTGCCGTCGGACTGTCTGGCCGCGCGGCTCGCGCAGGCGCTGCCCGGCGCGACCAAGCTCGAGCTGGCCTTCGCGGCGATCGGCACGGCCAGCCCCGGCACGACCAAGACCATGCTCGAGGGCTTGCCCCACGGCGGCGCGATCCGGCAGGACGGGCGCATCCGCCGTGTGCCGCTCGCCTGGCGCGCGATGGACGTGCCGTTCCGCGACCGCGCGCGGCACGCCGTCACGATTCCGTGGGGCGACATCTCGACGGCGTTCTACTCGACGAAGATCCCCAACATCGAGACGTACATGGCGCTGCCGCGGCGGCTGGTGCTCGCGCTTCGCGCGGCGCGCCCGCTGCTGCCGCTGCTCGGGATCGGCGCGGTGCAGCGACGTCTGATGGCGCGCATCGAGCGCACGGTGAAGGGCCCCGACCAGGCGATGCGCGACACGCTGCGCTCGCAGCTCTGGGGACGCGCGACCGACGCCGCCGGGCGTGCTGTCTGTGCGACGCTCGAGGCGCCCGAGGGCTACCGCCTGACCGCGATGACGTCCGTCGAGTGCGCGCGGCGCATCGCCGCCGGCGAGGTCGAGCCGGGCGCGCGCACGCCGTCGATGGCGTTTGGCGTCGAGTTCATCACGCGCTTCGAGAGCGACTTCGCGTGAGGCTGCCTCAGCCCGTCCGACGGGACGTGCTGCCGGGCGCGCTCGTCGCCGCGCTGCTGCTTGCGGGCTGCGCCGCACCCGCCGCGCCGATCGCCGCCGGGCGCGAGACGATGCTCGCGCGCACCCACGTCGCCGCGTCCTGCGACGAGGCCGCGCGCAACCACGACCGCCCGTTCGTGGTCGAGTGGGACGCCACCGACCTCGCGAGCTTCGAGGCCAAGGCCGCGCGCGACGCCATCTTCGTGCGCTACGAAGGCTGCGCGCTCGAGGTGCTCTACGGCTGCTCGGATGCGAGCGTGCCCGGGCGCTTCGGCCGCTACGGCGCGCCGCACTTCACCAGCGGCACGCTCCAGGGCTTCGACGTGCGCGACGAGGGCGAGCTTTACGCGAAACTGCCGCTCGGCGCGGCGTCGCTGTCGAGCCGCGTGCGCGCCGGGCAGAGCCTGCGGCTGCGCTACTTCGTCTCCGGCGTGGCGACCGCCACGCGCGACGCGCTCTACCGCGGCGAGATCGCCGCGCAGGCCGGCTGCGCGCGCGCGACCCACTTCGTGTGGTCCTACAACCTCGGCGCGTTCGAGCTCGCCAGCGGCGCGCGCGCGTCGGCCGAGGCGCAGGCGGGCATCGGCAGCGCCGGTGTCGGCGGCAGCGCGCGCCACGAGGAGGAGTCGCTGGGAAACGGCGGCGATCTGGCGAGCTGCCGCACGCAGGATCAGCGCGGCTGCCGCGTGCCGATCCGCTTGGCGTTGCGGCGCATCGAGGACGGCGAGCACCCCGCGGGCGCGGGCGCCGTCGTCGTGCCTGGCGCTGCGCCGGTCGCCGGCGACGGCGTCGCGCAGTGGAACGCCTCGCCGGCCGGCCAGGCCTACGCGGCGGTGCAGGACGCGATTGCCAAGCACGCGTCGCGCGACGGCGAGGCGTGCCTGCGCAGCATCGATCGCGCGCTCGCGCTCGACCCGCGCTCCGGCGAGAACATGGGCTTCGTGCGCGCGCAGTGCCTGATGATGGCGGGCCGCTGCGACGAAGGCGCGAGGGACCTGCGCGGCGTGATTGCGTCGCGCGACACGGCGCGCACGCGCAGCGACGAGGACATCGGCCGCGAGGTGCGCGCCACGGCCAACCGCAACTGCGCGTCGGCGAGCGCCACCACCGACGCCGACTTCGTCGTGCGCGCGAGCGTCGAGCTGCTGGACGCCGTCAAGGCGGTCGACGGCGCCCGCTGCCGCAGTATCGCGGGCGCGATGCTCGAGCGGATGCCGCGCCTCGGGCGCACGCCCGACGACCTGCAGGCGTCGAGCACCGGCAAGAGCACGCTCGACGAGGGCGCCTTCTGCGTCGCGCGCGCCGGCCGCTGCGCCGACGGCCTCGCGCTCTACCAGCGCTCCTACGCGCTCAAGCTGCCCAACATGAGCGGTGTCGACAAGATCGCCGCGCAGGCGTGGGAGACGTCGATCGTCCAGCGGAAGATCGAGTGCCGCTGAGCTACTTCCGTGCGAGCGTGAAGCGCACGGGATCGTCGCCCTCGACGTGCCGGGCGACCGTCAGCGTGTCGCCGTCGACGCAGTAATCCCATTCTTGCGGCGCGTCCTCGTCGTCCTGCTGGGACGTGAGCGTCGTGCCCTTCGTGCTCCACGTGCCGGCTTGAACGTCGTCGTCGCTGCGCGTGGTGGTGCAGTCGCAGCCGGCTTCGGCCTCGCCGCAGGTGGCCGTCGTGTCGTCGTCGGATAGGTCGGTCGCCAACTCGTCGCACGTGAGATCGCCGACGCACGCGTCCGGGTACGTGATCGCGTGCTCGGTCGTGGTCGTGAAGCTCGCCTCGTACGTGCCGTCGCCGGAAAACGTCGCGGAGCCCTCGATCGCGAAGCTGCGCGTGTCCTTCCCGTCCGCGCAGTCGTCCGGCGGATCGCCGCCGCCGATGCACAGCGCGACGACCGTCCAGTCGCCGACGAGGTCGCCGCCGCACGCGTCCGCCGCGCACTCGGCTTCGACCTCCGACTCGGCTTCCGACTCGGCTTCCGACTCCGATTCCGACTCCGATTCCGACTCCGATTCCGACTCCGACTCGGCGCCGTCCTCGTCGCTCCCGCAGCCGGTGAGTAGCCCCGTTCCGATCAGTCCAACGATGAGAAGTGTTTTCATGAAGTCCCCTTTCTACCGCGGGGCATACGCAAGGTCCGTGCCGCTGGCAAGCCGGCGTTGTGGCGCCTGGCGGGGGGTGGGAGCGTCGAAACCTGGTGAGAATTGGACGCCGGCAGCGCCGCCGGACCGTCGCTGCGC
>JBBTFH010000282.1:0-3334 GCA_038041915.1 Myxococcota bacterium
TTCTGCACGTCGATCCGCGCCTCGCGGGCGGTGGATCGGCGGGCGCAGCCGGCGGGCTTTTGGGCGCCGTCGTGATGAGCCTGGGCGCGGGCTTTCACGAGGAGCTGGTGTTCCGCCAGGGGCTCTTCCCCGCGCTCGGCGCGCTTTCCACGCGCGCCGGTCTCGGCCCGCGCGTGGCGACGCTGCTGGCGGCGCTCGTCTCGTCGGCGATCTTCGCCGCCGCGCACCACGTCGGTCCGCTCGGCGAGCCGTGGCGCGCCGGCGCGATCGTCTACCGCACGCTCGCGGGCCTCTTCTTCGTCGCGCTCTTCCAGTGGCGCGGGCTCTGCGTCGCCGCGTGGTCGCACGCGCTCTACGACATCTACGTGATCGCGGTGAGAGGGTAGCTCGCGATCACCAGCGCGTGGAGCCGCGCTTGGCGCGCGTCCGGCCCGCCTCGACCTTCGCGCTCTGCACCCGGTAGGCCGGCAGCGCCGCTGCCGGTATCAGCCAGCCTCAGCCGGTGCGGTAAGCCGCGAGGCGGCCCTCGTGGATGGCCTGCGCGACGGCCGCGCGCGAGATGCCGAGCGTCCGCGCCGCCTCCGACACGCTGCGATAGACACCCGGCTGAGCGCTGCGCAGCTCGTCGGCGGAGGCGCCCTCGCGCTCGGCGGCGCGCGCCACCACGTCGCTCGCGACGCGAAAGAGCGGATCGCCACGCAGCGCGTCGTCGATCTCCATGCTCCCGCGCAGTGGGTATGCGCCGGGCGCGGCGACCGCGACGAGCAGCTCGTGGTAGCGAGCGCCCGCGCGCAGCCGTTCGAGCAGCCACGCGACGAACAGCCGATCGGCCAGGGGCCACGGACGCAGGTTCACGCGCCCGCCGGCGCGCAACTCGTAGCGATCACGAAGCGTCAGGGAGGACACGCGCGGATACTACCGCGGCGGCGCGAAGTGCGGGCATCAGACGAGGCTGAGCTTCCTTCGCCGTCCGTCCCGATGCTAGAAGTCGTGCATGTATCTCGGACGCGTGATCGGCACGGTGGTCGCGGAGCGCAAGGTCGCCGGGCTCGAGGGCGTCAAGCTGCTGGTCGTGCAGCCGGTCGATCACGCCGGCAAGCCCGTCGGCGAGCCGCAGGTCGCCGTCGATACGGCGCAGGCGGGCCGCGGCGACCTGTGCACGCTCACCGGCGCGCGCGAGGCCTCGCTCGCGCTCGATCCGAGCTTCGTGCCGGTCGACGCGGCGATCATCGGCATTGTCGACGCCGTCGAGATCGCCACGGCGGCGCTCACGAAGCGGAGCGATCCATGAAGCTCTGCCGCGTCCTCGGCACGGTGGTCTCGACGGTGAAGCACGAGACCTACGTCGGGCGCACGCTGCTGGTCGTGCAGCCGGT
Organism: Myxococcota bacterium; assembly: GCA_038041915.1. GTDB lineage: Bacteria > Myxococcota_A > Polyangia > JBBTFH01 > JBBTFH01 > JBBTFH01. Next base: position 1,377 of record JBBTFH010000282.1, read on the forward strand.
CGACGAGCGCGGCGAGATCTGCGCGCCGTCGTTCCTCGCGGTCGACGTCGTGCAGGCGGGCGTGGGCGACCTGGTCCTGGTCGGTAGCGAGGGCGGCGGCACGAGGCAGGTCATCGGCATCGAGCGGCTGCCGATGCGCTCGCTGGTGCTCGGCGTCGTCGATCGAATCGCGGGGTCACCGGTCGCATGAACGAGCACGCTCTCCGCGATCGCCTCGCCGCGTGTGCACGCTCGCTCCACGCGCGCGGCTTCGTCGCCTACCACGAGGGGAACCTGACCGCGCGCGTCGCACCGGGCCGCATCCTTGCCACGCCAACCGCGACGTCGAAGGCCGACGTCACCGCCGACTCGTTGCTGGTCGTCGATGACGGCGGTCGGATCGTCGCCGGCCGCGGCAAGCCGTTCGGCGAGCTCGGCCTGCACCTGTGCGTGTACCGCGCGCGCCCCGACGTGCGCGCGGTCGTGCACGCGCATCCGCCGACCGCCACGGGCTTCGCGCTCGCCGGGCGCACGCTCGACCGGCCGCTGCTGCCCGAGGCCGTCGTCGCGCTCGGCGTGGGCGTGCCGATGGTTCCGTTCGCGGCGCCGGGCGAGGAGGCGGTGGCGGCGCTCGCGCCGTTCGTCGTCGCGTACGACGCCGTGCTGCTCGCCAGCCACGGCGTGCTCGCGTGGGGCCCCGATCTCGATCTCGCGATGCTGCGCATGGAGCTGGTCGAGCAGCTCGCCAGGACCGCGCTCGTCGCCGAGCAGCTCGGCGGCGCCCGCGCGCTCGGGCCCGAGCTCGTCGCGAGGCTGCTCGCGGCGCGCGCGAAGGCCGGTCTCGGAGCACCCGGCGCGCCGGCGTCCGGGCCCTCGTCGGCGGACGCGCCAGCAGTTCCGTCGGCCGCGCCCGCATCGGCGGCTGCGCCCGCGCCCGCGGCCCCACGCGACCTCGCGCGCCTCGTCGCCGACGAGGTCCGCCGCGTGCTGCGCTCCTAGAACCGCGCCTGCGCGATCGTGGCCGCGCCCGCGACGGGCTTCGGCCCGGGCGGCGAAGGTTTCGTGCGCTTCGCGCTCACCCAGAGCGTGGAGCGGAGCGCGGAGGCGGTGGAGCGGCTGTCGCGGCTGAAGGTCTGAGGGCGGGCGTCAGCGGCACGCCAGACGATACGCGTCCAGCTCGAGATGTTTGATCAGCGTCTCGAGCCCGCGCGCGTTGGCGTCGGCGCAGACGTCATCGGCGCGCGCGTTCTCCTCGCCCACGTCCGCATACTCGGTCTGAAACACCGGCTTGCCCGCATCGATGAACGGCGCGAGCGCGTCGCATTCGTCGAAGAGGAAGCATTCTTCGTCGAGCGACCAGTCGAAGGCGTCGAGCAGGTCGGGGATCTGCGCGAGATCGTTCTTGAGTCCGATGGAAAGGCCGCGCGCGTGCGCCTCTTCCGAAAGGAAGCGATTGAAGTCGAGCTGATCGTCCCCTGTGAGATCGAAACCCGAATCGTTCGCATAGCCGTCGACGTTGTCCGGTTCCACGCCGTCGCAGGTCTTCGTGACCGCTTCGTCCAGGCGTGCCTGCAGAATGCCGCGCACGCGCTCGTCGCGCACGTCGAGCCAGCGCTCACCCGGCCAGCCATCGAGATCGTTTCCGATAGCAGCGTCGGGGAACTGCGACGCGTCGTTTCGCCAATCCTCCCAACTCCCGGCGCTGAAATAGCAGATCACGATGCGCCCCGCGTCGTGAAGCGCGGCGATCGCGTCTTGCGTGCTGTCGAACAGGTCGATGTCGTACATCGCGACGTCGAACGACGTGTCGATGGCGCCCGTGAGCTGCCACTGCCAGGTCGTGTTCGAGTCGGGAGTCCACCACGACTCGCCTTCGGATTCCGCCTCGGCTTCGGAACCCGCATCGGACCCCCCGCACGCGGACGTCGCGGCGGTGATCGCTCCAAAGACGAGCCATGCGCCCGGTCGCATCGCATCTA
>JBBTFH010000282.1:3434-10898 GCA_038041915.1 Myxococcota bacterium
GACGAGAAGATCCTCGGCGTGCTGTCGCTGGAAGCTCTCGCCCTTACGGTCAACCCGATGACGCGAACGCTCGAGCCGATGGTCATCCTCGCCGTCGGGAGCCGCCCGGTCGGTTAGCAGGTCGCGGCGCGCCGTAGGTCAATCGGCGGAGCGGCTCTCCTAGAAGCGCGCCTGCGCGATCGCGGCCGCGCCGAGGATCAGCGGCTGGTCCAGGAGCCGCCGCTCGCTCGTGCCGAACTGCGACGGCCGCGGATCGATCGCGTTCTGGTCCAGCGTCGCGAACGCCATTCCGACCAGCGTCACCATCGGCGAGACCTGCCAGCGCGCGGAGAGCTTGCCGGCGAAGATCGGCACCGCCTCGTCGCCCGAGGGAAGGATTGTGAATGAGCGATCGGCGCGGATCAGCAGCGTCTGCGCGCCGGTGTCGCCCGCGGGCGGGTTGGCGCCGATGGTCGCGAGATCGAGCCTCGTCGTCATCGACGCGGGACGCTGCACGCCGATCTGCGCGCCCGGCGTCAGGCGCCAGCGCGCAAGGTAGCGATCCACCGCGACCGCGCCGAACAGCTCGGGCGCGATGTCGGCGTCCTCGGGGAGCGCCTGGCCGCCCACGAAGCTCGGGCGCGTGTGGAACATGAACTCGATCGATCGAACCATGCCGGTCAGGTTGAAGCGCCAGAATCCCTTCTTCGCGCGAAAAATCGTCGCCGCCGCCGGCGCCGCCTGCCGCGTCGTCGACTGCGTCTCACCGGCGTCGGGGTCCTGCAGCGTCTGCACGATGTAGTCACCCTCGAGCGACGCGCTCCAGTCGAATCCGCCCGGATAGCGCTCCGGCCGGTTCAGCGTCTCGAGAAACTCCGGATCGCTGCGGAAGAGCTTGAGGTCGGCGCTGAGCCCGACGGGGATCCCGTCGACCCACGCGACGCGTCCCGAGCCGCCGACCGCGGTCATCGGCTCTCCGCGAACGCCCGAGAGCTCGTTGTCGCCCATCTGGAACCAGCCGCCGCCGACGTCGAGATCGAGCTTGCCCACCGTGGTGCCGACGCCGCCGAGCGCGCCGTAGAACGTCTCCGGGTGCGAGATGGCGAGATTCTCGCCGGTTTGCTGCTGCACCGGCGGCTCGACGGTCTGCATCGTGGCGGTTTTCAGGCCCAGGAACGTGCGCAGCCACGGCTGCGTGAAGCCGAGCTTGAGGCCGGGCGCCGGTCCGAGGCGTTTTGGGAAGATCTCGTCGTCGCCCCAGGTGAGCGCGTACAGGTAGCCGAGTCGGAAGCGCGTGGTCGAGAGCGGAAAGAGCACGACCTCGCCGTTGCCGGCGCCGATCTCGCGGGCGATTCGGATGTACGTGCCGTCGTCGCGCATCAGCTTGCTGCCGGTCGCCGCCGTCGACGTGAGCGCGACGAGATCGAGCCGAAGCGCGACGGCGGCCTCGGTCGTGAGCTTGGGGAAGAAGCCGGGCGCCTTCTTGTAGACGACCAGGTGCAGCTCGTTCTCGCGGCCGGTCGTGCGCGTGTTCAGGTTCTCGAAGAAGAGCTGGTAGCCGGGGCGCTCGCCGAAGCCGGGCCGCGGCGACACGGTCTGCAAGGTGTCGGATTCGTGCAGCACGTCGTCGTCGCCGAAGGTGAAGCTGACGCGGGTGTCGACGAAGTCGCTGGCCCACGCGGGCGGCGACGACGCGAGCAGCGCGAGCGGTGCGAGGAGCGTGAGGTTGGGCTTGCGCATGTTCTCCTGTTCGCCTATGGGCAGTCGGGCATGTCGTCGGTGTCGCGCGGACTCAGGATCCACTTCGGCCGCCCGAAGCTGAGCTCGCGCAGGTTGCCGGTGATCGATCCGAGCGTGCGGCCGGCGTGCTCGCGCGGATCGAAATTGGGGCAGGCGGCGCTGCTGACGATCGCGATCTCGGCGGTGCGGCTGCCGTCTACGACGGTCGCCGTCCACTGGTCGCGGTCGAGCAAGCTCTCGAGCACGGAGCAATCCGGCTGGTCGCCGCAGCGGTTGCTGCAGCACGCCTCCTCGGTGCAGGCCAGCCTGTCGCCCGCGTCCGGATCGAACGCGCCGTCGCGGTCGAGGTCGCATTCGAACGAGGACTCGCCCGCGTCGCAGTCGCCGAAGTCGATTCCGCCGTCGCCGTCGACGTCGCAGGCGTCGAAGCGCGCGGCCACCGTGAGGTCGCGGACCACCACCAGCGCCGACTCCCACGCCTCCATCTCGCCGTCGTCGGAGAGCATGGCGGCGTCGATCTCGACCGGCGCCGGAAGCGCCGCGCCGCACGGCTCGATGCAGCCCTTCTCGTCGTACGCGGCGTCGCCGCGGCAGCACACGCCGGAGGCGCCGTCCGCGCCGACGCACTGCCACGCCGGACTGCCGAGCTCGGTGAAGCCGTAGAACTCCTCGACGCCGGCGGTGAGGACGCGCAGGCACGAGCCGCGCATGAGCCGCGGCGTCGAGAAGTTGAACGCGAAGGCGCTCTGCCACCCGAGGTCCGGCTCGGCGACGTCGGTGAAGTAGAAACCGTCGGTCGCGCGGTGCGTGACGAGCAGGACGCCGCCGGGCGCGTCCTCGTCCGGCAGGCGACCGTCGAGCTGCACGCGCACCGGCTGCGAGCTGCCCGCGAGCGCCTGCTGCACGTCCCGCACGCGCGGGTTGGCGAAGAGCAGCGGCTCGCTCGCGCCGGCGGCGCCCGTGCCCGGCTCCTCCGTCGTGTCGTCGTACATGAAGCAGCCGGGATCGTCGGGGTAGCCGGCCGCTCCGTCGCCGTCGTCGTCGCGTATGTCGCCGTCGCCGCACGCCGCCTCGCGCGGATCGCCGGGCACGTAGCCGTCGTCGCTCGCGACGACGCGCACCTCGCCGAAGGCGCGCCGGAACCTCAGCTCGGTCGCCGGCACCGTGCGGCCCGCGACCATCTCGACCGCGGTGATCGCCGGGCTCGTGCGTCCCACCGGCAGCACGCGCAGCGTGATCGCGCCGTCGATCGGCCCGCCTAGAGACTCGACCTCGACGCCCAGCGTCATCCAGTCCGACGAGAAGGGGAGAGGATCGTCTTCGCTGCCGAGCCCTCCGTCCGGCGCGACCAGCGTCACACGCAGGCTGGTTGCGCCCGCGCCATATTCGTTGGTTTCCGTGCAGCCGGTGAGCGCCAGCGCGGCGAAAAGGCCCTGCCTCCTCATTCGATGTTCTCGTTCTCTTGCTGCTCACCGCTCGGCTCCGTCGTGCCCAGGAAGACGCGCTCGATGCGCCCGTCGGCCGACGCGTGGATGCACGGCAGGACCAGGCACACGAGCGCGCTGCGCACGGCGGCCAGCTCCTCGCACTGCGAGCGCTCACCGCCGTCCAGCCCCCGGCATTCGCGCCGCGCGAAGGCGGCGAGGCCGATCTCGCCGTCGGGATCGGCGCACGCGATGTAGTCCTCATGCGCGTCGCCGACGCCGCGGACGAGCGCGCCGACGTCGACGCTCTCTCCATCGGTTGCTCGGCGGCCAAGCTCGTAGAGCATGTCGCCGAGCGCCGGATTGACGCCTTCGCCGCACGTCGGCCGCAGGTTGAGGTAGTCCACCACCGCGTCGCGCAGCGAGATGCCGAGGTTTTGCTGCGACGTGTTGCGCCGCAGCACGTCGAAGCCGCTGCCGCCGCGCGCGATGTAGTCGTTGGCGGCGAGCTGGTAGGCGGCGAGGGGCGTGATCGGAAGGCCGCACACGCGCGCCTCGGCCTCGACCGGGTGATCTCGCCGCGTGCAGATCTCGCCGGCCTCGCAGTCTTCGTCCGCGTCGCACGGCTGGCCGGATCCGCCCACCGTCACGTCGCGCGCGCACGGCGTCAGGACGCCCTCTTCGCGGTCGGGGCACGGGGTGCCGAAGTTGCAGTCCATCACGAACGTCGCGCCCGAGATCTGTGACTGCGCCGCGCAGCCGCGCCCCGCCGAGCGATTGGCCACGAAGTCGAAGAGCTCGAGCGTCTCGACGCCCGACATCAGCAGCACCGTGATCGTGTTGTCGAACGGGAAGACGTTGAAGAGATGCTCGACGGTGATCGGGCCGGGATCGAGGTCGGCGCGGATGCCGAGCGTATTGGTGATCGAGAAGTCGGCGATGACGCTCTGCTGCGCGAGCATCGACTCGGCCACCAGATCGCCCAGCGCCGAGTCGCCCGAGCCGGTGGCGAAACGCGCGATCTTCGCCGGCGCGTAGCCGACGACGCGCACCAGGTTGGTCATCTGGTGGAGCTGGGAGGCGTACGGCTCGAGCAGCGCCAGCATCGCCGGGTCCTCGGGGAGCGCGCAGTCCTCGCCGCCGTCGCCCTGGCACGAGACGGGCAGCGCCTGGTAGGCGTGGGCGACGATCTCCCAGTTCGAGCTGCCGGGGGGTTGCTGCATGGCGACGACGTCGAGCCTGCCGACGTACTTGAGGAACGCGCCCGAGTGGACGATCGGCACCCTTCGCGGCGTGCAGCCGCGGCGCGCGGCGATCTCGCTGCCCGGCTGGCAGTCCATCGCGACGCGCGGCGGGTTGATGACGATGTGCAAGTGCCCGCCGAAGACCGCGTCGATGCCCTCGGTGTGCTCGACGACCCACTGATCCTCGTTCGGGCCGATGTGGGTGACGAGCACGACCAGATCGGAGAGCGGGCGGACGAAGTCGACGTAGTCCTGTACGACCTGCACGATCTCGAGCGGCGTGATGCCGAGCGCGTTGCCGCGCTGGAAGAGCGACGAGAGCGAGCTCGTGTTGCCGACGCCGATCACGCCGACGCGCAGCCCGCCCGCGTCGAGCACCGCGTACGGGAGCGTCACGTCGGCGAGGGGGGCGACGCCCGTCGGCGAAGCGGCGCCCGTCGGCGCCAACAGGTAGTTGGCGGCGAGCAGCGGGAACGCGGCGAAGCGCTGCGCCTTGTCGATGAAGTTCGGCCCGCCGCGGTCGAACTCGTGGTTGCCGATGACGGCGGCGTCGAGCCCAACCTGCGAGAGCGCGCGGAACTCCACCTCGCCGTCGAAGACGTTGAAGATCGGCGCGCCCTGGAAGCTGTCGCCCGAATCGAGGTGGAGCACCCGCCCGCCGCGCGCGCGCTCGCGGCGGATGATCGTCGCCGCGCGCGCCGCGCCGCCGAACGGCGCGTCCTTCTGGTACAGCCCGAGTCGCTCGTCGGTCTCGCCGACGACCATGTCGTACGGCAGCAGCCGCGAGTGCCAGTCGGAGGTGTGGAGGAAGGTGATTGCGACCTGCTGGCCGTCGAGGTCCGGCTGATCGCGGCGCACGGTGCAGGCGGCGAGGAGCGCGAGAGCGAGGAGGTAGCGCAAGGCCGCCATCCTCGCCGCCGACGCGGCGAAGTCAAGCCGCGATGCGTCATGCCGTAGGCTCGTGGTTCGCGTGGCTGCTATCCTGCGCGCGCCATGCGCCGCACGAAGATCGTCTGCACGCTCGGGCCGTCCTCGCGCGGTCCGCACCAGATCGACCGGCTGATCGACTGCGGCATGAACGTGGCGCGGCTGAACCTGTCGCACGGCACGCACGACGAGCACGCCGTCGCCTTCGGCCGCGTGCGCGAGGAGGCGCGGCGCAAGGGCCGCCCCGTGGGCGTGCTCTTCGATCTCGCCGGCCCCAAGGTGCGCGTCGGGCGCTTCCCGAGCGGGAGGGTCGAGCTGGTCGTGGGTGAGGTCGTAGCGCTGGTGCCCGGCGACGACGACACGGTGGGCGACGCGCGCACGATCCCGGTGAGCTATCCGACGCTCGGCGCGGAGGTCCGCCTGGGCGATCCGGTGCTGCTCGCCGACGGGATGCTGCGCCTCGAGGTGGTCGAGGCGAGACCGGGCGAGACGCGTTGCCTCGTGGTCGACGGCGGCGCGCTCGGCGATCACCAGGGCGTTCACCTCCCCGGCGGCGTGCGTGCGTCGGGCGTCAGCGACAAGGATCTCGAGGACATCGCGTGGGGACGCGATCTCGGCGCTGATTTTTTCGCGATCTCGTTCGTGCGCTCGGCGGAGGACGTCGTGCGCGCCCGCGCCGTGGCCGGCGACGTACCGCTCATCGCCAAGATCGAGCGCGCTCACGCCGTCTCCGCGCTCGAGCAGATCGCCGACGAAGCGGACGGCTTGATGGTCGCGCGCGGCGATCTCGGCGTCGAGCTCGGACCCGAGAAGGTGCCGCTGGTGCAGAAGCACGCGATCGAGGTCGCCAACGAGCGCGGCAAGGTGGTGATCGTCGCCACCGAGATGCTGGAGTCGATGAAGACGAGCCCGCGCCCGACCCGCGCCGAGGCCTCCGACGTGGCCAACGCCGTGCTCGACGGCGCCGACGCGCTGATGCTCTCGGGTGAGACAGCGACCGGCCGCTATGCCGCCGAGGCGGTCGCGACGATGGTGCGCATCATCGAGGAGGTCGAGTCCTCCGCGCGCTACCGCGCCCGCCGCGACCCGCCGCAGCTCGATCTGGCGATCTCGACCAACGCGATCGCGCACGCGGCGGTGGTCGCGCAGCACGCGATGCGGCTGGGCGTCATCGCCGTCTTCTCCGACTCGGGCGCGACGGCGCGCCTGCTCAGCGACTACCGGCCGGACGCGCGCATCGCCGCGCTCACGACGCGGCCGGAGATATGCCGGCGGCTCGCGCTCTACTGGGGCGTCGAGCCGCTCATCTCCGATCGACGCGAGGACACCGACGGCATGATCGCCGAGGCCGAGGCCCGGCTGCTCGCCGCCGGCATGGTGAAGCCGGGCGACGAGATCGTGCTGACGATGGGCGTGCCGGTGGGCGCGTCGTCGAACCTGCTCAAGATCCACCGCGTCGGCGGATGAAGCGCCTGCTCCTCGCCATCCTCGTGCTCCTCGGTGCCGTCATGCTCGTCGCGCTCGTGCGGCCCACCAAGCGCCTGCCTCCCGCGCCGACCTCCGTTCCCGATCCGAAGTAGCTCTGCAGAGGACAGGTCGGCCACCCGGGTCAGCAACGTCGGGAGCGTATGGAGCGTGAGCGTAGGAAGCATGAACCACCTCTTTGATCATCCTCGCACACGGCTCGCGTAGTTGATGGAACCTACGTTATCCGACGTTGGCCTTGGAAGAAGGGCTTGAAAATACGGAAGCTACGTCGGCCACCGTGCGAGCAGGTGCTCGGACAGGTAGTGCGAGACCGCGATGATCGGCGCCATCGTGTGGCTGGACGCGCTCGACGGGTAGCCGGAGGAGTCGAACACGTAGACGCCGCGCGTGCCGTAGACCCGTCCTTCCGGATCGGCGCCGCCGCCCTGCGCCGACGGCGCGAAGCGCACGCCGCCCTGCTGGTGCGCCGAGATGAACGGCGCGGTCGCCGGAGCAAAGGCGAGCGCATCCGCGCGCGCAAGGTCCTTCTCGGACCTCATGACCAGCGGCGGCACTGTAGGCACCACCACGCGGCGCGCGCCGGCCGCGAGGTAGGCGCGGGCGGCGACGCGGATCGCCTGCCGGGTGCGCGCCCGGTGGCTCTCCCGGTGCTCGTAGCGCAC
>JBBTFH010000283.1:0-1535 GCA_038041915.1 Myxococcota bacterium
CTACGACCAGGTCGCCGCGCTGCTCGCCGACCGGCGGCTGAGCTCGGATCGCGCCGGCGGCATCCTCCAACCGCTGGACGCCGGCGTGCGCGAGCGCTGCCCGCTGGTTGCGCGCACCCTCGAAGGCATCGTCGCCTTCCGCGATCCGCCCGATCACACGCGCATCCGCCGGCTGCTGGCATCGACCTTCAGCCTGCGCATGGTGAAGCGGGTTACCGAAATGATCGAGCGCATCTCCGCGCGCCTCCTCGATGCCGTCGCCGCCCGCGGCGAAGCCGACCTGCACCGCGCCTACACCTACCCGCTGCCCGCCATGGTGGTGGGCGCCATGCTCGGCGTGCCCGGGGCCGACCTCGACCGCTTCAAGTGGTGGGCGCAGGACATCGTCTTCCTCGTCGGCTCGGGCTCGCCGAGCGAGCGGCTCGCGCTCGCGGCCGAGGGCCACTTCGCCGAAATGCGCGAGTACCTGCGCGCGCTTACGGCAAAGCGGCGCGCCGCCCCCGGCGACGACCTCCTGTCGGCGATGATCGCCGCGGCCGACGGCGAAGGCCGCCTGTCCGAGGACGAGATCTATTCGAACGCCACCTTCCTCATGACCGCGGGCCACGAGACCGCGACCAACATGCTCTCGAACGGCGTGCTCACCCTCATCCGCCATCCGGGCGAGTTCGAGCGGCTGCGCCGCGACCGCACGCTGATCGCCTCGGCGGCCGAGGAGATCCTGCGCTTCGAGTCGCCGGTGCAGATGACCCCGCGCCACGCGGTCGAAGACGGCGAGCTCGCCGGACGAAACGTCAAGGCCGGCGACGCGCTGCTGTTGTTCCTCGGCGCCGCCAACCGCGACCCGGCGCGGTTCCCCGACCCCGACCGCTTCGACATCGCGCGCAGCGACAATCGCCACCTGGCCTTCGGCTACGGCGCGCACTTCTGCCTCGGCGCGGCCCTCGCGCGCGAAGAGCTGCGCATCGCGCTCGCCCACCTGCTCGAGCGCCTGCCCGGCCTCGAGCTCACGGCCGGCGACGTCGCGTGGCAAGCGACCATCGACTTTCGCGGGCCGCTGTCGCTGCCCGTGCGCTGGCGGCCATAGTTCCAGCTTGCTCCAAGAACCCGAAACGTAAGAACGTCTCCTCTCCCCGCGCGCGGGGATGAGGCTGGACACACGACCGTACCTGCGTACGGTCGTGTGCCTGCCGAATCCGAGCGACTCCGGCGCGAGGTGGAGAGGGACAGGGTGAGGGGCGGTTGAGGTGAGACGCGCCCGCTACCCACAATTCTCCAACATTAAAATACCCTATCCCCATACCACACCTGACTCCCCGCCCTGCCAACGTGCTAAAATCGGCAAGTCACCGAGGAGGCCTCCGCCATGCCAAAACAACCCCCCAGCGCCCCCCTGCGCGCGCAATTGCGCGAGCGGATCCTCCACCGCATCGTCGAACTGAAGCTGATGGACTTCGAAGCAGCGGGGGAACTCGGCCTCTCGCCCGGGCAGATGAGCCGGCTGAGGCAAGGCGAAGACGTGTTCACCATCGACC
>JBBTFH010000284.1:0-2128 GCA_038041915.1 Myxococcota bacterium
TCCCGGCCACGTCACGCGCGTGACGGCGGGATGCGACGCGAGGAAGCCCGCGACGGCGCGGGCGTTGTCGGCGTGCCGCGCCATGCGGATCGCCAGCGTGCGCAGGCCGCGCAGCACGAGGTAGCAGTCGAGCGCGCCGGGCACGGCGCCGACGGCGTTTTGCAAGAATCGCAGGCGCGCGTCGAGCGCCTCGTCGTCGGTGACGATGCAACCGCCGATGACGTCGGCGTGGCCGTTCAGGTACTTGGTGGTCGAGTGGACGACGACGTGCGCGCCGAGCGCCAGCGGTTTCTGGAAGTAGGGCGTCATGAACGTGTTGTCGACGGCGAACAGCACGCCGCGCGCGCGGCAGAGCGCGGCGACCGCGGCCAGATCGCAGAGCTTGAGCAGCGGGTTGGTCGGCGTCTCGACCCACGCGAGGCGCGTCTCCGGTCGCAGCGCGCGCTCGAAGGCCGCGGCGTCGCGCGGATCGACGTACGTGAAGTGAAGGCCCATCGCGCGCCCGACGCTCTCGAAGAGCCGGTGCGTGCCGCCGTAGAGATCGTCGCCGGCGATCACGTGGTCGCCGGCGCGCAGGAGCTGGAGCACCGTCGTCGACGCCGCCAGCCCCGACGCGAACGCGAGGCCGAAGCGCCCGCCCTCGAGCGCCGCAATCGCCCGCTCGAGCGCGAACCGCGTCGGGTTCTGCGTGCGCGAGTACTCGAAGCCCTTGTGCTCTCCGGGGCCAGACTGCACGTAGGTCGAAGTCAGGTAGATGGGCACCTGGATCGCGCCGGTCTGCGGATCGGGCCCGTGCCCGGCATGAACGGCGAGCGTGTCGATGTGGTCGGCCATGGCGACGCACACTATAAAGGGCCGAGGTCCATGCCGTGAAGCCCAGCGATACTCCGCACGTCGTCATCGTCGGTGGCGGGTTCGGTGGGCTGTACGCCGCGCGCGCGCTGGGCGGGGCCCCGTTGCGCGTCACGCTGATCGATCGGCGCAACCACCACCTTTTCCAGCCGCTGCTCTACCAGGTGGCGACGGCGGGGCTCTCGCCCGCCGACATCGCGGCGCCGCTGCGCAAGGTGCTACGGCGTCAGCGCAACGCGACGGTGCTGCTCGCCGAGGCGACGGCAATCGACGTCGCCGCGAAGAAGATCGTGCTGGCCGATGGTGACGTGCCCTACGACTTCGCGATCGTCGCGACCGGCGCGACGCACTCGTACTTCTCGCACCCCGAGTGGGCCCGGTTGGCGCCGGGGCTCAAGTCGATCGAGGACGCGCTCGAGATCCGGCGGCGCGTGCTGCTCGCGTTCGAGATGGCGGAAAGCGAGGCTGCCTCAGCCCACCCGACGGGGTGCCCGGACTCGGCGCGGCGCAAGGCGCACCTCACGTTTCTCGTCGTCGGCGGCGGCGCGACCGGCGTCGAGCTCGCCGGCGCTCTCGCCGAGGTCGCGCGCCACGCGCTCGCGCGCGATTTTCGCCGCATCGATCCGCGCATGGCGCGCGTCGTGCTGCTCGAGGCCGGCGCGCGCATCCTGCCGACGTTCTCTCCCGAGCTGTCGGAGAGCGCGGTCCGCCAGTTGCTCGCGCTCGGCGTCGAGGTGCAGACCGGCGCGATGGTCACGGGCCTGGACGAGGGCGGCGTGTGGCTCGGCGACGAGCGCATCGAGGCGGCCGCGGTGCTGTGGGCGGCGGGCGTCGCGGCCTCGCCGCTCGGCCGATCGCTCGGCGCGCCGCTCGATCGTGCCGGTCGCGTGCGCGTGCGCTCCGACCTGACGGTCCCGGGACGCGACGACGTTTTCGTCATCGGCGACCTCGCCGCGCTCGAGCAGGACGGCAAGCTGATGCCCGGCGTCGCGCCCGCCGCGATCCAGGAGGGCCGCTACGTGGCGCGGGTCATCGAGGCGCGCGTGCGCGGCCTGAGGTCGCCACCACCGTTTCGCTACCGCGACCGCGGCTCGCTCGCGACCATCGGCCGCGCGTCGGCGATCGCGCAGATCGGGCGCTTCAAGCTCTCGGGCTTTCTCGCCTGGCTCGCGTGGCTGCTCGTCCACATCCTCTTCCTGATCGGCTTTCGCAACCGCTTCCTCGTCCTCTTCGAATGGGCCTGGCAGTACCTCAGTTGGGAGCGCGGCGCGCGCCT
>JBBTFH010000285.1:0-8713 GCA_038041915.1 Myxococcota bacterium
GCGCCCGCGGCCGTGGCTCCCGCGCCGCCCCAGGCGCCGGGCGAAAACGACGCCGCCTATTCGGTGCGGCTCAAGTCGCTCGAGCAGCGCGTCGATGAGCTCAAGGAGAAGATCTTTCGCTCGAAGGCGCGCCTGAACCTGCTCAAGGAGACCGTGCTGCACGGCGTCATCGCGGGCTCGCGCGCGGTGATCGTGCACGACAACGACATGGGCAGCTCCTTCCGTCTCATCAAGGCGATCTACGCGATCGACGGCGCGCAGATATTCGCGAAGAGCGACGAGACGGGCGCCCTCGCCGAGAGGTCCGGTTTCGAAGTCTTCAACGGCAGCATCGTGCCGGGCAATCACACCGTCAACGTCCTGCTCGTCTATCAAGGGCACGGCTATGGCATCTTCTCGTACCTCAAGGACTACAAGTTCACCGTCCGGGGCACACACACGTTCATGGCCTCCGAGGGCAAGCAGACCGTCCTCAAGGTGGTCGGTTACGAGAAGGGCAACATCACGACCGATCTCGGCGATCGCCCCGCCGTCGATTTCCGCGTAACCGTCATCGCGGCTCAGGGCGCGGTAGCCGGGGCCAAGGAGTGAGCCCGAGCGCCCCGGTACGCGCGCTCGCCGGGGCTCTGGCGGGCGTCGCGAGCTTTCTGCTCGTCGAGCGGGTGGCACGCGCCGATGCTCTGGAAGCCGTCGGCAGCGAGCTTCACGAGGTCGAAGGCCAGGCGCGCGCGCTCGACGCGGTCGTCGCCGAGGCGCCGCGGGCCCGCGAGGTAGGGGCCGAGCATCGCCTTGCCAATGCGCAGGCGCTCCTCGCCGAGAAGGACTACACGCGGGCAGCCTTCCTTCTGATGGACGTCGTCGAGCGCTACCCCGACAGCGCGGTCTACCCCGAGGCGCTCTTCTACCTCGCCGAGAGCCTCTATCAGCTCGGAGATCTGCAGACCGCGCGAATCTACCTGCTCAAGGTCGTCGAGAAGCCCGGCAGCAAGGCCTATCAGCTCGCGCTGCTGCGCCTGGTCGAGCTCGCGCTGCGGACCGAGGACTACACGAACGTCGAGGACTACCTCGCGAAGCTCGCGGCCGTGCCTCCGGGCCAGGTCGAGCCCTCGGTCCCCTACGTCCGAGGGAAGTATCAATACTTCAGTGGGCAGCTCGACGCGGCGCTCGCGTCGTTCGCCGAGATTCGCGTTGGCAACCCCTATCACATGCATGCGCGCTACTTCAGCGGCGTCTGTCAGGTCGCGAAGGCCTCGAAGACAGGGAACTTCGACGACGCGCAAAAGACCTTCCTCGAGGTCCTGAAGCTCGCCGCCAAGACCGACGGTGAGAAGCGCATCCACGAGCTTGCGCAGCTCGCGCTCGCCCGCATCCACTACGAGAAGGGCGAAGCCCAGCAGGCGATCTCCCGCTATCAGAACATCGCGCGGACCTCGGACCTCTTCGATGCCGCCTTCTACGAGATCGCCTGGGTCTACATCAAGGACAACCAGTTCAAGAAGGCGCTCGGCGCGCTGGATCTCATGCTCTTGGCCGCGCCCGACAGCCCGCTCGCGCCCGAGGTGCAGATTCTCGAGGGCAACCTGCTCATCCGGCTCGGTGACTTCGGCAAGGCGACCGAGCTTTTCGCGCGCACGCGCGACCACTACGATCCGATCTGGCGCGACCTCGACGCGAAGATGGCCCAGCAAAAGAATCCGGCCGCCTACGTCAACGCGCTGCTCGGCGAGTCACTCCAGGCGACCGAGATCGCCGTGCTCCCCAAGCTCGCCGTCTCGTGGGCGCGTGAGGAGAAGCAACTCGTAACGCTCGTCGGAATCCTTTCGAGCCTGCGCGACATCGAGCAGAGCCTCGCCGAGGCCGATCGCCTGCTCACCAGCCTCGATCGCGGCATCGACGGGCCGGCCCGGGCGCGCATCTTCCCCGATCTCGCGATCGGGCGTGGTCGCTCGCTCGAGGTTGAGAACCGACTCGTCGCCCTGCGCGACCGTCTCGGCCAGATCACCCGCGACATCGTCTCCGGCAAGGCCAGCGGCGCCGAGATGCAGGAACTCGCGTCCATCGCGGACGAACGCAAGGCGGTCGAGGAGGAGATTCGCAAGCTTCCCAAGTCCAGCGAAGCCTACGAGACTCGCGCCGGCGCCGCCCGCGACGACTTTGACGGAGTGGACCGAAAAGTCTCGGAACTGAACGTGCTCGTCGAGGGGCTGCGCGCCGAGTTGGTCGCGATGGAGAAATACTTCGCCGACACGAACGCCGGCAAGAAGGCCGAGGAGGAGGCGTTCCGCCGGCAGGCCAACGAGGTGCATGCACTCATCGAGGACGTCCAAAAGGTAATGGCCGCCATTCGCCAGGATGTCTCCGACATCAAGCTCGCCGTCGGCATCGGCGACTCCCAGTCGCGGCACGAGGACGAACGCAAGCGCCGCTATGCCGAGATTCTGACGCGCGAGCACGCGCTCATCGCTCGTCTCGCCGCTCGTCTCGGGCCCGCCGAGCAGGCGCGCGTGCAGCGAGCCGGCGTGCTCGTGCAGCGCGCCACGGCGGTGCAGGCGATCGTGGACGATTTCAACATCCAACTGGACGGCAAGATCGAAGAACGCCTCACCGACATCCGTCGCCTCCTCGATGAGGAGAAGCGCTCCCAGATCGAGTACCGGGATGCGCAGAAGCAGTTCACCGGCGAGGCCAAGGTCGTCGGCGCCGAGGCGGCCGAGGCCGGCTTCAAGGGCGTGCTGCACCGCTTCTACTCGATCGTCGTGCAGTCCGACGTCGGCATCATCGACGTCGCCTGGGCGCTCAAGCAGGAGAAGACCGACGCGGTCACGAAGCTCGTGAAGGATCAGAAGGGCGAGCTCAAGAGCCTCGATCAGGAGTTTTCCGAGGTCTTGCAGGAGTCGCAATAATGCGCGCCGCCTTCCGACTCGCCCTTTGCGCCGTGCCTTGCGCCGCCCTCGCGGCGCCCGGCATCGTGCCCCCGGGTTCCACGTTCTCCGCCGAGGAGCGCAGCGAGATTCACGCGCTCGAAAAGGATCTCGCGCTCTTCGATCAGGCGTCCAAGGAGTATCGCGAGGCCGTCGGCGCGATCGTCAGGCGCGCCTACGACGAGGAGCGCAAGAAGATCCGCGCAAAGTACGAAGATGCGGTCAAGAAGGAAGAGAAAGACGAGCGCAGCCGTCGTATCGCGGCGATCACGCTCTACGAGGACTTTCTCCGCCGGCACCCCACGGATGCGAAATGGACGCCCGACGTCATCTACCGCCTCGCCGAGCTTTACTTCGAGAAGGCCAACGACAGCTACCTGGTCGCGGTCGAGACGTTCGACGAGGACATGAAGGCATTCGAGCGCAAGGAAATCGCGGTCGCGCCGACGCAGCCCCAGCAGGACTACCAGGCGTCGATCGATCTTTACCTGCGCCTGAATCGTGAGTTCCCGAACTACCGATTCCTCGATGGCTCGCTCTATCTGCTCGGCTACTGCTTGAACGAGATGGGCCAGGAGATGGAGGCCCGGGAGACCTTCACCGCCCTGGTCTGCGCCAACAAGCACCCGCCGCCCACCCATTTCGAGCCCGCCGCCGATACCGGCGCGAGGAAGATGCCTCTCGCGGCTCAGGGGTCGGTCGGGCCGTTCGTCGATCCCTACACCGACTGCCAGCCCGTCACCAAGGACGGCCGCTTCAACGCCGAGTCCTGGACCCGCGTCGGCGAGTACCACTTCGACTACAACGAGCTCGAGCTGTCGATCGCCGCCTACCAGAAGGTGCTCGCCGACAAGAATTCACCCTACTACGACAAGGCGCTCTACAAGCTCGCCTGGGCCTACTACCGAGCCGACCGCTTCCTCGACGGCGTCAAGCAATTCGACGTGCTCGTGAAGTACGCCGACGAGCAAAAGGAGAAGACCGGCAAGTTCGGCTCCGAGCTGCGCGTCGAGGCGATTCAGTACCTCGGCATCAGCTTCGCGGAGGAGGACTGGGACGGCGACACGCTTCCCGACGACGAGCAGGGCATCCAGCGCATCCAGAAGTTCTACGGCGGCGCCCGCGACAAGGAGCCGCACGTGGCCGAGGTCTACCAGCGTCTCGGCGACATCTACTTCGAGATCAACAAGTACCCGGAGGCCATCGCGGTCTACAAGCTCGTGCTGCAGAAATGGCCGATGCGCTCGGACGGGCCCGATGCGCAGAACCGCATCATCACCGCGCTCGAGCGCGACCGGAAGTTCGAGGAAGCGATCAAGGAGCGCGAGAACTTCACCAAGTTCTTCGGCATCGGCACCGAGTGGGAGAGCAAGAATCGCGGCGATCCGGACGCCATCCGCAAGGCGCGCGAGTTCGACGAGCAGTCGCTCATCCAGGCGGCCGTCTTCCACCACAAGGCCGCGCAGGAGTACCGCAAGATGTGCGTCGCGGGCGATGCCGCGCGCTGCCAGCAGGCGTCGAGCGAGTACGCCCTCGCCGCCGTCGCCTACCAGAAGTACCTTGAGCGTTTCCCCAACACGAAGAACTCGTACGAGCTCTTCTATTACAAGGCCGAGGCGCTCTACTTCTCGCAGCAGTTTGCCGCCGCCGCGCCGGCCTACGAGGCCGTGCGCGACTCGAACCTCGACAACCGTTACCAGAAGGAGTCGGCGTTCAACGTCATCAAGGCCTACGAGGAAGTCATCAAGGCCGAGGTCAAGCTGGGCAAGCTCAGCGATCCCCCGCCCCCGACCAACGACACGGTGAAAAAGCCCATCGTCGCGCAGAACGTCCCGGAGCTTTGGACCAAGCTGCAGGCCGCTTACGACGTCTACGTGAAACTCCTGCCCGACGACCCCGACGCATCGAAGATGACCTACAAGGCCGCGGAGATCCCCTACAAGTTCCTCCACTTCGAGGACTCGCGGCCGCGGATGGAGCAGGTTTACGAGAAGTACTGCAAGGACGACGTGTCGCTCGAAGCGTTGGCGGCCATCATCCAGACCTTCATCATGGAAGGCAAGGAGGGTGATTCGCGCCCCTGGGTCGACAAGCAGGCGTCGACCACCTGCGGCACCCCCGAGAAGCGCGATCCGCGGGTCGCGGAGGCCAAGAAGCTTCAGCTCGGCATCGAGTTCAAGGAAGCCGAGCAGCTCTTCGGCGAAAAACGCTTCGAGGAAGCCGCCGCCAAGTACGAGGAGCTGATCGCCAAATATCCCAAGCACGAGGACATCCCCAAGGCCTTCAACAATGCCGCCGTCGCCTACGAGGAGGTGCAGCGCTTCGAGAGCGCCACGCGCCTCTACGAGCGGCTCTGGCACGACTTCCCCGACAACGAGTTCGCCGGCAACGCGATCTTCCGCGCGGCCTACAACTACCAGCGCTTCTTCGAGTTCGATCAGGCCGTCACGAACTATCTGATCCTCGCCGAAAGCAAGAAGTACGAGAAGGACGAGCACCGGCTCGACGCCGTCTTCAACGCCGCGATCATCCTCGAGGGCGATCAGAACTACCCGCGCGCGGCGTCGCTCTTCAAGAAGCACGCGGATCTGGCCGCCAAGCCCGACGAGGCCGCCGAATCCTACTTCCGCGCCATCGTGAACTACGAGAAGGCCAAGGACCTCGACGCCATGGTCGCCGCCGCCAAGGAGTTCCAGAAACGCTACGGCACGCTGCCGACGCAGGCCGCGCGCGTCGTCGAGTCGCTCTACAAGATGGCCGTCGCCTACGACGAGCGCCGGGATAACAGCAGCGCCGAGAAGCTGATGCAGCAGACGACCACGGAGTTCCGTGCTCGCCGCCTCGCCCCCGCCTCCGACGCGGCGGAGTGGGCCGCCCGCGCCGCCTTCTGGCTGGCCGAGCGGCGCTTCGTCGACTTCCAGAAGCTGACGATCAAGGGTGAGCTCGCGGATCTGCCCAAGCAGCGCGACCGGATGGCCGGCGACGCCAAACAGGTCGGTGCGCAGTACAAGGCGATTCAGGACTACAAGCGCGTCAACTGGACGCTGGCGGCGATGACCCGCGAAGGCGCGATCTACGAGCACTTTGCCAAGTCCTACGCCGACGGCTTCCGCAATGCGCCGATGCCCAAGGACATGAAGAAGGCGCTCGAGAAGGCGAAAAAGGCCGGCATGACCGACGACGAGATCCAGGGCATCAAGGACGAGCTTCAGGTCCAGATCGACGAGAAGCTCGCCGAGGAAATCACGCCTATCGAGGACACCGTGCAGAAGCTCTACAAGCTGTGCCTCGACGCCGCCGCCAGGTTCGGCGTCTCGAACGAGTGGACGTTGCTCGCGCGTACGCGGCTGAACGCCTACAAGCCCGACCAGTTCCCGCTGCTGAAAGAGGAAAAGATTGAGTACCAACTCGATTAGCGCGGCCCTTCTCGTCGCCCTCGCCTCGGCCGCCGGCTGCGGCGCGAAGGCCAGCGCCGGCGCGTCGACGACGCCTCCGCCTGCCGCTCAGCCTGCGCCCGCGGCCGCCGCCGCTGGCGCGATGCCCGCGTGGGCCGAAGACGCCGAGCTCGACGAGAAGCCGGCCGAGCCCGCCCCCGCCCAGTTCGCCAAGCCCGTCGAGGTCGTGAAGCCGGTCGAGCCCGCGAAGCCGGTCGAGGCGCCCAAGGTGGTCGAAGCGCCCAAGCCCCGGCCGAAGCTCGCGCCCGTCGTCAAGGGTCCACCGCCGACCGACCTCGTGCGCGCGGCCGAGGACGCCGTCCGCAAGGGTCAGTTCGAAAATGCCATCCAGCAGGCCAAGCAGGCGCTCAAGCGCGACGAGAAATTCGTCCCCGCGATGGTCGTGATGGCGAAGGCCTACTACAGCCTCAAGAAGTACGAGCTGGCGACCGCGATCATCGACATCGCCGCTGGGATAGACAAGCAGAACGCCGAGGCCTTCCACCTGCGCGGCTTCATCGCGCTCGCGCAAAAAGACGAGCCGCGCGCGCTGGCCTCCTTCCAGAAGGCGACCGAGTACAAGCCTGACTACGCATCCGCCTGGAGCAACCTCGGCGCGCAATACCTCAAGGCCAAGAACTATCCCGAGGCGCAAAAGGCGCTCGAGAAGGCCGTGCAGCTCGATCCGAACCTCTCGCGCGCCCATCTCAACCTGGGCAGCGCCTATCGCGGCCTCAAGGAGCATCAGAAGTCCGAGGCCTCCTACCGTTCGGCGCTCAGGCTCGTGCCGAGCTACGCGCAGGCCCACTTCAACCTCGGCATCCTCTACCTCGACGCGGCCGACTTCCCCGGCATGGAGCCGATTCCGCGCCTGGGATCGGCGATCTCGAACCTGACCAAGTATAAAGAGCTCATGTCGTTCCGCCTCGCGAAGGACGATCCCGCCGACGCCTACATCGAAGAAGCGCGCAAGGCCGTCGAGCGAGAGCAAAAACGCATCGAGCGCGAGAAGAAAAAGCGGGAGCAGCCCAAAGCGCCGGCCGCCGGCGCGAAACCGGCCGCCCCCCCCGCGAAGTAGGAGCCAGTCATGCGCAGAACCATCTTCGCGATTTCCTCGTTGCTGCTCTCGGGCGTGGCCTTCGCCCAAGGCAAGCCCGAGGATGCCGCCGACGGGACCAAGCCGCAGGTCGAGGTGCAGCGCGGTCCCGGTGGCAAGAAGACCTACGTCATCAAGACCGAGTTCGTGATCGAGGGGCGAATCCAGAAGCCCAACGCCTTTTACGTGCTACAGCGATCAAGCATCAACTACGCATGGGCGTCGCTCAAGCAGGATTTCGTTCCGCGAATCCTCGACAGCGTCAAAAGGACGCCGTTCTAGGGCGGAGGGACTAATCAGAATGGCGCAAGCAAGTACCCAGTCCACTTTGGTTCCCGGCGCTTCGCCGGCGCAGAAAATCCTGCGCATCGGCGTCATCCAGGCCGGCCGCATCATCGAGGAGAAGCTCGTTCGCCGCCAGGAGAGCGTCACGATCGGCACGTCGACGCGCAACACGCTGACCATTTTCACCGCCGGCTTGCCGCGAAGCTTCACCATCTTCGAGCGCATCGGAAGCCGCTACGTCCTCAACTTCACCGAGGCGATGGACGGTCGCGTCGGCGTCAAGGATCGCGTGCTGCCGCTTCTCCAGGTGATGGAGGAGAACCTCGCCCGCCGGCGCGGCAACGTTTGGCAGCTTCCCCTCGACGAGAACAGCCGCGGCAAGGTCGTCGCCGGCGACGTCACGCTGCTCTTCCAGTTCGTCACGCCGCCGCCGCCGCGCCCGCGCCCCAAGCTCCCTCCCTCGGTTCGTGGCGGCGTCATGGCCGAGATGGATTGGCTCATGGCCGGCTGCTTCCTCTTCGCCGCGGTCCTCCACCTCGGCTTGATCATGTACTTGCACAACGTCGACTGGCCCAAAGAGATCGCGATCGATCAGATCCCCGATCGCTTCGTGAAAGACCTCGTCGTCGCAAAGCCCAAGCCCGTCGAGAAGAAGGAAGTGGCCGCGAAGAAAGCCGACGAAGGCGTCAAGAAGGCCGACGCGGACAAGGGCGAGAAGAAGGCCGCCAAGAAGGCCGCCAAGGAGCTTTCTCCCGAAGAGCAAGCGGCCAAGGCCGAGGCGAGCGCGCGCGCCGCCGCCGAGCGCAAGGCCCGCCTGCAAGAGGAGCTCTCCCGCACCGGCGTGCTGAAGATCCTCGGCTCCGCCGGCGGCAAGTCGAGCAGCGCCGTCGCCGACCTGATGAATCGCGGCGATCCTGGCGGCGACGCCGACAAGGCCTTCCAGGGCGTCGGCGGCGTCGGCGTGGCGTCGTCCAGCG
>JBBTFH010000286.1:0-2096 GCA_038041915.1 Myxococcota bacterium
GGGGCTCAAGCGCCGGCGGCTGTCGAGTTGGCGCCCGCCCGATCCGCATGCGGCCGCGCGCATCGTCGGCAGCGAAGCACACCGGAAGCTCGCGGCGGGGACGTAGCATTCACGGACTGCCGATTCCCATCACCGTGCTCTGGCCGTTCTCCATGAACGGTCGCAGCACGGACATCGCGCACTTCGCCGACGAGCCGACGCTGCCCGGTCCAGCCCGTCGCTGTGGACGGACGTCCTTGACGAATTGGATGCTGGATGGTGAAGGTGAAGTAGAGGTGTCGATTCCTCGACGGGAGCACGGCAATCTGCCAAGCTCCTTGAAGGAGATTTTCCATGACGTACGTCCAGACTGTCCCCCTGAAGGACAAGCGACGCGGCCCGCTCCAGCAGGCCGTCACGAAGGCGCTCGGCCCTGGCAAAGCGACCCGGCTTTTGGTGTTTCGGGCCGGCGGCGCGGTCGTCCTGGTCCCGGAGGATTCCGAGGCTCGGCGCATCGTCGAGCGGAACGAGCGCGTGCTCAAGGCCCGCGGCGTGACCGTGCGTGACGTGTTGCGAGTGCTCCGCGAGGAGCGTCGCGCTTCGTATGCCCGCACCGGCGCCTAAGGCTTTCCTCGACGCGAACGTCCTGGTTTCCGCGAGCCTCTCCCGCACCGGTTCGGCGTACCAGCTCCTGCACTTCGTGCAGCTCGGGATGCTGGTCGGGCACACCTCGACCACCGTGGTTGAGGAGGCTGAACGGGCCACGGGTCGGTTCGTGCCGCCCGCGCTCGCGGAACTTCGCCGACTGCTCGGCCGGATGCGCGTGCACGTGCACCCGGGCGTGAAGTCGACGGCCAGCGTCACCGGGCTCGCAGACGCCAAGGACCTCCATGTCGTTGCCGCGGCTGTTCGAGCCAAGGCGATGTTTCTTGTGACTTTCAACCTGCGCGACTTCCGTGGTCGTGAAATTCGGGAGCGCTTCGGCATCACCGTCGTTCGTCCGGACACGATGCTGCGGATCGTGGCGCAAACAACCTCCACATGAGCAGCAATCTCGACGGAACCGCGCCGCCAGGCGCCGACGAGGTCGCGGCCGTCGCCGCCGCCGCCGCCGGCCGCGTCGCGCGCCTCTGCGCCCGCCGCGGCGTGCCGCTCGACGGCGCGGACGGCGAGGCCGAGGACCCTCTCGCCGCGCGCGAACCCGCCCTCTCGGCGCTCGCCGGCGCCTCGGTGCAGGGCCTCGTCGCCACGGGACGCCGCCGCGGCTGCCGCGTGATGCGCATGGGAGCGGCGCCCGATGCACCGCTGGCGTTCGTCAAGACCGGCCTATGCGCCGACGTCGCGGGCTTCGACGTGCATGCCGGAGTTCGCGTCACCGCGAGCGACCGTGCCGGCCTCGAGAGATTGTGTCGATATCTCGCCCGCCCGCCCCTCGCGCACGACCGCCTCTCGGAGCTACCCGACGGCCGCCTCGCCCTCGCGCTGCGCAAGCCCCATAGCTCTGGCTCCACCCACCTCGTCTTCGAGCCGCTGGAGTTGCTCGAAAAGCTGACGGCCCTGGTTCCCGCGCCCTACGCACACCAGACCGCGTTCCATGGCGTCTTCGCCTCGGCCGCGAAGTTGCGCAAGAGCATCGTGCCCGCGCCCGAGCCACCGCCAGCGGAGAGCACGCCTTGCGACACCGACGCCGCGCGCGACACCGCTCACGCTCGACGTCGCCGCGTCGCATGGTCCGCGCTCCTGGCCAGGGTCTTCGATCTCGACGCCCTGGCCTGCCCGCGCTGCGGCGGCCGCATGAAGATCATTGCCGTCGTCACGAACGCCCACGCCGTGCGCGCCATCCTCACGCACCTGCGCTTCGATGCCGACCCGCCGCATCCCCACCCGCCGCGCGCGCCGCCTCACCCGCCGGCCGATTGAGCTTCCGCCTCCGGGCCTTCCCGATCGGCCTCGACCGGCCGCAGGGCACGCTGCTATCCTTGCTGCGTCGTGACCGCCCGGACCACCATCACCGGCGCCGCCTCAACTACGTGGTCACCCACCCGCGCGACGACGAGCCGGAACTGGCCCCGTGCTCGACGTGCTCGTCGAGACGCGAAACCCGGTGATGGCCGGCC
>JBBTFH010000287.1:0-9953 GCA_038041915.1 Myxococcota bacterium
CCGAGGCCGAGGCGGAATCGGAGCCGGTCGCGTGCATGCCAAAGGAGGCCTCGTGCGCGACCGATGTCGATCTCGCGTGCGACCCTGCGTGCCAGACCGGGTGTGCGACCGGCGAAAAGTGCACGCTGGTCGGCGCCGGAATGCTCGATTGCGTGGAGGAGGGCGAGTTCGCGGCGTGCGCGGAGGGCTGCTCCGAGGCCGCCGACGACTGCGAGGCGGGCGCGCTCTGTCTCGCCGAGGGCAGTGCGACGCGCTGTGCCCGCTACTGCTGGGACGACGAGGACTGCCCGTCGGGTGAGCTTTGCAACCTCGCGGTCGATCCGACGTTCGATCCCGACATCACGGTCTGCTCGACGGTCGAAGGTTGCGCTCCGCTCGCCGCCGCGAGCGGCTGCGGCGATGGCGAGGGCTGCTACGTCGTCGGCGGCGAGTGCCCCGACGGCGCCTCGACCGGCACGTCGGTGACCGACTGCGTCGTGATCACCGGCGAAGCCGTGGCGGGAGAGGACTGCTGCTTCCTGAACGAGTGCCCGTCGGGACACTCCTGCGTCGCGGGCGGCACGCCCGGCGCCTGCACGGGGGGCGGCGACGCCGGCATCTGCGCTCCGCTGTGCGATGGGGAGACGGCGGGAACGGATGACGACTGCTCCGGCGGCGCGACATGCCTGCTCTTCACCTACGACTGCCCGGAGGGTGGCGTCGAGGAGGCGCTCATGGACTACGGCGTCTGCATCTAGCGCGTGCGCGCCGCGTTGCTCATCGCGCTTTTGGCGGCGACGCGATCGGCGGCGGCGCATCAGGTCGACTATGCACACGTCCACCCGGCCGAGTACTACGAGCGCCCGCCGCGCGAGCGCGTCCACGCGTATCTCGGCGGCGGCGCGCTGGTCGCGCCGGTCGCGCGCCAGGATCTGCCGCGGCTGGCCGGGGACGCCGACGCGACGGTGGGCGCGGGTGGCACGATCTTCGGCGGCGTTCGTCTCGGGCCGGTCTTCGCGGTCGAGGTCGACTACGTTCGGACGCACCACGGCACCGACGAGGGGGGCTCCCCGGCCGAGGATCGCGTGCTCGCGATCGAATCGGTGGACTTCGCGCTCAAGCTCCACGTGCCGACGCGCGCGCTCGTCGAGCCTTACTTCCAACTCGCGCTTGGCGGCGCCGTCCTGGGCGACGCGCAGGGCAGGCTCGCCGAGGGAGGCTCCTTCGCGCTCGGCGGCGGCGTCGACCTCTGGCTGCACCCCAGCCTCACCGTCGGCGCGCGCGCTCTGTATCGCTCAGCGGCGCTGCACGAGCCCGACCGGTCCACCCGGGGCGACGGCGCCTTCGTGTCGGTCGTCGCGGTGGATCTGAACTTCCAGGTTCATTTCTAGCCTCCTTCCTCCGTCCGCACCGAAGTTGGCATGGGTCTGGCCCGCTGCGTGATAGGGTGGGGCGTATGCCAACATCGTTGGCGAGTGGGTACGTGCTGCGCGGCGTGCTCGGCGAAGGGGCGAGCGCTTCCGTCTGGTTGGCGCACGACCGGCGGGGCCGCGAGGTGGCGCTCAAGGTGGTCGCGGTCGCGGCGGGGCCCGAGGCCGCAACGCAGCTTCGGGTCGAGTTCGAGCTGCTCGGACGCGTCCGACACCCGGCGCTCGTGTGCGTCCATGATCTCTTTCGCGCTGGTGACGACGACGCGCCGCTCCCCGCAGGCAGCCTCGTGCTGGTCGAGGAGGCGCTGCGCGGCGAGGATCCGCGACGCAGGTTCGAAGCGCTCGACGGCGCCGCCCGCTCGGAGGAGGCGCTGGGCCTGCTGCGCACTGTTGCCGGGGCTCTCGGCGCGCTCCACGAGCACGGCTTCGTGCACGGCGACGTCAAGGCCGCGCACCTGCTCTACGCCGAGCGTGGGCCCGTGCTGTGCGATCTCGGCCTGGCGCGGAGGGGCGGCTTCGCGGACGGCGCCGCCGCCGGAACTCCGGCGATGATGGCGCCCGAGGTGATCGCCGGTGCGCCCGCGGATCCGCGTGCGGATCTGTGGAGCCTGGGCGCGACCATTTATCATCTTTGCGAAGGACGGTTGCCCTTCGCGGGCGAGGGCCTCGCACTCCTGCGCGCGATTCTCGAGGAGCCGCCTGCAAAGCCCAGCCGCATGGGCGAGGGTCTGGCGTGCCTCGTGCTGCGTCTGCTGGAGAAGGATCCGGCGGCGCGGTATGGGTCGGCGCGCGCCGTCGAGGCGCAGGCGGCGCGGCTGTGCGGCGACCCTGCGGGCGCGGCGGCGCTCGCGGCGGGCGGGCGGCTGCGCGAGGGGCCGCTGATCGGCCGCGAAAGCGAGGTCGCGCGGCTGGGCGCGCGTTTGCGCGAGATCGCCCAGCGGCGGCCGCGTGCGGGCGTCGTGTGGCTCGCCGGTGCCGCTGGCTGTGGCAAGAGCCGCGTCTGGGCCGAGGCGCTGCGCCGTCACCGCCTCGCCGCGGCCGCGGGTCGCGAGCCCGCCATCGCGCTCGGTGCTGGATCGTCGCTCGCCGAGGCGTTGCGCGCGCTGGGCGTCGCGCCGCCCGAGCCCGTCCTGCCGGACGAGGCTGCCTCCGCGCTCGCGCTTCGCCTCGTCGACGCGATAGCAAAGGTCGCGCCGGCGGTCCTCTGCGTCGAGGACGCCGCGGCCGATCGTGCGTTACTCCGCGCGCTCGCCGGCGCGCTCGCGCGCGACCCGGAGGCGCCGCCGCTGCTCGTCGTCGCCGAGACGCGCGAGCCGCACGTCGAGTTGGATGGCGAGCCTTTGGGCGGCGAGGCGATCACGCTGCCGCCGCTCGGCGACGCCGACGCGGCCGCGCTCGTTCGCGCGATGGCGGACGGTGCACCGGCGGAGTTCGCAAAGGGCGCGGTCGCGGCGGCGGCAGGCTGCGCCGGGATGCTCTGCGAGCTGGTGCGCGAGTCGTGGCGCGAGACGGGAGGGCGCCTGCACTACGTCGCCCAGGCTCCCTCGATCGATGCGCTCCGCCGGCTGCGCGTCGCCAACTTGGGCGGCGAGGCACGCGTGGCCGAAGCGCTGGCCGTCATGCAGGACGCCGCGACCGCCGCGGAGGTGGCGCGCGTGATCGAGAGGGACGAGCCGCGGGCGCTCGGGCGGCTGCGCGCGCTGGTCGCGGAGGGGCTCGCCGTCGAAGCTGCCGGCGCCTTCCGGCTGCGCGACGCGTCGTGGGCAGCGCCGATCGAAGAGTCGCTCGGGCCGGCGCGCGCCAGGCGACTGCACGCGCGGGCGCTCGGGCGCGGGCGAGAGCTCGACGGCGCTACGCGCGCGCGGCATCTCCTGGTCGCGCGGCCGACCGTGGCGACGGCCCGCCTCGCGCTGGCGGCGGCCGAGGAGGAGCGGCGCCGCGGGGCTCGGGGCCGAGCGCGCCACCTGCTCGCGGGCGCGCTCGATCTCGGCGATCCGCGGACGCGGAGGCGGGCGCGCCTCGGGCTCGCGGAGCTCGACGCGCACGAGGCTCGCTACGACGCCGCGCTCGCCTGGCTTTCGCGCGAGAAGGGCGAGGCGACCGCGCTCGCGCGCGCGCGCATCCTCGTCCGCGCGGGCCGTTACGCGGACGCCGAGGGGGCGCTGGGGAGCACGACGTCCACCGCGGCGCGCGCGCAACGGGCGCGCATCTGTCTTGCGCGCGGCGACTTTGCCGGCGCGCATGCGCTGGCCGGCGGCGGCGAGACCGGCGAGCTGCGCGAGGCGGCGGGGCTGGCCGACCTCTACCTCGGCCGCGCGGCCGACGCGCGCGCGCGCTTCGAGGTCGAGAGCCGTTCTGCCGGCGAGCCGGCTTCGCGGGCGCGTGTTCTCGCGCTCGTGGGCATGGCGGCGCAGCTCGGGGGCGACGCCGCCGCCGCGCACGCCGCCTACAAGGAAGCCCTCGAGCTCGCGCGGCGTGCCGGCGACGTGCACGGCGCCGCGGTGTACGCGGCGAACCTCGGGGCCGCCGAAGCGGATCGCGGCTTCTTCGCGCCTGCGCTCGAGCTGCTCGCCGCGGCCGTGCGCGATCTCGCCCGCCTCGGGCAGACCGCCGAGTGGGCCTACGCGATCTACAACCACGGGGCATTGCTGGAGCGGCTGGGCGACGCGGAGGGCGCGCGTCGGTTGGCGGCGCGCGCCGCCGAGGCGGGCTCGCGCGCGGGCGCGGCGCTCTTGCGCGGATTTTCCGCGCTGCTCGCGGGAGATCTCGCCGCGCGGCAGGGCGAGCTCGCGTCGGCCGAGGATGCGTACCGGTGCGCCGACGCGGCGTTTTCCGAGCAGGGGGCCGAGCGGGAGCGCGCGCAGGTCGACCTGCGCCGGGCCGCCGCCGCGCGCCGCTCCGGCGCGTACGCGGAGGCGGCGGCGCTGCTCGTGCGTGCCGCCCGCGAGGTCTCGCTCGCCGATCGGATCGCGATTGAGAGCGCACGTCTCGCGCTCGCCAGCGGCGAGGCCGGCCCCGAGGCGGCCAGGAGCTTGGTCGAGGCGCGCCGGCGGCTCGAGGCGGGTGGCCTGCGCGACGAGGCATGGCGCGCCGATTTGCTGTCGGCGCGGTTGCTCGCGCGGCAGGGCGAGCGTGAGGAGGCGCGCGCTGCGCTGGAGCGAGCGCGCAACACCTGGAAGGAGATCGTGATGGCGACGCCGGAGATCTACCGTCAAGGCCTGGAGCAGGATCCCGATGCAAGGTGGCTGCGCGAAGCGGACGGCGCCGAAGCGCCATCTCCTGTCGGCCGGGGCGAGGCGCCCGCGCCGGCGGCGCGCGCCGCCGACGGGGTGAGCCCCGAGGCGCGGCTGCGGCGCCTGCTCGCGATCAACAAGCGGCTCAACAGCGAGCTCAGCCTGCCGCGTCTGCTCGAGTACATCGTCGACACCGTGGTCGATCTTTGCGCCGCCGAGCGCGGTTTCATCCTCCTCGTCGACGAGGCCGGCGCCATGGAGGTGAAGGTCGCGCGCAACATCGCGCGCAGCGACCTCGCGGTGGCGGCCGGCGCCCAGCCCACTGTCTCGCGCTCGATCGCCGAGCGCGCGATTCGCGAAGGCCAGCCGGTGGTCACGATCGATGCCGCCGAGGATGCGCGCTTCGAGGCGGCGCGCAGCGTCGCATCCCTGCGCCTGCGCTCGGTCTTGGCCGTGCCGCTCCACGTCAAGGGCAAGGCCGTGGGCGCGCTCTACGTCGACCACCGTCTGCGCCGCGGCGCTTTTTCCGACGGCGAGGTGGCGCTGGTGCTCGACTTCTGCGATCAGGCGGCGATCGCGATCGAAAACGCGCACATGCACCGCCAGCTCCGGCGCCAGGCGGTCAAGCTCGAGCGCAACGCGCGGGAGCTCGAGCGGCGCGTGCAAGGGCAGGAGGTCGAGATCCTGGCGATGCGCGAGGAGGTCGGGCGCAGCCGCGAGGCGTTGGGTGGCCGCTCGCGCTACGGCGATCTGGTCGGGCGCTCGCCGCGCATCCTCGACGTCTTTCGGCTGCTCGATCGCGTCGTCGTCACCGACCTGCCGGTGGTCGTGATCGGCGAGAGCGGCACCGGCAAGGAGCTGGTCGCGCGGGCGCTGCACCATGGCGGCGCGCGCAAGGACGGGCCGTTCGTCTCGGAAAACTGCTCGGCGATTCCCGAGACGTTGCTCGAGAGCGTGCTGTTCGGGCATGTGCGCGGCGCCTTCACCGGCGCCGACCGCGACCGGCGCGGCCTCTTCGAGATTGCGCACGGCGGCACGCTGTTCCTCGACGAGGTCGGCGAGACGAGCCCCGGCATGCAGTCGAAGCTCCTGCGCGTGCTGCAGGAGAAGGAGTTCCGCCGGGTGGGCGGCGAGCGCTCCGTGAGCGTCGACGTGCGCGTCATCGCAGCGTCCAACCGAGACCTCGCCAAGCTGGTGCAGACCGGGCGTTTCCGCGAGGATCTCTACTATCGCCTGAGCGTCGTGCGCGTGGATCTGCCGCCGCTGCGCGAGCGACGCGACGACATCCCAGCGCTGGTCGAGCACTTCGTGGCGAAGCACTTTCCCGGACGCGGCTTGCGCGTCGAGCGCGACGCGATGGCGCGGCTCGTGGGTTACGCTTGGCCGGGAAACGTGCGCGAGCTCGAGAACCAGGTCCTGCGCGCCGCCGCGATGGCGGGAGATGCTCAGGCGATCACGATCGCCGACCTGTCGCCGGCCGTCGCCGCCGGCGCGCCGCTGACGATCGACCCCGACGACCTGCGCCTGCGCAGTCGCGTCGACGCGCTCGAACGGGATCTGATTGGCCGCGCGCTCGGCCGCACGGAAGGCAACCAGAGCCGCGCCGCCATCCTGCTCGGGCTCTCCCGCTACGGGCTGCAAAAGAAGCTCAAGCGGATCGGCAACCGAGTTGCACCGAGCCGTCAACGCTGATGGCGGGGGCGCGAACGCTGGCGCGGAGTATCGCCCGCTTGGCCGCGGCACGGCCATTGCTCCCTTCCCTGGCGTGGCTCGGATGAAAGGCTTTTCCGCCGCCGTCGCGGGCATCGCGCTTGTTTCCTGCAACTCGCCGATGATCCCGCTGCCTCCTCCCGCCGCCCAAGACGTGGTCGTCGAGGCGCCCGAGGGCATGCCCGGCTTCCTGATCTTCCGCGGCGAGCCGGTCGACGGACGCGAAACGACCTCGTTCCCAGCGCACGCCAAGGTCGAGATCTTCAACGTCGACTGCGACAAGGGCGTCATCGACCGCGCCGACGGCGACGGACGCTTCGCGAGCGACCCCGTCTGCGGCGAGATCGGCGACCGCTTCGGCCTCTCCTACGAAGACGAGACCGGCGAGCCGAGCGAGACGCTCTGCCTGATAGTCCGCGACGGTCGCCAAAGCGCGCTCGACGAGTGCGCGGGGTACTGAGCCTACGGTCCGGGGTCAGGTAGCCGCGAATACGCGAGCCCTTGGCAATACGGCTGTCCCAAGAGCATCTCTTTCTTCGAGACGAAGAGAGGTGGGACGCGATTATGCTAGCGCGCTTCCTTGCGGAAGAGCGAGGGGAGCGTCTCGAAGTCGAAGCTCTTGTCGGGGTGGAGGCGCTTGGCCTTCGCCAGGAGTTCGTCCTCGCTCTCGGTGTGCTCGGGATTCGGCAGGCAGCACTCGACCGGACAGACGGCCTGGCAGGCTTCGAAGTCGTGGAAGCCCACGCATTCGGTGCAGAGATTCCTGTCGATGACGTAGATGTCGTCGCCTTCGCTGATGGCCTCGTTCGGACACTCCGGCTCGCAGGCGCCGCAGTTGATGCACTCCTGGGTGATGAACGTCGACATGTCGATCCCGTAACATCGGCCCCGGGGGTCGTCAAATCGATGGTGGGCTATCCGGACGTTCGTGACGGTTTGAGGACGCCGAGGAACACCCGAGGGGTCACGATCGCGATGCCCTGGTGCCGGGCGAGCGTGAGCAGATCCTCGTCGCCCGTGACGAGGTAGTCGGCCCGGCCCTCGACGGCGGTCGCGAGGAGCATGATGTCTTCCGGATCGCGCACGGCCACCTGAGGCGTGAGGTTGCCTGCGACCGGATCGCCGATGGCCTCGATCTGCGCCAAGCGAACCTCGAGTTGCGCTTCGGAGATCCGGATGTGCTTGCGGACGCGACGATAGCGGGCCGCGCGCCGCAACTCCCCGACGATCCCGGGCGAGATCACCATCTCGAAGGCTTTGCCGATGAGAGCTTCGAGGATTCGACCGGGGGGCCCGTCGGGACGGATAAGCGCGCTGATGAGAACGTTGGTGTCGAGAACGGCGCGGACCACCGGTTACTTCCGGGGCCGCTTGCGGTTGCTTTCCTCCTTGCGGAGTTGCCTGCGCGCCGAGCGCTGCGCGTCGATGCCGAGATCCATGGCTTCGTCGTCGGAGAGCAGATTCCCCGGCCGCTCCTTCTGACAATCGAGGAAGTCCTTCAGCCCCAGCCGGGCGGCCCGGCGCATCTGCTCCAGGCGCTCGACCGGTACCAGCGCGGCCAGCGGCTTTCCCTTCCGCTCTATGACGAACTCGTCATGCCGCAGCGCAACGCGGTTGAGCATGTCGCCCAGGCGCTGCCGGACGTCGAGCGTCGAAACCTTTTCGGTCATGGGACACCTCCTACGCAACAATCATACTTGCGTAGGTGCTGAGCCGCAACGGCGGCGTTGGATGGAGGCGGCGTCGCCGGACGCGTGTCCAGGCTCAGCCGCTGGCCCTGAGAACGGGACCGAACCGGTCCCGCAGCGGCTCGGCTCAGCAGAACCACGGCTCGCTGAGGCGTGGCGGCGGCGGTCGGAGCTTGGCCGCGAGCCTGGCGGGCGCCGTGCGCGAGGCGGCGACGAACGCGGCGGCGCGCACGCGTTCGAAGGTCGCGTTGGCGGCGCGGCCGGCGCGCGTGTCGCGTTCGACCATCGCGGCGACCTCGGCACAGAGCGCGTCCATGCGCGGGTCGGGGTGCGTCCAGCGGTACGTGAAGTCTTCCGGCACGAACGATCCCAGGTGCGGGCGCATCGCGGCGTGCGTCTCGAGGAGCGAGCCGTGCGGCACGAGCAGCCGGATCGCGACCTGCACGGGATCGACGGAGTCGACCAGCCCGCGCGCGGCGATCCATTCGAGGATCTCGAGGTAGCCGTCGAGCGTCTCCCAGGGCGTGAACGGCACGAGCGACGGCCGCAGCGCGACGCCGGCGCCTTCGAGGAGCTCGAGCGCGCGATCGACGTCGGCGCGCGTGTGGTGCTTGTCGAGGATCTCGAGCACGCGCGGCGAGAGCGACTCGACCGCGGTGACGACGAAGATCAAGCCGCAGGCCGCGAGCTCGTCGATGAGCGGGCGGCCGTGCCGCACGAGGTGCTCGACTTTGGCCGTGGCGTCGAACGTGAGCTCGGGGAAGGCCGCGTGCAGGGCGCGCGCGATCCGGCGCGCGTGCTCGGGACCGTTCAGGAAATCGGGATCGCCGAAGGTGATGTGCCGCGCGCCGGCGGCGACCTGCGCGCGGACGTCCTGCAGGACCACGCGCTCGGGCACGACGAAGAAGCGGCCGCCGTAGATCGGCGGGATGGGGCAGTGCCGGCAGAGGTGGCGGCAGCCGCGGCTGGCCTCGACGTAGCCGGCCTGGGCCTCGCCGCCGTCGCGCAAGAGGCGCGCGTAGCGTTCGCCTCGCGGCAGGCCGGCGCGGCTGGGCGCCGGGAACGAGAGGCGCGCGAGAATGGGCCGCTCGGGCGCGACCGCGCCGCGCACCGCCGCGACGAGCGCTTCCTCGAGCTCGCCCGAGAGCACCGAGTCGGCGATGCCTTCGTCCAGCAGATACTCGCGGTTGAGCTGCGCGTAGAGGCCGTAGAAGCAGACGTGGGCGCGCGGGCTGCACGCGCGCACGCGACGCGCCGCGGCGACGCCGATGCGAAGCGCGGTGTGCATCGGCACCGAGATCCCGACGAAGCGGGCGCGCCGCGCCTTGTCGTCGTCGAAGGGCTCGACCGCGAGGTCCACCGCTACCGCCGGCACGCCGGCGCGCTCGAGGAACGCCATCGGCAGGGCGACGCCGTGCGGCCGATGCCCGAGCTCGTAGCAGGAGATGAGGAGGACGTCGGACACGAGCGCGGGCTACTTGGCCTTGGCCTGCTCGGGGACGTAGCCGGGCGGCATCTGCGCGCCGGGGCCGAAGAAGTAGCTGTCCATCTGCTCGCGCAGGAACGACTGCGCCTCGGGGGTCACGAGGTCGAGGCGGTACTCGTTGATCAGCATCTTCGAGTGTTCGAGCCACATCTTCCAGGCCTCGAACGACACGCCGTCGAAGATCTTCTGCCCGAGCTCGTCGTCGAAGGGCTTGTAGGGCATGCCGACCGCGTCGCGGCCGAGTTTTACGCACTTGATCGTTCGCGCCATCTTGTTACCTCCGAGAGGAACCTAATGTGCAATCTCCGTCGGCGCAACCAAGGGGCTGGCGGCGAGTTTCATCCAGCGCAGGAGCGCGTCCGCGCCCTTCATGTAGTCGGCGCTGAGGTAGAGCGCACGGCCGGCGTAGTAGAGCAGGGCGGGGCGG
>JBBTFH010000288.1:0-8320 GCA_038041915.1 Myxococcota bacterium
GAGCAGGCCCGCGCCGAGGCCGAGCAGGTTCGCGCCCACGCCAAAGCGGCAGAGGTGGCCCGCGCAAGAGCGCCGAACCCGGCTGCCGCCGCCGCGCCGCGGGACCAGGCTGCGTCCCGGGCCGCGCCGCCTTCCGTGGCGCCGAGGAGGGTCGCTCCGTCCGCCCTCATCCGCGATATCCGCTTCGAAGACACGGCCGAGGCCGCGCGCGTGGTGATCGATCTCGAAGGTCGGGTCGAGCCCCGCGCGGCCGAGGACCGAGATGGCGTCGCGATGCTCGACCTCGCGCCCGCGCGTCTGGGCGAGGGGCTTTCGCGGACGCTCGATCTCAGCGAGTTCCACGGGCCGCTGCATCGCGTGAGCGCGTTTTTGCGGCCCGACGCCTCCGATACCGTGCGCCTGACCGCCGAGAAGGGCGCCGGCGTCGCCGCGCGCGTCGAGGGCGGACACCAGAGCGAAAATCGCACGCGGCTCGTCTGGGTGTTCCCGAAACCCGCCGCCGAAGCCGCCGGGCGCGCCGAGTCCTTCGCGCCCACGCGCGTCGGCGCGTTTTCCCAGGCCGCCACGCTCGCGGAGACGCAGGCGGCCGAACCCCGCACGCGCGGCAAGCACTTCACCGGCCGCCGCATCGACGTCGACTTCAAGGACGCCGACATCCACAACCTGCTGCGCCTCTTCTCCGAGGTCGGACAGGTCAACATCATCACGAGCGACGAGGTGGCCGGGCGCGTCACGATCCGCATGCGCAACGTCCCCTGGGACCAGGCGCTCGACGTCGTCTTGCGCGCGAAGAGCCTCGGGCAGGTGCGCGAAGGCAACCTCATCCGCGTCGCGCAGATCGCCGCGCTCGAGAAGGAGCGCGAGGCCGAGATCGCGCGCCTCAAACAGTCCGTCGAGCTCAAAGAGCTCAAGACGCGCATCATCCCGGTCAGCTACGGCACGGCGGCCGATCTGATGGGCAAGGCGCGCGAGTTCTTGAGCCCGCGCGGCAAGATCAACACCGACGAGCGAACCAACGTGCTGATCGCGCGGGACATCGAGGACAGCCTCGACCTGATCGAGGAGCTGGTGAAAAACCTCGACACGCAGACGCCGCAGGTGCTGATCGAGGCGCGCATCGTCGAGGCTTCGTCGAAGTTCTCGCGCAGCCTGGGCATCCAGTGGGGCGGCGACTTGACGCGCAACCAAGCGAGCGGCAACCCGACCGGCTTGATCTTCCCGAGCAGCATGATTGCGACCGGCGCCGGCGGCGGCGCCACGGTCCCTTCAGGCGTCGGTACCTCGCCCAACTTCGCCGTCGACCTGCCGTCGTCCGGCACGAGCGGCGCGCTCGGCCTGCAGTTCGGCAGCGTCTCGGGCAACGCCAACCTCAACCTGCGCATCAGCGCGGCCGAGGCCGCGCAGCAGACCAAGATCCTCGCGGCGCCGCGCGTGATGACGCTCGACAACCGGCCGGCGCGAATCGTGCAAGGCACGTCGATTCCCTACCAGACGGTGAGCGCGCAGGGAACGCAGACCACCTTCGTGATGGCGGCGCTCACCCTCAGCGCGACTCCGCACGTGACCGCCGACGGAGCGGTGCTGCTCACGCTCAACGTGACCAACAACAGCCCGGGCGCCGTCGGCGCGTCCGGCCAGCCCTCCATCGACTCGCGCGAGCTGAACACGGAAATGCTCGTGCGCGACGGCGACACCGCCGTGCTCGGCGGCATCTTCCGGCGCGACACGCTGCACTCGCGCGCCGGCGTGCCCGGCCTGCAGGACGTGCCGATCCTCGGCTTCTTCTTCCGCAACAACACCGAGTCGGACAGCCGCAACGAGCTGCTGGTCTTCGTCACGCCCCGCATCGTGAATCGCGCGCAGACCGTCGGAAGGTAGGACGGCCATGAGGCTCCGGCTCCACACCGCCGGCGAGTCCCACGGTCCGGCCATCGTGGCCTGGCTCGACGGCCTCCCGGCGGGGCTGCAAATCGACCGCGCGGCGCTTGGGCGCGACCTCGCGCGCCGCCAGCGCGGCTACGGGCGTGGCGGCCGGCAGAAGATCGAGCGCGACGAGGCCGAGATCCTGTCGGGACTGCGCGGCGGCAAGACACTCGGCTCGCCGCTCGCGATCGTCGTGGCCAACCGCGATCACGCGAGCTGGGTCGAATCGATGCACCCGTGGGACCCGCCCCTTCCCGGCCGCGAGGATCGAATCACGCGCCCGCGTCCCGGCCACGCCGACCTCGCCGGCGCGCTCAAGTACGGCACGCACGACGTCCGCGACGTGCTCGAACGCGCGAGCGCACGCTCGACGGCCGCACGCGTCGCCGCCGGCGCGATATGCAAGCAGTTGCTGGCCGCGTTCAATCTGCGCGTGGTCGGCCACGTCCTTTCCATCGGCGACGTCACCTCGGACCCGCCCCGGCTCGATCTCGACGCGCTGGCCGATGCCGCCGAGGCCTCCGACGTGCGCTGCGCGGACGCCGAGGCCGGCGCGCGCATGTGCGCGGCCATCGACGCCGCCCGCAGACGCGGCGACTCGCTCGGCGGCGTCGTCGAGGTAATGGCGACCGGCGTACCGCCGGGCCTCGGGTCCACGGCCGACTGGGATCTGCGCATGGACGGACGGCTCGCGCAGGCCGTCATGTCGATCCAGGCGGTGAAGGGCGTCGAGATCGGCGCGGGCTTCGCGTCCGCCCGCACGCCGGGGTCCCAGGTCCACGATCCGATCCACCGCGCCGAAGGGCGCTTCGTGCGGCCCACCAACCACGCCGGCGGCGTCGAAGGCGGAATGACCAACGGCGAGGCGGTGATCGTGCGCGCGGCCATGAAGCCGATTCCCACGCTGGCGCGTCCGCTCGCTTCGGTCGATCTCGTCAGCAAGGAGGCGTTCGACGCCGCGAAGGAGCGCACCGATAGCTGCGCGGTGCCCGCGTGCGCCGTGGTCGCCGAAGCCGCCGTCGCGTTTGTCCTTTGCGACGCGTTTCTCGACAAGTTCGGCGGAGACGCGATGCCCGAAACGGTGCGCAACTACCAAGGGTTCATGCGGCAGTTGGAAGAGTATTGAGCGCTGGGCGACAGTCGGTCTTCCTCACCGGCTTCATGGCCGTGGGCAAGTCGACGGTGGGACGGTTGCTCGCGCACAGGCTCGGCGTCGCGTTCTTCGACCTGGACGCGCTCGTGGAGGCGGAAGCGAACATGGCCGTGGCCGAAATCTTCGCACGCGAGGGGGAGGCGTCGTTCCGCGAGCGCGAGGCGCGCGCGCTGAAAATGGCCATTCACCACGGCGGCGGCGTCGTCGCGCTCGGCGGCGGCGCGCTGCTTGGCGACGAGAGCCGCGTGCGAATCGTGCGCGCGCACGGGCGCCTCGTCTGCCTGACGGCATCGATCGACGCTCTCGTCGCTCGCCTGGGCGACGCGACCTTGCGCCCGCTGCTCGCGGGCTCCCCCGATCGGCGCGCCGCCGTCGCGGCCCTGCTGCGCGAGCGAGCCGCACTCTACGAAGATGCGGACCTGGCCGTCGACACGACCGACCGGGCGCCCGAGCGCGTCGCCGAGGAGATCGCGACCTGGATCGCATCCGCGTAGAGTTCGCACACCCCGTCGGGTGGGCTGATGCAGCCGACCGCGGCTACGATGTCTGCGTCGGGCGCGGCCTGCTCGCGCGCGCGGGCGCGCTGCTCGCCGAGCGCGTGGCGCCCGCGACGGCCGGCCTGCTCACCGACGACGGCGTACCCGAGGCTCACGTCGATGCGGTGGCGGCGTCGCTCGCCGCGGCCGGCTTTCCGGCGGCGCGGGTGGTGGTTCCGTGCGGCGAAGCGCAAAAGTCGCTCGCGCGCGTGGCGGAGGTCTGCGAGGCGTTCGCGCGCGCCGGCCTCGACCGCGGCTCGCCCATCGTCGCCGTCGGCGGCGGAGTGGTCACCGACCTGGGCGGTCTCGTAGCCTCGCTGCTGTTTCGCGGCGTGCCGTGGGCGGCGGTGCCGACGACGCTCTGCGGCCAGGTCGACGCGGCGGTCGGGGGCAAGACCGGCGTCAACCTCCCTTCGGGCAAGAACCTCGCCGGCGCCTTCTGGCAGCCGAGCGTGGTGCTCGCGGACATCGACTCGCTCGCCACGCTCTCCGCCCGCGAGCTGCGCGCCGGCCTCGCCGAGGTCGTCAAGTGCGCCGTGATCGCCGACGCCCAGCTCTTCGCCCGCCTTCACGCGCTCGCCCCCCGCCTGGCCGGCCACTCCACCACCCAGGCCGACCTTCCCGTCCTGGCGGCCGATCCCGAAGCGCTCGCCGAGGCCGTACGCCGCGCGGTCGCGGTCAAGGCCTTGCTCGTCGCCGCCGACGAGCGCGAAACCGGAAACGCCCGCCGGCTGCTCAACTTCGGCCACACCGTGGGCCACGCGCTCGAGAGCGCATCGGGCTTCGCGCTGCGCCACGGCGAGGCCGTCGCGCTCGGCATGGTCGCCGCCGCGCGCGTATCGGCCCGCCTCGGCGTCTGCGCGCCTGAGATCGAAGCGCTCCTTTGCGCGCTGCTCTCGCGCCTCGGCCTGCCGACCGACCTCGACGACGCGCTCGCGCGCCTGCCGCTGGGCGCGCTGGCCGTGGACAAGAAACGGTCGGGCGGAAAAATCCAATTCGTGGCCGTCGAAACCATCGGCCGGGCGAAAAGCCTGCCGATCGACGCTTCCGCCCTGGTCGAAATGTTGCGTGGTCACGACCGTGCGTGAAACAATTGACGAAGTGGTAGGGAGGAAGTCATGAGACGTCACCGTCTGGCCCTCTCGCTCGTGGTGGCGGCCGCGGCGGCCGGGTGCCTCGCCGACGAGAACCCCACGTCGCTGATCATCACGGGGCTCGTCCCTTCCGCCGAGGGCGAGGGACCACTTGGCTGCGCCATCCCGCTGGGCACGGCCACCGTTCTTGTGGCTCGCGGCCACACCGACGTCCTGCTCGCCCAGTTTGCGAAACCGCTCGGCTTCGCGCCGCTCTACTGGGGCCACGTCGTGCTCCAGAACAACCTGTCGAGCCCAAGACCGGAGAACGACTACATCAAGCTGACCAAGTTCGAGATCGATCTCGCCTACGGCTTTCAGGCGGAGGACGCCGGCTACAATCCCGAGGTCGCCGCGGCCGTTGCCGACTGGTCGGCCTTCGCCGTACCCTTCGGCGCGGTCATCTCCCCGAGCCAGGCCTTTACCGCCATGGGCGTAACGCTGCTGCCCTATGGCCTGATGCGCCAGATGGCGGACACGCTCGGCTGCGGCGCGCCCCCGTGCTCCCCCGAGGAGCGCGACATCCAAGATCATCTGATCATCGCCACCATTCGCGCCGTCGGCAGTCTTCGCGGCAGCGACATCGAATCGAGCACGCTCGAGTTCCCGATCGACGTCTGCAAGGGCTGCATGACCCGCGGCGTCATACCCGGCGACGCCACCCGTTGCGGCGAGTTCGATGGCACGACGCTGGACCAGGGCGATCCTTGCACCGGCCTGCCGATCGAGCAGAACGTGGCGTGCTGCTGGCAACCTGGGGAAGGTGAGCGGATCGACCGGCTGGTCTGCCCCTGCTCCGACTGCCCGACGCTTTGAGCCGGATTGGGCCGGTCCGCGCGTTGACAGCTCGACCCTTGCCGCGGTAACAGCCACACTCCGTGTTTCGGGAGGAGCTCAAGCAGCTCGTCGAGTCGTGCGACGGTGGCGCGGGAGCCGTGCTCATGGGCTTCGACGGGATCGCGGTCGAGACGCACGCGGTCGAGGCGGCCGCGCCCGACACCGACGTCAACACCGTAGGCATGGAGCTGTCCTTCGTCCTCGGGCAGGTGCGCAAGGCGGTCGAGGCGCTGCAGCTTGGCGCGCTCGCCGAGGTGACGGTCGTGGCCGAACGCCTGACCGTGATCATGCGCGTGCTGACGACCGACTACTTCGTGGCGCTCGCGCTCCTCCCCG
This sequence comes from Myxococcota bacterium, assembly GCA_038041915.1. GTDB lineage: Bacteria > Myxococcota_A > Polyangia > JBBTFH01 > JBBTFH01 > JBBTFH01. Next base: position 5,919 of record JBBTFH010000288.1, read on the forward strand.
GCGGCAACCTCGGCAAGGGCCGCTACCTGCTCCGCGTCGCGGCGCCTCGGCTCCAGAAGGAGCTCTAGTGGCGGCGCGGGGGGCCGGCAAGGCCGGGAGCAAGGCGCGCCGTCCGTCGATCCTGGTCATCCACGGCCCCAACCTGAACCTGCTCGGCGTGCGCGATCCATCGCGCTACGGCCGCGCGACGCTCGCCGCGATCGATGCCGACCTGCGCGCCCGTGCGCGCTCTGCCGGCGCCGACCTGCGCGTCGTGCAGTCGAACCACGAGGGCGCGCTTATCGACGCGGTGCAGGGCGCACGCGGCCGGCACGACGCCATCGTCATCAACCCGGGCGGCTACACCCACACCAGCGTTGCGCTGCGCGACGCCATCGAGGCCGCCGGCGTTCCGGCGATCGAGGTGCACCTCTCCAACATCCACGGGCGCGAGCCGTTCCGCCGCCGGTCGCTCATCGCGCCCCTGTGTGTCGGACAGATCGCGGGCTTTGGCGCGCTCAGCTATCGGCTCGGGCTCGAGGCGGCGCTGGCGCAGCTTCCGGCACGCGGCGAAAGCCCCGAGGCACGATGAAGCGCGCCATCCGGCCGCCATCCCCGTCGCCCAGGCCGTCTTTCGACCTTCCCGCCGTGCGCGCGCTCGCCGAGCTGCTCGAGGAGTTCGGGCTGTCCGAGATCGAGATCGATTCTGGCGGCGAGCGCGTACGGCTGCGCGCCGGTGGGGCCACGGCGGCGCTCGCGGTCGCCGCGGCGGACGCGACCACGCACGCGGGCGAGCACGCGCGCCGCGGCCACGCGGGCCCGACGGTCGAAGAGAACGTCAGCTACATCACCTCGCCCTTCGTCGGCACCTTCTACCGCGCGCCCTCGCCCGACGCGCCGGCCTACGCGGAGGTCGGCCAAGTCGTCAAGAAGGGGCAGGTGCTGTGCATCGTCGAGGCGATGAAGCTGATGAACGAGATCGAGGCCGAGGTCGAGGGGCGCCTGCTCGAAGTGCTGGTGCAGACGGGCGAGCCGGTCGAGTACGGCGAGCCGCTCTTCAAGATCGGTCCCGCGTAGCCCGGGCCGAGTCAAGGGCCAAGGCTACCCGTGTTCGAAAAGATCCTGGTCGCGAACCGCGGGGAAATAGCCCTGCGCGTGATTCGCGCGTGCCGCGACATGGGCATCCGCTCGGTGGCCGTGCACAGCGCCGCCGACGCGGACGCGCTGCACGTGCGCGCCGCCGACGAGAGCGTGTGCATCGGGCCGGCGCCGAGCCGGCAGAGCTACCTCGCGATCCCGGCGCTCATCAGCGCCGCCGAAGTCACCGGCGCCGACGCGGTGCACCCGGGCTACGGCTTCCTCGCCGAGAGCGCCGAGTTCGCCGATGTGTGCGGCAAATGTGGCCTGACCTTCATCGGCCCGCCCGCCGCGATCATCGCGATGATGGGCGACAAAGTGCGCGCGCGCGAGGCGATGCAGGGCGCGGGCCTGCCGATTCTCGAGGGCAGCGGCGTGCTCGAGACCGAGACCGCTTTGCTGGCGGCGGCCGCGCGCATCGGCTTCCCGGTGCTGCTCAAGGCGTCCGCCGGCGGCGGCGGGCGCGGCATGAAGATCGTCGATAGCAAAGAGCGACTGGCCACGGCGTTTTCCGCGGCCCGCGCCGAGGCGCTCGCGGCTTTTGGCAACCCCGATGTCTACCTCGAGCGCTACGTCGCGCGCGCGCGCCACGTCGAGGTGCAAATACTCGCCGACCGCCACGGCGGCGTCGTGCACCTCTTCGAGCGGGAGTGTTCGATCCAGCGGCGGCACCAGAAGCTCGTCGAGGAGTGCCCATCGCCCGCGCTCGACGCCGAGGCGCGGCGAGCGCTCTGCGCGCGTGTCGTGGAAGCGGCGCGGCGCATCGGCTATCAGAGCCTCGGCACCGTCGAGTTCCTCTACGACGCCGAGAACGGCCAATCCTTCTTCATGGAGATGAACCCGCGCTTGCAGGTCGAGCACACCGTGACCGAGATGGTGACCGGCGTCGATCTCGTGCGCGAGCAGATCCGCGTCGCCGCCGGCGAGCCGCTCGGCTACGGGCAGGAGGCGATCGCGATGCGCGGATGGGCGATCGAGGCGCGCATCAACGCCGAGGATCCGGTGACCTTCGCGCCGTCACCCGGCCGGATCACGGCGCTACGCTTGCCGGGCGGCCCGGGGGTGCGCGTCGACACGCACATCTATGAACAGTACGTCGTCCCGCCGCACTACGACTCGCTGCTCGCGAAGATCGTCGCGCACGGCGACGACCGCGCCCACGCGCTGCGGCGCCTCGGCAGGGCGCTTCACGAGACAATCGTCGAGGGCCCGCGCACGAACCTCGACCTCTTCCGGCGGCTGCTTGAAAACGCCGATTTCCTGCGTGGCGATCTCGACACGAAGCT
>JBBTFH010000289.1:0-20506 GCA_038041915.1 Myxococcota bacterium
CGGAGGCGGGCAGTTGGAAGCCGACGCCGCTCTCGCTCCAATCGACCAGCGCCGCGCGCACCGGCAGGTCTCGCAGGAGGAGATACAGCTCCTCTCCGCGGCAATCGTACCGGCGGTGTAGCCGATGCCCGTGTTCCATTCAGGGTTCGAGGCCACCGTATGCGAGTGGGGCGGGCGCGGCAAAAAAACCGGGGGAAAAGGGAAACCGGATAGAGGCGGCGTCAGCGATCCCGCCTGGTCGTGCCGCCGCGGCGATACTCGTCGGCGCTGCGCTGCATGATCGCCAGCGCGTTGGCGGCGTGCTCCTTGCGGCGGGCGAGATCGGCGCGCAGGCCCGAGAAGGCCCACGTGCCGTCGGCTTCGCGCTCGAACCTGAGGCGCGCGCCCGATGCTGCCACGAAGACGGCCGAGCCGTCGGCGCTGTCCTCGCGGCGCGGCGCGCCGCCGGTCGCGAGCGAGGCGCGCAGCGGAACGTGCAGACCGAGCGACCCGAACCACGCCCGCGGCACGGCGGCGGCGCCGGCGGCGGCATAGCGCCGCTCCTGCGCCTCGCGTGCGCCCGGCGGGAAGTGCGCACGCGCCAGCCGCCACATCTCGCGCTCGGCGCGGTGGAGCGACATCACCGACCAGCGACTGTCGCGGTCGAGCGCGTCGTAGACGGCGGGCGCGTCGTCGCGCGCAAGCGCCGCGCGCAGCACGCCGAGCGCGGCCTCGGGGCTGCGCGACGGCGCCGGCTCGTGCCGGTCGCACGCGGACGCGAGGGCGACCACCGCCGCGAGTCGCCGGGACGCGCCGAGCCGTCGTGACCTCGCGTCCATCCGCGACTTGATAGCACGGGCGCAATCGACGAATCGCCGGCGCTGAGCTAATGATAGCGGCCGTGTCCGACGTGATCGCGATCGTCGTCGCGGCGGGCCGCGGCGACCAGGAGAAGCTGAAGATCACGACGCCCGGCGACTTCGAGCTCGCCGAAGCGCTGCCGCGCACGCGGAGCGGGAATGCCTGACGCACCCCAGGGACCGCGCATCGGCTTGGGATGGGATCAGCACCGGCTCGTGCCGGGGCGCCCGCTGATGCTGGCGGGCGTGCGCGTGCCGTCATCAAGCGGGCTGCTGGGGCACTCCGACGGCGACGTCGCCTGCCACGCGGTCGCCGACGCGCTGCTCGGTGCCGCGGGCCTCGGCGACATCGGCCTGCACTTCCCGTCGGGCGCGCGCCGCACGCGCGGAATCGCCGGCCTGCGCCTCTTGCGCCGCGTGCGCACGCTGCTGGGCGGACGCGCGATCCTCGGCGTCGACGCCGTGATCGTGTGCGAGACGCCGCGGCTCGGCGCGCGCGTGCCGGCGATGCGCAAAGCCCTCGCACGCGCGCTCCGCGTGGACGCCTCGCGCGTGAGCGTGAAGATCAAGAGCCCCGAGGGCCTGGGCGCGCTCGGCCGCGGCGAGGGCATCGCCGCGCAGGCGGTCGCGCTCCTTGCGGCTACGCGACCCCAGCGTGGTAAACGAGAGCGCAATGGCTGATCCGCCCACCGACCACGACGAGACCGCTTCGCGCGACGAGACCGCTTCGGACGAGGCCGCCTCGATCGATCAGGACCTCCAGCGCCTCCGCCCCAAGAAGCGGCGGCGCAGCCCGCTCGTCGGCGTCGCGGTCATCCTCCTCGGCGCCTGGCTCATCGGCCAGACGCGCGAAGAGGTCGCCTACTACTTCTCTCCCGCGCAGCCCATCGACCTCGGCGACGCCCCGAAGGCGGTCGCGTCGGGCCGACTGCGCCACAACACGCACGTGCGCGTGCGCGGCACGCCCGATCGCAAGCACGCGATCGTCATCGAAGGCAACTTCGGCAGCTTCAAGGGCGTCTTTCCGCTCGTGCGGACGCGCGCGAGCCTGTTCGTGGCGCAGCCGCGCAAGAACCGCCAGCCGCCGGACAAGCTGACCGAGTCGTTCGCGGGCCGGCTCGTGCGCTTCGACTCGCAGTCCTTCTTTCCGCAGATCTTCGGCTACTACTCGGAGAAGATGACGCTCACCTACGAGTTCGACCCGCGCGAGATCGCCAAGAGCGCCGGTCACGCCCCGGCGCGCCTGCGCGACCGTTCGGGCGGCGAGATTGAGCTGCCCGCCGACCGCGGCCTGTTCATCAGCGTCGCCTTCCCCGACGAGTACCGGGTGCAGTTCGACAAGCTGCGCCATCCACGCCAGGAAGACGCCGAAAGGACGCTCGCCGAGCTCGGCTTCCCGTGGGCGCCGATCGAGGAGAGCCGGCCGTTCTGGGCCTACCTCGTGCGCGCGGAGGGCGAAGCGGCGATGAAGCTGATCGAGCGCTTCGGCGACCTCACGCAGAAGATCGGCGTGGTGCCGCGCTCGGGCACCTACGTCGCGCGCCTGGGCGAGATCCAGGCGAAGGACAATTCCCTGCTGCTGCGTCCCGCCGGCGCCGCCTTCCCCGACGTCTACGCGGTCATCGACGGCAAGCTGGTCGCGCACAAGCCCGAGACCGCGGACCAGCCGGTCCTGGTGCCGCTCGCGCGCATCCGCTCGATCGACGCCTCGACGCCCTACCGCATCCCGATGGACGGCTTCGTGCTGCTCGAGAACGACCATCCGAAGTCGTACGGGTGGTTCTTCGCGCTCGATCTCGTGCTCGGCGCGATCATCCTGGGCAATGCCGTCGTGCTCGGGCTGCGCTGGAAGAATCGAGGCGCTCGGAAGCCGGCATGATTCGCGTCTACGACTCCCTCGCCCGCGCCAAGGTCGACCTCGTGCCGCGCGAGCCCGGGCGCGTGCGCATGTACGTGTGCGGGCCGACCGTCTACGGCTTCATCCACATCGGCAACGCGCGCACCTTCGTCTCGTTCGACGTGATCGTGCGCCACCTGCGGGCGCGAGGCCTCGTCGTCGACTACGTCCGCAACGTCACCGACGTCGACGACAAGATCATCAACCGCGCGCGCGAAGAAGGCGAAGACCCGGCCCGCCTCGCCGATCGCTACGTCGAAGAATTTGGCCGCGACCTGGACGCGCTGGGCTTGCTGCGCCCCGACGCGGAGCCGCGCGTGACCACGCACATGGCGGAAATCGTCGGGCTGGTCGAGACGCTGGTCGCGCGCGGCCTCGCCTATGTCACCGGCGGCGACGTCTACTACGCGACGCGGCGCTTCGCTCCCTACGGCCGCCTCTCGGGGCGCAACGTCGACGAGTTGCGCTCCGGCGCGCGCGTCGAGGTCGACGAGCGCAAGCAGGACCCGCTCGACTTCGCGCTGTGGAAATCGGCCAAGCCGGGAGAGCCGGCGTGGCCGTCGCCTTTCGGTCCCGGACGTCCCGGCTGGCACATCGAGTGCTCGGCGATGAGCATGAAGCATCTCGGCGCAAGCTTCGACCTGCACGGCGGCGGGATGGACCTGATCTTCCCGCACCACGAGAACGAGATCGCGCAGGCGCAGGGCGCCGCCGGCGAGGGCACGTTCGCGCGCCACTGGATGCACACGGGCTTCCTCAACCTCAGCGACGAGAAGATGTCGAAGTCCGTCGGTAACCTCTTCACGGCGCGCGAGATCCTCGCGCGCCATGACGCCGAGGCGATTCGGCTGCACTTCCTCGGCACGCACTACCGCCATCCGCTCAACTTCGAGGTGGTTCCGGGCGGCGAAGACCGGCCGCGCTTCCCCGGCCTCGAGGAGGCCGAGGAGCGCTGCGACTATTTCTACGAGACGATCGTGCGGCTCGCCGAGCGCGCGCCGCCCGCCGACGCGACGCCGGCCGCGTGGCTCGATCGTTTCCTTCACGCGATGGACGACGATTTCAACGCGCCGGCCGCGCTCGCGGTCCTGGGCGAGGCGCTCGGCGAGGCCAACCGCCTGCTGGATGGCCCAGCGCGCGACCGGGAGGCGATCGCCGGCCACCTCGCCGCCGCGCGCGCCGCCGGCGTCGTTCTGGGCATCTTCGGCGCGGACGCCGCATTGCGCCAGCGCCGGCGACGCGACGAGCGTGCGTCGCGGCTCGGCATCGACGGCGCCGCGGTCGAGGCGCGGATCGCCGACCGCGCCGCGGCGCGCACAGCCCGCGACTTCGCGCGCGCCGACGCGATCCGCGCCGAGCTCGCCGCGCGCGGCATCGAGCTGCGCGACGCCGCGTCCGGCACGACCTGGACGATCAGGCGCTGACCAGCCCGCGCAGCGCGAACTCGCCTTTGCGATCGAGCGCGGCCAGCTCCTCGTAGCCGCCGATCGGCTCGCCGTCGATGAAGATCTGCGGCACGGTGCGAAACGTGGTCCTCTCGACCAACCACCCGCGGCGGGCGTCGTCGCCGGTCACGTCGATCGGCTCGAAAGCGATGCCTCGCCGCCGCAGCAGCTCTTCGGCGGCCCGGCAGTAGCCGCAGCGCTCGGTGCCGTAGACGACCACGCGCGGGCCCAACTCAAACCGCTTCTTCCATGAGGAACTGCAAGATGAGCTCGTCGATCGTGCCGTGGCCGGCGCGGCGAGCGCCGACGGCGGGCCCGACCGGCGGCTGAGGGCGCGTGGCGCGCCGCTGCGCCGTGGAGCCATGCGTCGCTGCCGCGACGTAGACGGGCCGCGACACCATCACGTCGGCCGCGCCGTGCGCCTGCGAGGGCCGCGGAACGCCCGGCGCAGCGTGAGGGATCGGCGGCGGCGCGCCGCTCGGCGGCGCGTCCGGGGGGCGCGCGTCGGGCGCCGGCATGATCTCCGTCGTCCGCCGCATGCGCCCCGTCTTTCCCGGCGCGGCGGCCGTCGGCCCCGTAGGACGCTGCACCCGGTATCCGAGCGGGGTGGGCGGCGGAGCGGCCGGCGACACCGTCGGCGCCAGTGGCTCGGCGCCCGCCTCACTGAAGAGCTTCACGGCTACCGAGGGCGTGCGATCCTGCTTGCCGGGGGATGGCAGCGGCGGCGGGCGCTGCGCGGCCCCGGCCTCGCGCGGAATCGGCGGTGGCGTCGGGTTCGCCGGACGTGGCGGTTGGCGCGGCTGCCGCGGCGGCGGTGCCGGTGGCGACGCGGATCCGCTGGCCGCCTGGGGACGTGGCTGGGAAGGTTCGAGGATGCGAGCGATCTCCTGGTCGTGCTCGCCCCCGCGCAGCTCGCGCATCATCACCTTGTGCTGCTCCTGCATGCGCTTCTTGACCTTGCCCGCCAGCTCGTCCTGCCCGAGCAGATCGTGGTAGGCGAAGGTGCGCGACGCGATCGCGGCGCCGTCGTGAAAGATATGCGTCGTCACGGTCGCGACCTGCGAGCCGCCGTCCTCCGACTGGATGTGAAACAGACGCCCGGCGTGGCGGACGTTGTGGTTGTAGCCCATCACGACCGAGCGAAATCCCTGCGCCATTGGTCGCGAGGATAGCGCCATCGGCGCCGGATGCCCACGGCCCCAGGATGATGGTGATGATGGCGCCGCGCTTGAAATTCCCCGAGGCCAAGGGTAGAAACCGCTTGCCCCTCAGGTGGAGGCGGGGCCGGATGAGCGAAAATGGCGAGCGGTTCTTGGCGACGCTCGGGGGTTACCTCGTGTCGCTCCCCTACGACATGAAGGTGCTCTTCGAGGCGACCAGCGAGGAGAACCTGGACCGCCGCGCGAGAGAGATCGCGACCGGCACCATCATCCACATCCTTACGCCCAAGGACGCGGCGCCGCCCGATCAGCCGCACCTCGCCTACGTCGAGGACGCGATCCTGCTGCGACTCGGGCTGCGCGCGATCACGACCCACGGCGGCGAGGGCGCGGCGGAGTTCGCGGGCCGCTTCCCGGAGCAATACGAGCAACTCGACAGCGATTTGAAAATCTTTGCCGATTACCTCGGCGACTGCTTCCGCTGGCTCGAGGGCAAGGTCGCGCACCTGCCGCGCTGCATCTACAAGACCAAGAACGTCGCCAAGTACCTCGACGACGAGGAGGCGAGCGAGTTCCTCTACGAGGAGAGCCTCGCGTTCTCGACCGAGTACGAGCTCGACGAGGAGACGGTCGGCCGCGTCAAGCGCGCCGAGCCGATCCGGCAGCACCTCCAGCGCCGCATGGCCGAAGACGCCAAGCGGATCACGTAGATCTCCCGACATGGACGTTTCGCCGGCGCCCGACTTGTTCGCTCCGGGCGCGGTCTCGGAGGCAAGGATCGAGGAGCTGTTCTGCGCGGAGCCGATTTGGCTGCTGCGCGTCGCGCGTCTCACGGCCGAGTGCGGGCGCCCGCCGGTGGCGCCGGTGACGGTGCTGGCGCGCCGCGCGGCCCAAGCGACGCCGCTCGGCGCCGAGGCGCGCGTCGAGCTCGAGGCGATGCTCCTTGGGCCGCACCCCGACATCGCGCTCCAGTGGCTGCACGACGCGGGGCTGCTCGCGCGGCTGCTGCCCGAGCTCGAGGCGACCGTCGATTTCACGCAGGAGGCCGAGCGCAAGCACAAGGACGTCTGGATGCACACGAAGCAGGTCGTGCGGCAATCGGCGGCGCGCCCTGCCGTGCGCTGGGCGGCGCTGCTCCACGACGTCGGCAAGGTCCCCACGCGCACCTTCACCCCCGAAGGGAAGGTTCACTTCCACCGCCACGCCGAGGTCGGCGCGCGCATGTTCGACGCCGTGGGCAGGCGCCTTTCCTTCGAGCGTCCGATGCGGCAGAAGATTCGTTTCCTCGTCCTCCACCACCTGCGCGCGAACCAGTACGCCCGCGGCTGGACCGACTCCGCCGTGCGCCGCTTCGACCGCGAGACGGGCGAGCACCTCGTCGACCTGCTCGACCTCAGCCGCGCCGACATCACGTCCAAGCGCGACGAGCGCCGGCGCGAGGCATGGCGAAACACCGACGACCTGCAGGCGCGCATCCTCGCGCTCCGCGAGGAGGACGCGCGCCAGCCGCCGCTGCCGGCGGGCATCGGTGACGCGATGATGGCGCGCTACGCGCAGCCGGCCGGCCGCTGGATCGGCGATCTCAAGCGCGCGATGGAGGCGGCGATTGAAGCCGGCGAGCTCGAGGCGAGGCGCGACGCCGAGTACTACCTCGCGTGGCTCGAAGCCAAGAGCCTCGCGCCGCGCGAATAGCGCGCCGCACCTTGAGTTGTGCGTTGGCGAAGCGGAAGCGGCGAATCGCCGTGACGTTCGTGCTCCACGCGAGCGGGGCGAGCATCCCTACCACCCGCCAGTGCTCGGATCGCGCTTCGCGTAGGCCGAAAAGGATGTTCACGACCGGACTGAAGACGGAGGCGGCGCCGAGGGCGAGCACGCGCTCACCCCGCCGGGTAGGCTGAGGCCGCACGGCCCGTCGGACGCGATGAAACGGCCCGTCCCATCGGACGGCCTGAGACAGTGTCGCGCAGCTCCGAGATCCGGCGAACCGGATGCGCGACGCGGTCGGGGAATGCCAGATCGTCGAGCGCCGCCTCTTCGATGAAGCGCGCGCGCGCCCCGTTGGAGAAGTCGCCGGCCTCGAAGTAGTCGTGGGCAAACGAGATGAAGCGATGGGTCCGCGTCTCGGCGGCCGCGAAGAACTCGCGAAAGTCGTGCTCGGGATTTGCGTAGTACAGGCGATACGCGCGCTCCGTGCGGCTCCGCCGGCTGCCCAGCGCGGCCAGCGGCGTCGACAGCAGGAACGAGATGCGCTGGTAGCAGCGCACCCACGACGCCCACCGGCCCGGCGAAGGCGCCTCGCCGAAGCGGCCGCGCAAGAGCCCGGTCATGAACTCCGCGAGCGGACGCTCGACGCGCCACGACGCGCCGAGGCGCGCACGCTCGCGCATGACCGACGAGCCGAGCACGTCCTCACCGAAGCGCTCGGCGTGGAAGAAGATGCTGTGGAACTTCTCGACGAGTCGGTGGTGGTGGCTCACCTCGCCGCCGCACAGCGACTGCTGGCGCTCAGCCGCATGATTCACCAGCGGGTGGAGCGTGTGATCGAGCAGCGCGTGCGAGAGGAATCCCGCGAGAAACGCGAGCCGCTCCGAGCGATCGAGCGGTCCGTCGGCCGTGCGCAGCGTGCGCACGAGATGCTCGGCGAAGGCCCCCGGCGCGTCACGATGCAGCCGCACGCCCCAGGGGCAGATCTCGGCGGCGTTCTCGCGCCAGTAGCCGACGCAAAGGTGCGCGACGCCCGTGTAGTACGGCAGATCGTGGTAGATGCCGCCGAGGCGCGCGTAGGGGAGCGACGAGCGCACCGCGCTGCGCACGGCGCGCGGCACTTCCGGCGCGTCGGCCAACATCTCCGCGAACGTCAAGTGAACCGTCGGCGCTGGCATGGGCGCGGAGTATCGTCGCGCCCTCCCGGAGCGTCAAGCGAGCGACGGTCGAGCGGGCGACGGTCGAAACTGCCCGATCGCGCCCGAGCGGAGCGCATCGCGGAGCAGCGCGACGGTAAGACGATGGCTCGGACGGACGAGCACCAGATGACCGCGCAGGGGCGCACCGAGCAGCGCGAGATCGCCCAGCGCGTCGAGCACCTTGTGACGCGCCGGTTCGTCGTCGGCGCGCAGCCCGCCCACGTTGAGCGGATCGGTCGCGCCGAAGACGACGGCGTTGTCGAGCGATCCGCCACGCGCGAGCCCCTGTCGCCAGAGCCCGGCCACCTCCTCGGCATAGACGAAGGTGCGCGCCCACGCGACGTCGGCGAAGCGTTCGGGCGCGAAGTCGCGCACGCGGAACGCGCGACCGCGCAGGTCGACGCGCGCACTCACGCGCGTCGACGCCGCAGGCAAGAGGACCGCCGCGCTGCGCCCCTCGACCGCCCGCGCCAATCTGCGGACCTCGAGCGCGGCCGGCGGCGCGCCACCCGGCTCGCTGGCCGCGAGCAGCGCTTGGTAGAAAGGAGCCGCGCTCCCGTCGAGAGCGGGCACCTCTGGGCCATCGAGCGCGAGGCGCGCGCGCCAGATGCCCGCGCCGTGCAGGGCCGCGAGTACGTGCTCGACCGACTCGATGCGTACGCCGCCCGATGCGAGCGCGGCTCGGCGCGCGCTACCCGCGGAAAACTCGACGCGCGCGGGAACGACACTGCCCGCGCAATCTTCGCGCGAGAAGACGATCCCAGCCTCATCGGACGGCGAGATCCGCAGCGTCGCGGCAGCGCCGGTGTGCAGCCCTACCCCTTGGAAGACGACTGCCTGTCTGAGCGCCCGCGAGGCTGCTAGGCCGCGGCCCGGTAGAAGAGCGTGATCGTCAGGCAATGGAACTCGCTGTCCGAGCTCTGCGTCACGATCTTGTTGGTGATCTCGAAGGTGGGGTTTTCGCGCACCCAGCGCGTCACGGTCTCGCCGAGCGCCTCGCGATCCCTCGCCTTCGTCGCCGAGAAGACTTTGACACCTTCATACATGACGGGCCTCCTACGCCACCGATGTCCAAGACCAAGTGGGCACGCAGGTTCCTAGCAGCGAGGCTCGATCCGGTCAACCGGAAACTCTGAGATCGCCCACCGACGCTGCCGGCGCTGCCAAGCTTGACCAGAGACGGTCGATGGGATAGTCACCGCTACCGTGGAAAGCAACATCGGGCGCCCGTTGGAAGTCGAGGTCCGGGACAACATCGAGAAGGCGATGAAGCTTCTCAAGCAGAAGATGACCAAGGAAGGTCTGCTGCAGGAGCTCAAGCGACGCCGCTATTACGAGAAGCCGAGCGTGCGCAAGAAGCGCAAGACGCGCGAGGCGCGCAAGCGGCGCCGTCGCGAGCTCAAGCGCCGCACTCCGATCTAGTGTCCCTCCGCTACGTCTTCCCCCTCGCGTCCTGTACATTCGTGGCGTGCGTCTCGCGGTCATCGCCGTCGCTCTGATCGCCGCGACCGGTCGAGAAGCTTTGGCCGATCCCCGCGCCCGCGGTCGCCGCGATGTAGGGCCGCGACGCAGCCCGGGCGAACGGCGCGAAGGCGCGCCAAAGCCGACTCCGCCGACGTTCGAGGTAGGCGATCCCGGCTGCGGCTACTCGATGTTCGTCGAGGAGACCGGGCAGTTCGCCGCCGAAATCTGCAGCCCCGACGAGACGCGCGGCGACGCGGCACTCCTGGCGTTGACCGACGCGCATCGTGAAGCGTCGGGCGACGATCCCGAATTCGTCACCGTGCTGACCGCGGGCATCATCGGCTGCGACATCATCTTCTACCTGCCGCTCGCCAACGACGTCACCGGCATCGGATCGCGCCATCAGGATCCGCGCGACGTGTACGACGACACGCCCGACTCACGGCTCGAAGGCGTCCTGTTCCTGAATGACGTGCCGTACTGGCAGGAGCACCCCGACGAAATCGGGCCGATGTTCAACCAGGAGTTCGGCCACCGCTGGGGGGCGCTCGTCCACGCGGATCTCGGCGAGGGAGAGACGGCGGAGATCCTCGGCCGCGACGGCGTTCACTGGTCGTACTTCCTTCACACCGAGGCATCGCCGCTCGAAGGGAACCGGTGGATCGACAACGGCGACGGAACTTTCACCACGGCGACCGAGCCCGACGACGCGACCTATTCTCCTCTCGACCTGTACCTGATGGGCCTGCTTCCGCCGGAGGAAGTGCCGCCGACGTTCCTGCTGCGACCCGCCGGCGAGCCGTGCGCCATGCGCGACTGCTTCGACGGCTGCCTGACGGCCGCGTCACCGCCGCAGTTCTGCGAGAACATCATCGTCGAGGCGGAGCGCGTCGACGTCACGATCGACGACGTCATCGCCGTCGAGGGCGCGCGCTCGCCGGCCCATACCGAGGCGCCGCGGTCCTTCAGCATGGTGTTCCTCGTCGTGGCAGGTTCCGAGGATCTGGCCGATCCGCCGCCGCGCGCGCAACTCGACGGCCTGGTGGACGACATGGCGGGGGGATTCGCCGACGGGACGGGCGGCCTCGCGACGCTCGAGGTGATGAGCGGTCGCTGCGTCGGCGACGGCTGCGGCTGCCGCCTCGGCGCAGCAGCCTCGCGCGACGGCGGCGCGGCCGCTCACGCGCTCATTCTTTGCGCCACTCCACTTCTATGCCTTCTCCTTCGCCAACGGCGTCGCGCAGCAGCTTGACGAGCTCGGCGGGGCCGCCCTCCTCCTCGATGTAGTCCACCACCTCCGGCCCGATGAAGTAGTTCCGGTCCTCCGAGTCCTCCTCTTCGAGCAGATCGCGTAACGTCGCCAACTGCTCGTCGGTGATCTGACCGATCCGCCGTCCGGACTCCTGATCGTAGAGAGCGATGGGCATACGCGATTCTACGGGATATATAAATTCGGTGCAGCTCAGCCAGGTCGTCGTCGAGGTGCCGCAGGCCGTCGCGGAGGCCGTGGCCAACCACCTGCTCGAAACGGGTGCGTCGGGCATCGAGCTACGCGACGCGACGACGCTTCTCGCCTCCACGGAGGGACGGACGCAGCTCGTCGCGTTCCTTCCGGCGGCGGAGGTCGAGGCGCGCGTAGCGACGCTCGGGCGCTACCTCGAGGCGCTCCGCAGCGGCGGCGCCGGCGTCGATCCGTGGTCCTACCGCCACGAGCCCGTCGCCGACGAGGACTGGCGCGAGCGCTACAAGGCGTTCTTCACGGTCAGCCGCGTCGGACGGCGACTCGTCGTGTGCCCGAGCTGGGAGCGCTTCGACCCGACGCCCGACGACGTGGTCGTGACGATCGATCCCGGTCAGGCGTTCGGCACGGGCACGCACGCGAGCACGCGCCTGTGCCTGCGCGCGATCGAGCGCATCGACTGGCTGTCGTCGTCGCCCCAGACCGTGCTCGATCTCGGCTGCGGATCGGGCCTGCTCGCCGTCGCGGCCGCGCGCCTCTGGCCGCAAGCGCGCGTGCAGGCGCTCGACGTCGACCCCATCGCCGTCGAGGTCGCGCGCGAGACGGCGGAAAGGAACGGCGTCGCCGAGCGCGTGCGCTGCGCCGAGGGCTCGATCGAGGCCGCGGCAGGCAGCTTCGATCTCGTTCTCGCCAACATTCAGGCCGACGTTCTCGCGCCGATGCGGGCATCGCTGCTGGAGCGATTGAGCGAGCGTGGACGCGTCGTGCTCTCGGGGCTCCTCGTCGAGGAGGCTCCCGCCGTGGTCGACGCGTACGTCGCGGAGCTCTCGGTGGAGCCGGAGTTCTCGGAAGACGAGGCAGGCTGGCGGATGGTCATCCTGCGCCGCTGCACTCCAAGCTAGCCGCGTGGCCGCACGGCTCTACGTCGATCCCGAACGCCTGCGCGCGCCCGAGCTCGCGCTCCTGGGCGCCGAGGCGCGTTACCTGATCGCGGTCCTGCGGCTCGTCCCCGGCGATCACGTGACGCTCTTCGACGGGCTCGGCGCCGAGGCGGACGGCGAGATCGTCGCTGCTGCGCGCGGCCGAGCGACGCTCCGGATCGGCGCCACGCGCAAGGTTCCGCTCCCCGACGGGCCACGCGTCACGCTGCTCTGCGCGCTGCTGAAGGGCAGCAAGATGGACTGGGTGGTGCAGAAGACGACCGAGCTCGGCGTCGCACGGCTATGCCCGGTGCTGTGCGCCCGCAGCGTGCCCGAAGGTGGCGGCGCGGCGGCGCGCGCGCGGCGATGGGAGCGCATCGCGCGCGAAGCGGCGCGCCAGTGCGGCAGGGCGGACGTGCCGTCGATCGAAGCGCTCGCGTCCTTCGACGCCGCCGTCGACGCCGCGGGATCGCCGGCCGGCGCGCGACGGATCATCTGCCGCTCGGGCGCTCCGCCGATCGGCGCGCGGCTGCGCGCTGACGGCGACATCGTGCTCGCCGTCGGCCCGGAGGGCGGCTTCTCCCAACGGGAAGCGGCGCGCGCTCAGGCGGCGGGCTTCGCGACGGCGAGCCTGGGGCCGCGCACGCTGCGCGCGGAGACCGCCGCCATCGTTGCCTGCGCGGCGGCGTCGGTTCTGGCCCCGACGGCAAGGACGGGTTATGGATCGGACGATGATGCGCGAGGCTGAAGCGCCCGGCGTCGCCACCGCGCCGGGAGGTCATGTGCATGTTCGCGTGGGCGGCCTCGGGCGGCGCGCACTGGCGGCCTCGATCGACGGGGCGCTGCTCCTGCCGGTGGTCGCGGCCTGCGCCGTGCTGGTGCGCCTGGTCGTGCGCACGCCGCTACCCTCCTCCGTCGGCGACACGCCGAGCTACGTGATGGAGCTGGTGGTCGCGGGCCATCCCATGGCGGCGACCGTCGCCATACTCGCCACGGTGCTGTGGCTCCTCTACCAGTTCTTCTTCGCCGCCTTCGCCGGCGGAACGCCGGGCCTGCGCGCGACGGGCCTCGCGCTCGTCGATGCATCGGGCGCCGCACCCGGCATGGGCACGGCGGTCCTGCGCACCGTCGCGCTGATCCTCGCGACCGCGCCGCTCGGCCTCGGCCTGCTGTGGATCGGCTTCGATCGCGAGAAGCGGGGCCTGCACGACCACCTCTCGGGCACCTACGTCGTACGCCAGCCGTTCGCCGTGCGGAGATAGGAAAACAAACACGTGTCCCGTCTCGGGTCGCTGCTGGTCCAGGACGGAGTCGTGACCGTCAAGGCGATCGAAGAGGCTTTTCAACGGCAGGTCCTCTTCGGCGGCGAGCTCGACACCATCCTGCTCGAGATGGGCGTCGTCGACGAAGGGCTGCTGCTCGAGTACCTCAGCCGCAGCGCGGGCCTTCCGCCCGGCGGGCTCGCGCTCGTCGAGGCCTCGGCCGAGTCGTTCCCGGGCATCCCCGCCGACGTCGCGATCGCCGCGCGCGTCGCGCCGGCGTCGGTGCGCGCGGGCACGCTGATCGTGCTCGTCACCGATCCCCCCGACCGCAAGCGGCTCGACGAGCTGGCGTTCCGCCTCGGCATGGAGGTGAGCCCGCGCGTCGTGCCGGAGGTCACGTTCCACCTCGCGCTCGAGCGAGTCTACGGCATGGCACCTCCGGCGCGGCTCGAGCCTCTCGCGGCCCCGCGCCGCGCGGCCGCTCCTCCCCTTCCCGCGAACGCGCCGGCGGTCGAAACCGCCCCGTCCGCGCGACCAGCCGCCCTGCAAGCCTCGCCCGATGACACGGAGGACGAGACGCGCTTCGCGCTCGACGCTCAACCCTTCGACGCCACGCCGCTCGACCGGACGCAAGCGACGGCGCTGCTGCTGAGCGCCGGCGAGCGCGACGCGGTGCTCGAGGCCTACGTGCGCGATCTGGCGCGGCGCGCCTCCTTCGCCGCGGTCTTCGTGCTGCAGGGCGCGCGAGCGCTGGGTCGCGTGTGCGTACGCGGTCCGTTCGCCGATCGCGAGATCATCACGCGCGCCGACATCCCGCTCGACCAGCCGTCGATCTTCCAGCGCTGCGTCGAGAGCAAGCGGCCCGTGCTCGGTCCCGTGCTCGACGAGGGCATCAACTACCGGATTCTCACCGATCTGCCCCGCGCCGTGCCCGTGGCCGCCCTGGTCGTGCCGGTCGTGATCCGTGGCAAGGTCGTGTGCCTCGGCTACCTCGATAACGCGGTCAAGCCGCTCAGCGAGACCTGCGTGCGCGAAGCGATCGAGGTCTCTTCGCTGGTCGGCGACGCGCTGCTGCGCTTGATCGCGAAGGCGAAGAGCGCGGCGTCTTTGGCCGTCGCTCCCTCCGCCGCGCCGGCGCCCGCGCCGACGCCCGCGCCGCCACCCGCGCCGCCCCCCGCGCCGGCGCCCGCCCCCCCGCCCCACCCGCGCCGCACGACGCCTCCGCCCGTTCCGCTCAAGGCGCGCCGTACGCCTTGGGGCGCCGCCGACTCGCGGCGAACGCCGGCGATGTGGTCGGTCGCGACGGCAATCGACTTTGGCGCCATCGAGCGCGCGCTGTTCGACCCGAACCTGGAGCTGCGCCAAGACGCCGCCCGCGCATTCGAGGCCGCGGCGAGCCGGCCCGAGGCGCCCCACGTGATGAACCGGCTGCGCGCCGAGATCGCGTCGCCGGACCTCGTCCGCCGGCGGTGCGCGGCCGAGGCGCTCGGCGCGCTGCGCGACGCCGCCGCCGTGGCGCGCCTCGTCGCGCTGCTCGACGACGTCGAGCCGGTGGCCGCGGTCGCCGAAGCCGCGCTGCGCGACATCACCAAGGAGAGCCTCGGCCGCCGGAAGGATCTCTGGCGCCTCTGGCTCGACCGTCACCACGGCACGCACCGCATCCAGTGGCTGATTTCGGGGCTGATGCGCGACGACGACCAGCTTCGCCGCGCCGCCGCCGAGGAGCTGGCGCGGTCGACCGGCGAGGACTTCGGCTATCATCACGGCGCTCCCGAGGCGGAGCGCGAAGAGGCGCAAGAGCGATGGCAGACGTGGTGGCAGAGCACGGGCAGGAACCGGTTCACGACGTGACGGCGGGCACGCACACCGCGGGCGCCGTGACGCACGAGACGCCGCCGGACCCGCGCGCGCCGAACATCCGGCGCGGCCTCTGGTACTTTTTCATCGCGAACGTCATCTCGTTCGCCGCGATGGCGGGTATCTACCAGCTCATCTGGCACGGCGATTTCATGAACCCCGGGTTCGAAGCGGTCTACCGCTACTTCAGCCGGCACGAGACGCAAGCGGTGCTCGCGGCCGCGATGCCCTTTTTCGCCTCGATGCTGGTCGGCTTCGGCTACGCGCGCCGGGCCGCCCGCCGCCGCGCCCGCACCCCGTCGGTGGGGTGATGCACCCCGAGGCGGAAGCCGCGCGCACCCTTCAGGTTCCTTCATGTCGCCTGGCCTCATTGGCGGCGCACATCCCGTCGGTGCTAGGCTTGTTGGCGACATGAGCCATCTCTCGATCGCGGATCTCGTGGAGATCGACGTCGACGAGCGGCTTCGGCTCGTCCAGGCGCTCTGGGACAGCATCGCCGAAACGCCCGAGGCTCTGCCGCTCACGGATGCCGAACGGGCCGAGATCGACCGCCGCCTCGCGGACTACCAAGCGACGCCGGACGCCGGATCGCGCTGGCCCGATGTCAAAGCGCGCCTGATCCGCGGCGGATGAGCCGCGAACTGGTCGTCCGCCCGCTTGCCGAGGCGGACATCGCCGAGGCGTATCGCCGTGCTGCACCAAGCGCGCGATCCGGAGCGCTGGAAGCAGCGCGTGTGACTCTAGGGCGCGAGCACCAACCGCCCGGCCACGCCTTTCGCTTCTAGCCTGCGGTGCGCCTCCACCGCCGACGCGAGCGGCAGCACCTGGGCGAGCTTGGGCTCGAGCCTCTTGTCGCGCACCCACGCGATCACCTGCAGCAGGTCGTCGCGCGAGCAGCCCGACGAGCCCGCCGCGGAAAGCTCGTTCAGGATCATCAACCCGGCGTTGATCTCGGCGCGCTCCATCGTGACGTTGCCTATGACGACGACGCGCCCCATCGCGCGCAGGCTGCGCAGCGACGAGTTCAGCGTGGGCGCCCCGACGCAGTCGAGCGCGACGTCGACGCCGGCGCCGG
Organism: Myxococcota bacterium; assembly: GCA_038041915.1. GTDB lineage: Bacteria > Myxococcota_A > Polyangia > JBBTFH01 > JBBTFH01 > JBBTFH01. Next base: position 16,282 of record JBBTFH010000289.1, read on the forward strand.
TCCGCCGCTTGACCTCCTTGTGGAACGCGAGGTCGCCGGTGGCGACGAGCACGTCGTCGGCGCCCGCGGCCCGCAGCGCGTCGACCTTCGCGGGCGACGACGTGACGGCGAGCGTGCGCGCGCCGAGCAGCCGCGCCACCTGCAGCGCGTGCAGGCCGACGCCGCCCGACGCGCCGGTCACGAGCACCGTCTCGCCTTCGCGCACCGCCGCGCGCACGCGCAGCGCCCGCAGCGCGACGCCCGCGGTGCAGGCGAGGAAGCAGCCGTGCTGAAACGCGATCTCGTCGGGGAGCGGGACCAGGCAGCCCGCCGGCGCCAGGACGTACTCGGCATAGCCACCATCGACGGTGAGACCGAACGCGTAGAGCGAGCTGGTGCAGCGCGGCTCGTGGCCGGCGCGGCAGTACTGGCAGATCCCGCACGGCGGCCGGTGCAGGTTCACGACGCGATCGCCGACACGCCGCCCCACGACGCCCTCGCCGAGCTCGACGACCTCGCCGGCGAATTCGTGGCCGGGCACGACCGGGCTCTTCATGTACGGGAAGCCGCCGCGGCGGTCGACGATGTCGCGGTAGCACACGCCGGCCGCGCGCACGCGCACGAGCACGTGGCCGGGCGTGACCTCGGGCCTGGGCGCATCTTCCAGCTTCAGGTTCTCGGCGGGACCGATTTCGCGAAGTACGACGGCTTTCATTCAACCTCCCACTTCATAGACCTTCGTCACCGTAGTGGTTGATGATGTCGATGACCACCTGGCGCACGCCGATTTCGCTCACATCTCGTCGTGGTCGCGCCGGGAGCCGCTCTCGAAGCGCGTGAACGTCTCGAGGAAGACCAGGTCGACCTGGCCTATGGGCCCGTTGCGCTGCTTGGCGATCGCGAGCTTGACCTGCGCCTTGTCGTCCTTGTTCGGGCGGTAGAGGAACGCCACCACGTCCGCGTCCTGTTCGAGCGCCCCGGATTCGCGCAGGTCGGAGAGGCGTGGCTCCTGCGTGTCGCGATCCTCGGCGGAGCGCCGGAGCTGCGAGAGCGCGAGCACCGGCATCCGCACCTCCTTGGCGAGCGCCTTGAGCGAGCGCGATACGTGCGCCACCTGCTGCTCGCGGTTGTCGATGCCGGCCGCCGGGCTCACCAACTGCAGGTAGTCGATCACGATCAGCCCCTTGGCGTTCTCGTCCTTGAAGAGCTGCCGGTCGGAGCGAAAGCGCCGCGCCTTGGCGCGGATCTCCATCGCGCTCGGCGCCGAGCTGTCGTCGATGAAGAAGGGCGTCTCGCCCAGGCGCGAGGCCGCCTGCGTGAGCGCCGTCCAGTCGCGCGGGCTCAGGTGCTTGCCACCGCGCACGCGCGACGTGTCGACGCTGGCCTCGGCGCAGAGCAGGCGTTCGGCGATATTCCTCTGCGCCATCTCGATCGAGAAGAACAGCACCGGGATGCGGAACTTGACCGCGGCGTTGGTCGCGATCGAGAGCGCGAAGCTGGTCTTTCCCACCGACGGGCGCGCGGCCAGCAGGATGAGCTCGCTCGCCTGAAGGCCCCAGGTCAGGCGGTCGAGGTCGGCGAACCCGGTCGGCACGCCCGTCAGGTCCTCGTCGCGGCCCGCCCGATCCGCGATCGCGTCGAAGGTCGCCTTGATGATCGGCTTGATGTGCTGGAAGCGCGTCTGCTGGGTCCGCTGCGCCACCTCGAAGATGCTCTGCTCCGACTGGTCGACGAACTGGTCGACATCACCCGCACCCTCGTAGCCGCGCGCGACTATTTCGCTCGCGCGTTGCACGAGGATGCGCGCCGTCGACGCGTCGCGCACCAGCCGCGCGTAGTGAACAATGTTCTCGGCGGTCGGAACGCTCGCCTGCAGCTCGCCGAGGTAGACCAGCCCGCCGGCGCGAACCAGCGTCTCGCGGCGTTTGAGCTCGGCCTCGAGCGTCACCGGGTCGATGGGCTCGCTGCGATCCGCGAGCGTCAGCATCGCCGAGAAGATGTCCTGGTGCGCCGGACGGTAGAAGTCGTCCGGCTCGAGCGCGATCTCGGCCTGCATGCCGCGCAGCGCGTCGCCGCGCAGCAGGATGCCGCCGAGCACCGACTTCTCGGCTTCGATGTTGTTCGGGAGCGTCCGAGTCACGCCGCGCCCGACGCTACTTGGCGACGACCCAGACCTTGAGCTTGGCGCTGACCTCGGCGTGGAGCTTGACGTCGATCGTGTAGACGCCGAGCGCGCGGATGGGCTCGCCCTCGGGCAGCGTGAGCGCCTTGCGCGAAACGTCCACGCCCTGCTCGCGCAGCGCGCTCTCCACGTCCTTGGCCGTCACCGAGCCGAAGAGCTTGCCCTCCTCGCCAACAGCGGCGGCGATGGTGAGGGTCAGCGCCGAAATCGCCTCCGCCCGCCTCGAAGCCTCCTGCGTCACCTTCTCGGCGCGCGCGAGGATCTGCTTCTTGTCGTGCTCGATGCGCGCGACGTTCTTGGCCGTCGCCAAGGCCGCCAGCCCCTGCGGGAGGAGATAGTTCCGCCCGTAGCCGTCGCGAACGGTCACGAGGTCGCCCGACTTGCCCAGGTTCTCGACGTTCTCGCGGAGGATTAGCTGCATGACCGACTCACTTTCCGGTGACGGCGAACGGCAGCAGCGCGAGCATGCGCGCGCGCTTGACCGCCGTGCCGAGGTGCCGCTGGTGCTTGGCGCAATTGCCCGAGATCCGGCGCGGAACGATCTTGCCGCGCTCGCTCACGAAGCCGCGCAACACCGCCACGTTCTTGTAGTCGATCTCGAGGCCTGGGTCGGCACAGAAGCGGCACACCTTGCGCCGCACGAACATGCGCTTCTTGTCCTTGTCCTTATCCTTGTCCTTGCCGGCGCCCTTCTTCTTGCGGTCGTCGTGATGCTCGTACGGTTCCATCGCGGGCTCCTTCGTCTACTCGTGGGCCGGAGGGTGGCCTTTGGCCTCGCCTCCGGAAAGCTCGGGCGTCGCAGGATCGGGCGCGGGATCGGGCGCGGGCTCGGCCGCGGGCTCGGCTGCGGGCTCGGCCGCGGGCTCGGCTGCCCCGGTCTCCGCGGCGCCCTCGCCCTCGCCGGGAGCGAAGCCGGCGCCCTCTTCGCCCCGCTCGGGCGCCGCGCCGGTAGCCAGCTCCTCCACGTCGGGGCCGCCCATGCCGCCCAAGGCGAACCGCTCCTCGTCCATCTCGGTCGGACGCGCGTCAGGCCGCACGTCCTTCGCCACGTGGACCGTAAAGTAGCGCAGCACCGCGTCGTGCATGCGCAGTTGCCGCTCGATCTCGTGCACGATCGCGCCGGGCGCGAGGTACCGCCACACGAGGTAGATGCCCTTCATCTGCTTCTTGATCTCGTAGGCGAGGCGCCGCTTGCCCCAGTTGTCGACCCTTATGACCTTGCCGCCGACCTCTTCGATGAGGCCACGCAGCCGCCCGTTGAGCTGGCCGATGCGATCCTCGCCGAGATCCCCGCGCAGGATGTAGACGGTCTCGAGCTCCCGGAGCGTTCCGGGAGCGTCCCTCATGCTGATCCGCTGAATCTCCATCTAGCTCTGCTCCTCGTCCGCGTCCGCCTCGGTGGGACGCACGTTGTAGCGGTTCATCGCCGCCGTGATGTCGCCCTGCACGATCGTCTCCACGGCGTCCGCCGCCCAGACGAGCGTCGCTTCGATGACCTTGCGCTCGGCCTTGCCGAACGCGTCGAGCACCCAATCGGCCGTGTCACGCCCCGCCCGCTTGCCGACACCCACCCGGACGCGCGCGAACTCGGGCGTGCCGAGCGACTCCATCACCGAGCGGACGCCCTTGTGGCCGGCGTGCCCACCGCCCAGCTTGACCTTCAAGCGGCCGAGCTCGAGATCCACGTCGTCGTGGATCACGACCAACGCGCTCGGCGCGACGCCGAAGTAGCGCGCGACCTCCGATACCGCTTGTCCGCTCAGGTTCATGTACGTCCTCGGCTTCACAATCCACGCTCGGCGCCCGCCGACGGTCGCCTCGCAAAGGTCCGCTCCGAATTTTCTCCGCCATGCCCCGGCGCTGATCTTCTTGGCCAGCGCGTCGGCAACCATGAATCCCACGTTGTGCCGCGTCGCCTCGTACTCGCTGCCGGGATTGCCCAGGCCCGCCACCACCCAGCCATCGCCATCCTTGGCCTCGCCCACGACGCGCTACTTCTTGCCCTTCTCCTTCGCCGGTGCCTTCGCCGGCGCCTTCGCGGCCGCCGCTCCCGGCGCCGCGCCA